>NZ_JTHF01000159.1 GCF_001043895.1 Methylobacterium indicum
GCCACCCAGGCCCTCGGCCGGGCCGACAGCTTCGATCCGAGCAACGATCCGAGCGTCCGGGTCGAGGCCGGCCGAGGGCCTGGGTGGCGATGGTGTAGGCCTTGATGGTCTCACCCCGGCCGGCCAGCTCCTCCTCGACGATATATCCCAGGAAGGCGGCCAGCTTCGGCGAGCGCCGGAACGCCGGCGCGCGCAGGCAGCCGTCCAGGCTGCGCCGCACGGCATCGGCCAGGACGGTTTCCGCGCGGGTCTGCTCGCTCATCTCACCTCGTCCGGGCCTCGCAGGGGCGCCGTGCTCCCACTACAATCATTCATTCGAAAGGTGGCTCCCTACGTTATGTGCATGCCCGATATGCTGCATCGCACCGAGGTCTTCCGACATGACGTAGATCATCGAATCGGCCGGGCAGGCGGATTGTCGCGATCCGGTGCGGCACCTGGCAGAGTCGCTCATGATCATGCGCGCGCAGTGTCGAGTTCTTAACTGATCGCTAACCATATCCGCCCGAGGATCCTGCGAACCCGACCGCACGAGGTGATCCATGCCGCAAGCTCAGACCCGCCCGCTGCCCACGGCGTTCGCCCGCTATCCGATCCCGCTCGAGTTGCTGGCGGTGCTGCACCGCGCCAGCGAGGACGACGTGGACGCCCTGGTGGCGCGCATGCCCGAGACGGGACGCGCCCGGCTGGCTGCCTACTGCACCGACAAGGATCATCTGCACCGGCTCGGCCTGCGGATTGCCGGCACCTGCGACGAGGCTGCCCTGGCGCGGGTCGTCGGCGCGGATGCGGGGGCGAGCCTCTACGCCCAGTCGCGCCCCGCAGGGATGCTGCCGATCTAGATCCCTCATCACGCCGCGTCCTCCGCGGCGAGATGGCGTCCCGCCGTCGGGCCATGCTCCGACGGACCGGCCTGCTGATCCGAGGATGTCGGGGCTGCGCCGTGCGCGGCCCCGATCCCGTTTCGGCGACGGCAGGCGGATGGATCCCGCACCCGTCAAAAACCTGCTCCGGATGTCCCGTGGGCCATTCCCCAAGAGGAAAGGTCACAAGAAAAAAGGCCACCCTTGCGGGTGGCCCGAAGTCTAGGGAGGAAACGCCCAAAGAGGGCAGCACGACCGCGACGCCATCGCGATCGTGCGATGCACAAATTAGCGTGCGCCGCACAAAACGCAAGCGGATTTTTTCGGTTCTGGCGCGTTCGAAATTGGTTTGCCGGGCGGAGCGCGCGAGCGGATTTCGAATGCCGCTTTCGCGAACATACGACATAGACCATGCCAGTATGTCGCAGCCCAATGGGGGAGGAACCGCGACTTCAGGATGACGGTTGAGGGGGCACGACAACGTCTGGAGGAAACACCATGACACGCCTCACCGCCATCGGCGCCGGGCTCTTCCTGCTGGCCGGCACGCTCGGTGCCGCTGCGGGCCCCTGCGCCCCGGGCCAGACCGCCCAGAACCAGAAGATGGACAAGAGCTCGACCGTCGATCCGCCGGCCACCGCCTCGGTCTCGCCGGGCGCCAAGGCGGAATCGCCCGGCACCGTCGGGGCGATGCAGAATGTCGGCTCGCAGATGGCGACCTCGCCGGCCGACGTCTCGCGCCAATCGAAGGGCGAGAAGACCGCCGCGCAGCAGGCCAACGACTGCTGAGCCCGCGACTCCCCGGACAACCTGACGATGACGGCGTGGGTCAGGCAGCCCGCGCCGTTTCCGCGTGAGCTCGGCTCCTCGAATGTCGCCCGCCAGGCCACGCGATCTCGTGGCCGGTTCGCGCGTTGAACGGGGACCGCTATCACCGCGCCCGAATGCGCAGTCTTGAGGAGGATCGCTCATGGCCGACAGGACACCCGAGATGGCTCGCGCCCAGATCGCGTATGCGCTCCAGGCCAAGCGCCAATCCCTCGCCGCCGCCGCGCTGGCCCTCACGGAGGAACCCGAGGATCCGGAGGCGCGGCGCACGGTCGATCGGCTGACGGAGGATGTCGGCCGCCTCGAGATCCAGCTGCGCGGCGCCGTGTAGCGATACGGTCTCCGCTCCCGCGGGGATGCACGATCCCGGGGCATCCCCGAGGGAGCGGGGTGCCCGCCTGGCGTGTCGTCAGACCGGAGGCGCGCCCTTGAGGTAGCCCTTCACCCGCAGGTAGTCCCGCAGGATGAGGCAGATCGCATCGCCGCGGGAGAGTTCCTCCACCGCGGCGAACTCGGTCAGCGCCAGCGCGATCTCGTCCGGGATGTGGAACGCCTCCTCGTCGCTCGGCGAGGCCTCGGCGGCATGGCGCGGGGTGTCGGCGATATCGGTCATCGGGCGCCTCCGGGTCGGGCTGCGGGCGTCGTCGAACACCGCGTCCTGCCGGTATCGCACCGCAGCGCCGATCGTTCCCGTATCGATGCCCACAGGCATCGGCCGTGATGGAACCGCGAAATTCCGTTGTTCGGCAAGTCTATCGGTTCGGTCCGCTCGCCGGGGGCGCTGTCGCCAGCCCGGGCTCCGATCCTTCCAAGTGCGTGGTACCGCCACCCCGGCTCGAACGGGGGACCTCTAGATCCACAATCTAGCGCTCTAACCAACTGAGCTATGGCGGCTCGCGACGAGGGGGTGTGTAGTCGGGCCCGGGCGCCGTGGCAAGCGCCGATCTGCGTTCCCGCTTCCGAAAGCGCGAGAAACTGCGCCGGCTGTGGAAGCGAAGCCGGTCGACCGGCCGCCTCCGGCACCGTAAACCGCAGGGCACCCCACCATTCCCTGCCCCGACGGTCCGATGACGCCGAAGCCCGAGACGGTCCGCCGCGCCCTGACGGAGAGCGCCCTCGTGCTGGCGCCCGGATCGCTGCGCGCCTGGGTGCGCAGCGGCGAGATCGGCCTGATCCTGCTCGCGGCGTTCGTCGGCTGCGTGTCGGGGGCGCTCGTCAGCGGCATGGGCTGGGCGGCGCAGACCGCGCATGAATGGCTGTTCGGCCTCGACCTCGACGAGCGCCTGAGCGCGACGCCGCACGTCTCGCCGCTCGTCGCCCTCGGCGTGCCGGCCCTGGGCGGGGTGGTGCTCGGTCTCGTGGTCTGGCTCGGCGGGCGCTGGCGGCGCGCTCCCGGGCGGCCGGTCATCGACCCGATCGAGGCCAATGCGCTGCATGGCGGCCGCCTGTCCCTGCGGGACTCGGCGCTGGTGGCGGTGCAGAACCTGATCTCGAACGGCTGCGGCGCCTCGGTCGGGCTCGAGGCGGGCTACACCCAGATCTCCGCCGGCGTCGCCTCGCGCCTGGGCTTGAGCTTCGAGCTGCGCCGTGCCGACATGCGGATCCTCGTCGGATGCGCGGCGGCGGCCGCGATCGCGGCGGCGTTCGGGGCGCCGCTCACCGGCGCCTTCTACGCCTTCGAGCTGATCATCGGCACCTACGCCATCGCGTCGCTCACCCCGGTGGTGACCGCGGCGCTCGCCGGAGGGTTCGTGTCGCGGGCGATCCTCGGCCACCAGACGGTGATCACCATCGGGCCGACCCCGCCGGTCGGCCCGGCCGACTACCTGCCGACCCTGGGCCTCGGGCTGATCTGCGCCGGGCTCGGCATCCTGATCATGCAGGGCGTCACGCTGGTGGAGGAGGGGGTGCGCCGCACGAGGCTGCCGCCGCTGGCCCGGCCCGTCCTCGGGGGCGTCGTGGTCGGGGTGCTGGCGCTCGTGGCCACGCCCCAGGTGCTCTCGGCCGGGCACGGCGCGCTCCACCTCAACCTGACCGAGGACGGCGCCGCCATCGGGGCGGCCGGGCTGATCCTCCTCTTCCTCGCCAAGGCGCTCGCCTCGGCGATCTCGATCGGCACCGGGTTCCGCGGCGGCCTGTTCTTCGCCTCGCTGTTCCTCGGGGCGCTCGCCGGCAAGATCTTCGTGATCCTCGCCCCGCCCCTCGTCGCCATGGTGCTGCCGCCGGTCACCTACGCGGTGGTGGGGATGAGCGCGCTTGCCGTCGCGGTGATCGGCGGGCCGATGACGATGACCTTCCTGGCGCTGGAGGTGACGGGCGACTTCCCGATCGCCAGCCTGGTGCTCGTGGCGGTGATCGCGTCCTCGCTCACCGTGCGCAAGACCTTCGGGTATTCCTTCGCGACCTGGCGCTTCCATCTGCGGGGCGAGGCGATCCGCAGCGCCCACGACGTCGGCTGGATCCGCACCCTGACGGTCGGCCAGCTGATGCGCCGCGAGGTCCGCACCGTGCGGGCCGACACCACGCTGGCGGCGTTCCGGCGGGCCTTCCCGCTCGGCTCCGGCACCCAGGTGGTCGCCGTCGACGAGGCCGGGCACTATGCCGGCATCGTGCTGGTGGCGGAGGCCCATGCGGCCCCGATCGACGACAAGGCGGCGGAGACGAAGGTCGTCGACCTCCTGCGCTACCGCGACGAGATGCTGCTGCCGCAGATGAATGCCAAGGAAGCCGTGGCCCTGTTCGACAAGGCCGAGAGCGAGGCGTTGGCGGTGGTCGAGAGCCGGGAGACCGCCCGGGTAATCGGAATCCTGACCGAGAAGCACACGCTCAAGCGCTACAGCGACGAGCTCGACCGCCAGCGCAGGGCGAGCGTCGGGGATGTGGCGTGAACGGCGATTGACCGATCCCGCCCGATGCGCGACGGCAGGATCCATAACACGGAGGAGACACCCATGCCGTCAGCCAAGCGTCATTACCGCATCGCCGTGATCCCCGGGGACGGCATCGGCAAGGAGACGGTGCCGGAGGGCGTGCGCGTGCTGGAGCAGGCGGCCAAGCGCCACGGCTTCACGCTGCAGCAGGACTGGTTCGACTTCTCGTCCTACGACTACTACGCCAAGCACGGCCGGATGATGCCGGAGGACTGGAAGGCGCAGATCGGCGGGCACGACGCGATCTTCTTCGGCGCGGTCGGCTGGCCGGAGAAGATCCCGGACCACGTCTCGCTGTGGAACTCACTGATCCTGTTTCGCCGCGAGTTCGACCAGTACATCAACCTGCGTCCGGTGCGCCTGATGCCCGGCGTACCGAGCCCGCTCGCCGGCCGCAAGCCCGGCGATATCGATTTCTGGGTCGTGCGCGAGAACACCGAGGGCGAGTATTCCTCGGTCGGCGGCCGGATGTTCCAGGGGACCGACCGCGAATTCGCCGTGCAGGAATCGGTCTTCACCCGCCGCGGCACCGACCGGGTGCTGAAATTCGCCTTCGAACTCGCGCGCTCGCGGCCGAAGAAGCACCTGACCTCGGCCACCAAGTCGAACGGTATCTCGATCACCATGCCGTACTGGGACGAGCGGGTGCAGGAGATGGCGCGCCACTACCCCGATGTCGCCTGGGACAAGTACCACATCGACATCCTGACGGCGCATTTCGTGCTGCACCCGGACTGGTTCGACGTGGTGGTGGCCTCGAATCTCTTCGGCGACATCCTGTCGGATCTCGGCCCCGCCTGCACCGGCACGATCGGCATCGCGCCGTC
>NZ_JTHF01000016.1 GCF_001043895.1 Methylobacterium indicum
CCCGGCACCGCCGCGCCGTTCGGGACCTTTCGCGCGCGGGACGGCCGGGCGACCTGGAACGGCGCGGCGGTGCCGGGCACGCCCCTCGAGGCCCTGCGGGCGGTGCTGGCGCCCTACCGGATCGAGGCCGATCCCGACCTGCCGCCGTTCCAGGGCGGGGCGATCGGCTACTTCGCCTACGATCTCGGCGCGAGCCTGGAGCGGGTGGCGCCGCCGGCCCGGCGCGCCGGCCTCGCCGACGACCTCGCGGTCAGCCTCTACGCCACGGTCGTCGCCTTCGACCATCGCGCCGGCACCTGCCGGCTGATCGCCACCGGCTTTCCCGAGACCGAGCCCGCCGCCCGGGCGCGCCGGGCCGAACGCGACCTCGACGCCCTGGCGGAGGCCCTGAGCCGGCCGGCGCCGGAGGGCGCGCCCGCCCCGGTCGCGCCGCTCGCCTGGCGCTCGAACTTCACGGCCGAGTCCTATGCCGGGGCGGTCGAGCGGGTGCGCGACTACATCCGGGCCGGCGACATCTACCAGGCCAACATCGCCCAGCGCTTCGAGGCCGCCTTGCCGCCGGGCTTCGACGCCTTCGCGTTCTACCGGCGGCTCCGCGCGCGGAACCCCGCGACCTTCGCGGCCTATCTCGAGGGCGACGGGCTTACCCTCGCCTCGTCCTCGCCCGAGCGCTTCCTGCGCCTCGATCGCCGCGCGGTCGAGACCCGGCCGATCAAGGGCACGGCGCGCCGCGCCGCCGACCCGGCGGAGGACCGGGCCCGGGCCGAGGCGCTCGCCGCCGATCCCAAGGAGCGGGCCGAGAACGTGATGATCGTCGATCTCCTGCGCAACGACCTGTCGCGGATCTGCGCGCCCCACAGCGTAGCGGTGCCGACGCTCTGCGGGATCGAGACCTATGCCGGGGTCCACCACCTCGTCTCGGCGGTGACCGGCACGCTGAAGGACGGGGCGGACGGGCTCGACCTTCTCGCCGCCACCTTCCCGGGCGGCTCGATCACCGGGGCGCCGAAGCTGCGCGCCATGGACATCATCACGGACATCGAGGGCGATGCCCGCGAGACCTATTGCGGCGCCATCGGCTGGATCGGGTTCGACGGCAGCCTCGACACCAGCATCGCGATCCGCACGGTGATGCTCGACGCCACCCGCGCCGTGCTCCAGGCCGGCGGCGGCGTCACCCTGCTCTCCGACCCCGATTCCGAGTACCGCGAGACCCTGACCAAGGCCGAGCGGGTCTTCTCGGCCTTCGCGACCGGGGAGGGCGCATGATCCTCGTCATCGACAACTACGATTCCTTCGTCTTCAACGTGGTGCGCTACGTCGAGGAACTGGGCGAAGCGGTCCGGGTGGCGCGCAACGACGCCCTCGACGTCGCGGGGATCCGGGCGCTGGCCCCACAGGCCGTGGTGATCTCGCCCGGGCCCTGCAGCCCGACGGAGGCCGGGGTGTCGCTGCCGGCGATCCGCGAGCTGTCGGGCGCGGTGCCGCTGCTCGGCGTCTGCCTCGGCCACCAATGCATCGGGGCGGCCTTCGGCGGCCGGGTCGAGCGGGCGGCGCGGCCCCTCCACGGCCAGGCGACGGCGATCGCGCATGAGGGCCGCAACCTCTTCCACGGCCTGCCGGCGCCGCTCACCGTCGGGCGCTACCACTCGCTGATCGTGACGCCGCAGGCCGCGATGGACCCGCACCTCACGGTCGATGCGGTCTCGCCCGAGGGCGAGGTGATGGCGCTCTCGCACCGCCGCCACCCGACCTACGGGGTGCAGTTCCACCCGGAATCGGTGCTGACCGAGCACGGCCACGCCCTGTTCGGCAATTTTCTCGATCTCGCCCGGCGCTGGCACGCGGAGGGAGGGGCATCCCGTGCTGTGGCGTGACGGGGCGCTCCACGAGGACACGGTTCAGCCCTTCGACCTCGCCGATCGCGGCCTGCTGCTCGGCGACGGGGTGTTCGACACCGCCCTGGCGCTGGGTGGCCGGATCGTGGAGGAGGCGGCGCACCTGGCGCGGCTGGGGGCGGCCGGGGCGGCGCTCGGCTTCGCGGTCGATCTCGGGGAGGCCCGGGCGGCGATGCGGGCGGTGGCGGCGCGCCATCCGCGCGCCGCGATCCGCACCACCGTCACCCGCGGTGCCGGCCCGCGGGGCCTTCGCCCGCCGGCGGAGCCCCGGCCCGTCCTGTGGGCCGCCGCCGCGCCTTGGCGGCCCGGCACGGCATTCTCGGAGGTCTCCCTCGGCTGGAGCGCGATCCGCCGCAACGAGACCTCGCCGGCCTCGCGCCACAAGACGCTCGGCTACCTCGACGCGGTGCTGGCCGCCGAGGCCGCCGGGGCCCAAGGCCACGACGAGGCGGTCTTCCTCAACATGCAGGGCCGGGTCGCCTGCGCGGGCATCGGCACCCTGTTCGCGGTGTCCGGGCGGGAGGTGGTGACGCCGCCCCTCGACGAGGGGGTGCTCGCCGGCATCGTGCGCGCCCGGGTGCTGGCGCTCGCCCCCGGCCTCGGCCTCGAGGCGAGCGAGCGGCCGGTGACGCCCGAGGATCTGGCGCAAGCCGAGGCGGTCTTCCTCACCAACTCCCTGCGGCTGGTCGCGCCGGTGCGGCGGATCGGGGCGCGGGATCATGCCAGCGCCGGGCATCCGGCGGTGCTGGCCCTGCGCGAGGCCCTGTCGCGCGAGATCGCGCAGGATTGCGGGATGGCGGTGGAGGGCTGACGGCGCCGCTGCCAGCCTCTGCGGGCAGAACAGCCCGGAAGAACGACCGGAGACGAGAACGCACGGGTTTCCTCCTGTCCCTGCGGGCGGGGAGAGGGGGGAGGGTTCACGAACCGGTCTTCGACAGCGTCAGGCCCGCGCTCACTCCGCCTGCCCCGTCATCCGGTGGCGCAGCTCCGCCACCCCGATCGCCTCGCGGGCATAGGCGAGGCCGAGCTCGACCCGCAGGACGCGCAGGGCCTCCTCGGTGCGCCCGGTCGGCAGTCCCCGACGCCGGCGCTCGTCGAGCACGGCGAGCTGCCGGGCGATGCCGCGACAGGCCTGCGCGACCGTCGGGCGCTCCGCCGCGGGTGAAGAGTCAGGCGCCACGCGGCCTCCGAACCGACCGTCACGGCGGGGGTCCGCTCCGACGATCCGTCCGAAACCAGACACGACTTCCGACCCGAACACAATCACCCGGAAGGTTACGCGACTGTGCGTCCCATCCGCCGGGGCCTTGCGAAAAAGATCGGAAACCCGCCAGAAGTGGCGCAAGCAAGGCCGTCAGGCCCTCGATCGGAGATCATAGCATGAAGCGCGCGTCCCTGGCGGTGGTTCTCGGTGCCGCGACCGCCCTGGCGGCAAGCCTGCCCGCCGGCGCCAAGACGCTGGTCTACTGCTCCGAGGGCAGCCCGGAGAACTTCTATCCGGCGGTGAACACCACCGGCACCTCGTTCGATGCCGGCTCGCAGATCTACTCCAACATCGTCAATTTCGCGCGCGGCACCACCGACGTGGTGCCCGACCTCGCCGAGAAATGGGACGTCTCCGAGGACGGCAAGACCTACACCTTCCACTTGCGCAAGGGCGTGAAGTGGCACTCCAACAAGATCTTCAAGCCGACCCGTGACTTCAACGCCGACGACGTGATCTTCTCGTTCGAGCGGCAGTGGAAGGAGAACAACCCGTTCTTCCGGGTGACCAGCTCCAACCACACCTATTTCAACGACATGGGGCTGCCGAAGCTTCTCGCATCGCTCGACAAGGTGGACGATTACACGGTCCGCTTCACCCTGACCGGGCCCGAGGCGCCGTTCCTCGCCGATCTGGCCATGCCCTTCGCGGCGATCCAGTCGAAGGAATACGCCGACGCGATGATGAAGGCCGGCACGCCGGACAAGCTCGACCAGGAGCCGATCGGCACCGGTCCGTTCTACCTGCTGCAATATCAAAAGGACGCGATCGTCCGCTACCGCGCCTTCCCGCAATACTACGCCGGCAAGGCCGCCCTCGACGACCTGGTCTTCGCCATCACGCCGGATGCCTCGGTGCGCTGGGCCAAGCTCCAGAAGGGCGAGTGCCACGTCATGCCCTACCCGAACCCGGCCGACGTCGACGCGATGCGCAAGGACGCCAACGTCCAGGTGCTGGAGCAGCCCGGCCTCAACATCGGCTACCTGGCCTACAACACCAAGAAGAAGCCGTTCGACGACGTGCGCGTGCGCAAGGCGTTGAACATGGCGATCAACAAGAAGGCGATCATCGACGCGGTCTATCTGTCGACCGGCGTCGCCGCCAAGAACCCGATCCCGCCGACCCTGTGGTCCTACAACGACGCGGTGAAGGACGACCCTTACGACCCGGACGCGGCGAAGAAGCTTCTGGCCGAGGCCGGCCTCGGTAGCGGCTTCGCGATGGACCTGTGGGCGATGCCGGTGCAGCGGCCCTACAACCCGAATGCCCGCCGCATCGCCGAGCTGATGCAGGCCGACCTCGCCAAGATCGGCGTGAAGGCCGAGATCAAGTCCTACGAGTGGGGCGAGTACCGCAAGCGCATCCAGGACGGCGAGCACCAGACCGCGATGTTCGGCTGGACCGGCGACAACGGCGATCCGGACAACTTCCTCCACACCCTGCTCGGCTGCGCCGCGGCGGAGAAGGGCGGCGGCAACGCCGCCAAGTGGTGCGACAAGACCTACGACGACCTCGTCACCAAGGCCAAGACCATCACCGACAAGGCCGAGCGCACCAAGCTCTACGAACAGGCGCAGGTGGTGTTCAAGGAGCAGGCGCCGTGGTTCACCATCGCGCATGCGGTGCAGCTGAAGCCGGTGCGCAAGGAGGTGGTGGACTTCAAGCTGTCGCCGTTCGGCCGCCACACCTTCTACGGCGTCAGCCTGAAGTAACGGCCCTCCCGTGCTCCGCTTCCTCCTGACCCGCGCGTCCCTGGTGATCCCGACCTTCCTGGGGATCACCCTGGTGGCGTTCTTCCTGATCCGCCTGGTGCCCGGCGACCCGATCGAGACGATGGCGGGGGAGCGGGGCATCGATCCGGCGCGGCACGCGGAACTGCGCGCCGAGTACGGCTTCGACAAGCCGCTGCTCGCGCAATACGGCATCTATCTCGAGCGGCTCGCCCACGGTGATCTGGGCCGCTCGATCAGCACCAAGGAGCCGGTGATCGCCGAGTTCGCCAGCCTGTTTCCGGCGACGATCGAGCTCGGAATCTGCGCGATCCTGTTCGCGCTCCTCGTCGGCCTGCCGGCCGGGATCCTGGCGGCGCTGCGCCGCAACTCGGTCTTCGACCACGGGGTGATGGGGCTGTCGCTCACCGGCTACTCGATGCCGATCTTCTGGTGGGGCCTGCTGCTGATCCTGCTCTTCTCGGTGCAGCTCGGCTGGACGCCGGTCTCGGGCCGCATCGACGTGCAGTACTTCATCGAGCCGGTGACCGGCTTCCTGCTGATCGACACGCTGCTCTCCGACGAATCCGGCGCCTTCGCCTCCGCGCTCTCTCACCTGGTCCTGCCGGCGGTGGTGCTCGGCACGGTGCCGCTCGCGGTCATCGCCCGCATGACCCGCTCGGCGATGCTGGAGGTCTTGGGCGAGGATTACATGCGCACCGCCCGGGCCAAGGGCCTGCCGGCCTGGCGCATCGTCGGGCTGCATGCGCTCCGCAACGCCCTGATCCCGGTCGTCACGGTGATCGGGCTGCAGGTCGGCGTGCTGTTCACCGGCGCGATCCTGACCGAGACGATCTTTTCCTGGCCCGGCATCGGCAAGTGGCTGATCGAGGCGATCGGCCGGCGCGACTACCCCGTCCTCCAGGGCGGCATCCTGCTGATCGGCGCGGTGGTGATGGCGGTGAACCTCCTCGTCGACCTCGCCTACGGCCTCGTGAACCCCCGCATCCGGCACGCACGATGAGCGCCGAACTTCTCGACACTCCCGCCGCCTCGGCGGCCCCCGCCGGCCCGCCGCACCCGCTCGCCGAGTTCTGGACGAGCTTTCGCGCCAACAGGGGCGCGGTGATCGGCCTGGCGCTGATCGTCGCGGTCTTCCTGATGGCGGTCTTCGCCGACGTGATCGCGCCGCATCCGCCGAACCTCACCAACGACGCGGCCTTCCTCAAGCCGCCGTTCTGGCAGGCGGGCGGCTCGCTCACCTACCCGCTCGGCACCGACGCGATCGGCCGCGACATCCTCTCGCGCCTGATCCACGGCGCCCGGCTGTCGCTGTCGATCGGCGTCGCGGTGGTGGCGGTGTCGATCCTCGTCGGCACGATGCTGGGTCTGGTCGCGGGCTTCGTCGGCGGCGCCACCGGCATCGTCATCATGCGGGTGATGGACATCATCCTGACCCTGCCGTCCTTGCTGCTCGCCATCGTCATCGTGGCGATCCTCGGCCCCGGGCTGATGAACGCCATGCTGGCGGTCGCCGTGGTGGTGCTGCCGCATTACGTCCGCATCGCCCGCGCGGCGGTGATCGCCGAGAAATCGAAGGACTACGTCACCGCCGCCCGGGTCAGCGGCGCCGGCCCCTTGCGCCTCATGCTGTCGGAGGTGCTGCCGAACTGCGCCGCGCCGCTCATCGTCCAGGCTTCTCTCGGCGTCTCGACGGCGATCCTCGATGCCGCGGCGCTCGGCTTCTTAGGCCTCGGCGCCCAGCCGCCTTCGCCGGAATGGGGTACGATGCTGGCCGATGCCCGCGAATTCGTGCTGCGCGCCTGGTGGGTGGTGACCTTCCCGGGCCTCATCATCCTGGTCACGGTGCTGGCCTTCAACCTCGTCGGGGACGGGTTGCGCGATGCCCTCGACCCCAAGCTGAAGCGGTGAGGCGCCCGATGCCGCTCCTCGACATCCAAAACCTCTCCGTCGCCTTCCCGTCGGCGGGCGGGACGCTGCGGGCCGTCGACGGCGTCAGCCTGACCCTGGAGGAGGGGGAGGTGCTCGGCGTCGTCGGCGAGTCCGGCTCGGGCAAGAGCGTGACCATGATGGCGCTGATGGGCCTCGTCGCCTATCCGGGCCGGGTCACCGCCGACCGTCTCGCCTTTGCCGGCCGCGATCTCTTAGGCATGCCGGCCCGCGAGCGCCGCCGCCTCACCGGCCGCGACGTGGCGATGATCTTCCAGGAGCCGACCACCAGCCTCAATCCCTGCTTCACCATCGGCTTCCAGATCACCGAGAGCTTGCGCCAGCATCTCGGCCTCGACCGCAAGGCCGCGAAGAGGCGGGCGATCGAACTTTTGGAGCAGGTCGGCATCCCGGCGGCCGAGAGCCGGCTCTCGTCCTACCCGCATCAGCTCTCGGGCGGCATGAACCAGCGGGTGATGATCGCGATGGCGATCGCCTGCAACCCCAAGCTCCTCATCGCCGACGAGCCGACCACGGCCCTCGACGTCACGATCCAGGCCCAGATCCTCGACCTGCTGCTCTCGCTCCAGCGCGAGCGCGGCATGGCTCTGGTGCTCATCACCCACAACATGGGCGTCGTCGCCGAGACCGCCGACCGGATGATGGTGATGTATGCCGGCCAGGTGATGGAGGAGCAGCCGGCAAAAACCCTGTTTACCGCGCCCCAGCACCCCTACACCGCGGCATTGCTCGCGGCGCTCCCGGAGCGCAGCGAGGGCGGGCGGCTCGCCACCATCCCGGGCGTGGTGCCGGGCCTCTACGACCGGCCCCGCGGCTGCCTGTTCTCGCCGCGCTGCGCTTACGCCACCGACCATTCCCGCAACGAGCGCCCGGCCCTGCGGCCCTGGCAGGGCGGTTCGGTCCGCTGCCACTACCCGCTCGGCGACCCCTCCCGCGACGCCCGCATCCGCCAGGACCACCCTGTCGGCGCGAGCGCCGATGTTGGCGCGAGCGCCGATGCCATCCCGGAGGCCGTCCGTTGAGCGCCCCCGTCGTCGTCGCGGACGATCTCCGCCAGACCTACGAGATCCGCCGCGGGCTGTTTCGCGCGCCCGCCCGGCTCCAGGCGGTGGGCGGCATCTCGTTTGCGATCGAGCCCGGCCGGACGCTGGCGGTGGTCGGCGAATCCGGCTGCGGCAAGTCGACCCTCGCCCGCATGGTGACGCTGATCGAGCCGCCGACCGACGGCGACCTGTCTCTCGACGGGATCGACGCCGTCGATACCCCGTCATCGGAGCGCCGCCGCCTGCGCCGCACCGTGCAGCTGGTGTTCCAGAACCCCTACGGCTCGCTCAACCCGCGCAAGCGCATCGGGGCGATCCTGGAGCAGCCGCTCGCCATCAATACCGGCCTGTCGGGATCGGAGCGCCGCGAGCGGGTGCGGGCGATGATGGCCAAGGTCGGCCTGCGCCCCGAGCACGACGCGCGCTACCCCCACATGTTCTCCGGCGGCCAGCGCCAGCGCATCGCCATCGCCCGCGCGCTGATGCTCTCGCCCAAGCTCGTCGTCGCCGACGAGCCGGTCTCGGCCCTCGACGTGTCGATCCAGGCCCAGGTGCTGAACCTGCTGGCGGACCTTCAGGCCGAACTCGGCCTCGCCTACCTGTTCATCTCCCACGATCTCGGCGTGGTCCGCCACATCGCCCACGACGTGCTGGTGATGTATCTCGGGCTGGCCATGGAGCAGGGGCCGAAGGACGCGATCTACGCCAATCCGCTCCACCCCTATACCCGGGCCCTGATGGCGGCGACGCCGGGCGTGGGCGCCCGCACCCGCGAGCGGATCGTCCTGCGGGGCGAATTGCCCTCGCCGCTCAATCCCCCGCAGGGCTGCGTGTTCTCGACCCGCTGCCCCCACGCCACCGACCGCTGCCGCCAGGAGCGGCCGGTCCCGCGCCCGCTCGCCGGCGGGGCGGTGGCCTGCCACTACGCCGAGGACTTTCTGGAAGGGGCCGAGGGGCGGGCGGTCGCGGTCTGACCGTTACACCTCCCGGTCACCCGCCCGGGGCTACGCGCCGGCCCTCCCGCGCCCTACCATAGGGAGTGTAGCGGGAGCCCAGCGACCGGATCCGTGAGCGAGCCCATCGCGGCGGACGAGCCGTCGCCCGATCCCCTGTCGAAACCGAGGGCCGCGCGCCTGGCCCGCGCCGGGCTCGCCCGCGTGCTCGCCTTCCGCACCAGCCTGCGGGTCGCGCGCCTGCGCCACTGGCTCGCCGGAAGGCTGCCGCCCCGGGCCCGCGGGCGGCTGGCCGAGAACGTGCGCCACGCCGAGCTCGCCGGCCTCGCCTTCGCGTTCCGGGCCCGCGCCGTCGCCATCGCGGTGGTGGCGCTGTGGCTGCTCGTGCTGGTGCCCTGGCCGCGCGGCCTCTACTACCTCGCCGCCGCCGGCCTGTTCTTCGTCCTGGGCACGATTCCCTACGGCCTGCGCCGTCACCGCCACGCCTGGGCGATCAAGCTCGCCTTCACGGTGCTGGACGTGGCGCTGATGAGCGCCGTCATCATCGTGCCGCCGCCGGCCGGGCTCGGGGTCGACTGGCCGATCCAGACCCGGCTGCGCACCCCGGAATTCCTCTACGTGCTGCTGCTGCTCGGCGAGGCGGCGCTGACCTACCGGCCGCTGGCGGTGTTGTGGACCGGAACCTGGATCGCCGCGATCTGGTCGCTCGGCGTCTGGCTGGTCTACGCCCGCGAGGACACCGTGCGCTTCGCCGACGCCGTCCGCGACGGGGGCCTGCGCAGCGAGGAGAGCCTCAAGGTCTTCCTCGACCCGGCCTATGTCGGCCTGACCCCGCTCTGGACGCAAGGGATCGTCACCGGCCTGTTCACGCTGCTGCTCGCCATCGCGGTGTGGCGCGGGCGGGGCACGATGCTGGCGCAGGTCCGCGCCGAGGTGGTGCGGGCCGACCTCGCCCGCTACGTCTCGCCCGACGTCGCCGACGCGCTCGCCGCCCGGGCCCATGCGGGCTTCGGCGCGCCCCAGACCCGGGTGGTGGCGGTGCTGTTCGCCGACGTGATCGGCTTCACCGGCATGAGCGAGGAACTGGGGCCGGAGCGGGCCTTCGCGCTCCTCGGCGGCTTTCGCGAGCGCAGCTGCAAGGTGGTCTTCCGCCATGCCGGCACCCTCGACAAGTTCCTCGGGGACGGCTTCATGGCGACCTTCGGGGGCCTCGACGGGCGCGGCGACGGCGCCGCCCGGGCGGTCGCCTGCGCCCTCGACCTCCAGCGCGAGATCGACGCCTGGAACGCCAAGCGCATCGCCCGCGGGGCCGCGCCGATGCGGGTCGCGGTCGGGGTGCATTGCGGCCCGGTGGTGATCGGCACGATCGGCGCCGACC
>NZ_JTHF01000160.1 GCF_001043895.1 Methylobacterium indicum
CGAGATGCCGTTCGGGTTGAAGACGAGCGTGCCCGGGTTGATGCCGGCGCCGGCCGCGGTGGCGAAGGCGTAGCGGTTCCGGTCACGGCCGAAATCGGCGTACTGGGCATCGGCCTCGAGGCCGACGACCACGCCCGAGCCCGGGGTGAACTGGTAGTTGTAGCCGATCTGGCCGCCGCCGACGAAGCCGTCGTTGCTGTTGCGGTTGCCGAAGGCGAGGACGCCGGTGGTCGGGACGCCGGCGCCGGTCACGAAGACGCTGCTGGCGGCGTTGACGCCGGCCGGCACGCCGACGACGGTCGGGGCGCGGGTGTCAGCGGTGTTGAAGCCGTAACCGGCGTTGAAACCGGCGTAGAAGCCCGTCCAGGTGAAGACCGGCACCGGGGTGAAGACCGGCGGGGGGGCCACGCGGCGCGGGAGGTCGGCGGCCGAGGCGGCGGCGGACAGGCCGACGAGGGCCACGGAGGCGAGGAGGATCTTCTTCATTGTCTGACTGGTCCTGATTGGCGAGAGCCGGCGCGCTTCTATCCCCGGTCGGTCACCCGGTCTGTCGCATTCCTGCAACGAGGACAGGGTTTACCCCTCCACCCGTCAACGAACCGTGAATCGGCGGCGACCTGCGCCGGAAAAAATCGAGCCAGTGCGGTCACTTGGCATTAACCATGGTGCCGCAGCCTCACACCCGACGACATCCACCGAGGCAATCGCGATGGCCGGTTCCGGGCGCCCTTCCCTCCTCCGCCATACCTGGGCGATGGCCTTCCTCGTCGTTCTGGTCTCGCTCGCGGTCCTTCGCGTCCTCGCCCCGCCCGGCCCGGAACCGGCTGCCCTCGCGGGAAAGACGATCGCGTTGCGCGGGCTCGTCGAGCCCGAGACGACCGGGTCGATCGCCGGGGAGGCCGCCCGGACCCGGCTCGATCCCTGCACGGCGGGACCCCGTCCCTGATTTCCCGGCATTTCCGCGCGCGGGAGCGGCGCGTGCATGACGGTCATCACCGGACAAATGACGGCGGACACTTGACAAGCGGGCGCGCATCGGGCGTGTCCTGCGTGCGGTCGCGTGCCCGACGCGACGGAGCAATGGCGTGAACGTCCCGCCTCGGATGACCGGCGCGGGACTGGCTGCGAAACGACTTTGCCTCCCGGCCGTTGCCGCGACGGTTTCTCCGCGCCGGCCCGATCCGCCCGCGCGCAACGGTTCTCCTCAGGATGTCATTCGCCGAACTGGGTTTAAGTGAGAAGGTCCAGCAGGCCGTCGAGGCCGCGGGCTACACCACGCCGACCCCGATCCAAGCCCAAGCCATTCCGCACGTTCTGGCACGGCGCGACGTGCTGGGCGTCGCCCAGACCGGCACCGGCAAGACGGCGGCCTTCACGCTGCCGATGCTCACCCTGCTCGAGCAGGGCCGGGCCCGCGCCCGGATGCCGCGCACGCTGATCCTCGAGCCGACGCGCGAGCTCGCCGCGCAGGTGGTGGAGAACTTCGAGCGCTACGGCTCGAACCACAAGCTCAACGTGGCGCTCCTGATCGGCGGCGTCTCGTTCGCCGACCAGGACATGAAGATCACCCGCGGCGTCGACGTGCTGATCGCGACGCCCGGCCGGCTCCTCGACCATTTCGAGCGCGGCAAGCTGCTGCTCACCGGCGTCGAGCTTCTCGTCATCGACGAGGCCGACCGGATGCTCGACATGGGGTTCATCCCCGACATCGAGCGCATCGTGAAGATGGTGCCGTTCACCCGCCAGACGCTGTTCTTCTCCGCGACGATGCCGCCGGAGATCCAGCGCCTCGCCGACGACTTCCTGCACAATCCCGTCCGCATCGAGGTGGCGCGTCCCGCCTCGACCGCCACCACCATCACCCAGCGCCTCGTGGCGACGGGCGGCGAGGGGCACCAGAAGCGCAAGACCCTGCGCAAGCTGATCCGGGCGGCGGAAGAGCTGAACAACGGCATCATCTTCTGCAACCGCAAGCGCGACGTCGCGCAGCTGCAGAAGTCGCTGGCGAACCACGGCTTCAACGTCGCGGCGCTCCACGGCGACATGGACCAGCGGGCCCGCATGGCGGCGCTCGACGCCTTCCGCTCCGGCGAGGTGCCGCTGCTCGTCGCCAGCGACGTCGCGGCCCGCGGCCTCGACATCCCGGCGGTGAGCCACGTCTTCAATTTCGACGTTCCGCACCATGCCGAGGACTACGTCCACCGCATCGGCCGCACCGGTCGGGCCGGCCGCGCCGGTGCCGCCTTCACGCTGATCGGCCGGGGCGACGAGAAGTCGCTCGCCGCCATCGAGACCCTGATCGGCCAGCCGATCGCCTGGGCGGAGGGCGATCTCGCCAGCCTGCCCGACGAGGAGCCCGGCGAGTCTGACGACCGCCGCCGCCGGGGCGGTCGCGGCCGCCGCGAGGAATCGCGCCGGGACGAGGGACGCCGCGAGGAAGGCGGCCGCCGGGACGAGACGCGCCGGCGCCGCGCCCGCAGCCCCCGTACCGAGGAGGCCGCTCCCGCCCGCCGCAACGGCGAGGCGCAGGCGTCCGACGAGCGGCCCGCCGCCGAGGAGCGTCGTCCGCAGGACGCTCGGTCGCAGGAGGCCCGCTCGTACGAGCCCCGCTCGCAGGAGCGTCGTCCCCAGGACGATCGCCGTCCCCGCGCCGAGCGGGCCTCCAGCCGCCGCAACGACCGAGGCCGCAGCCAAGACGACGACGCGATGCCGGACGCCGTGGTGGGTCTGGGTGATCACGTTCCGGCCTTCCTGCTACGGCCGGTTGTGCTGAAGAAGCGCAAGGAATCCGAGTAGACCCCGGTTTTTTGCCTGGCCGGCGCTCCGGGAGCGCCGGCTTTAACTGCTTCTCCACGGAACGAGCGTAAACATCGCGGAACGGTGCCGGCATGAAGCCGGTGCCCAGCGCGGAGACGTTCGATGCCTGACCTGAGCAGCGCCGACCTCGATCGGAGCTTCTTGTTCGGTCAGCGGGCGATGGAGCTGATGAAGGCGTACCGCTCGTCGGCGACGCCGCGCAGCTACGCCGTCTGGTACACGTACGTCGCCGGCCTCAACCCGCAGCTGACCGAGACCGTCAAGCGCCTCACCGCCGAGCACGGCGCGCTGACCGACAACGCCGTCGATCACCTGTTCGAGACCTATCTCGACGGCCGCCGGCTCTCGAGCGAGACCGAGCGGGCGAGCAACGGCGTGCTGGCCGAAATCGAGCAGATCATGGAGATGCTCGACACCGCGCTCGGTTCGACGGCACGCTACGGCGCCTCGCTCCAGGCCTTCAGCCAGGACCTCGCCGCCCCGGCGGTGAACCGGGCCCGGGTGCGCGAGATCATCTCCTCGCTCGTCGTGACCACGCGGGACGTCGCGGCCAACAACCGCACCCTCGAAGCGCGGATGCGGGAGAGCCGCAACGAGATCGAGACCCTGCGCGAGACCCTCGAGGCGGTCCGGGTCGAATCCCTGACCGATCCCCTCACCGGCATCGGCAACCGCAAGCACTTCGAGGAAATGCTGCACAAGGCCGTCGACCATTCGGCGGTTCAGGGCCAGCCGGTCTGCCTCGTGGTCCTCGACATCGACCACTTCAAGCGCTTCAACGACCTTTACGGCCACCTCACCGGCGATCAGGTGCTGCGCCTGGTGGCGATGACGATGCGCGAGAGCGTCGAGACCCGCACCACGATCGCCCGGTTCGGCGGCGAGGAATTCGGGATCATCCTGCCGGATTGCGACCGGACCAGCGCCCGCGAAGTGGCCGAGAAGGTCCGCACCAGCGTCATGGGCCGCGAGCTGGTCAAGCGCTCGACCGGCGAGAGCCTCGGCCGGATCACGATCTCGGTCGGCGTCGCGGTCTACCGGCGCGGCGACACCGCGGTGTCGCTCCTGGAGCGCGCCGACCACTGCATGTTCACCGCCAAACGCTCGGGCCGCAACCGGGTCGTCGACGACGGCACTTCGGCCGACACCATGAACGACGTCGCCTGAGCCCCGAGGGGCCGAGGCGGCGAGGGGCCGCCCCGGAGGACGCTGCCCTCAGGCGTGGGCGGCGTTGAGCGCGTTGGGGTCGACGGGCGTGATCGCGACCGACTCGCCGCAGCCGCAGGCCGAGGTCTGGTTGGGATTGTTGAACACGAACTGCGACGACAGCTTCGTGGTCTGGAAATCCATTTCCGTCCCGAGCAGGAACAGCACCGCTTTCGGGTCGATGAAGACGCGCACGCCCTTGTCCTCGACCACGTCCTCGCCGGCTTTTCGCTCCTCGGCGTATTCCATCGTGTAGCTCATCCCGGCGCAGCCGCCGTTCTTGACGCCGACGCGCAGGCCCGCGATCGGGCGTTCGGCGTCGGCCATGATGCCCTTGATCCGCGTGGCGGCCGCGTCCGTCAGCGACATCACCTTGAAGCTCGGTGCCATGGTCAAAACTCTCTCCGGCGGCCGGGTTCAAGGCCCGGGCGGTTGAGGCGTGAGGTTACGTCTCGGAAGATAAGCATCCCGTTGCCGATGGTCCACCGGAGGGATGTGCTAGGATGAGACCGCACGGAGGCGGCCGTGGCGGATGCGGCGCGGCAGCGGATGACGCCGGAAGAATTCTTTCGCTGGCAGGAGGGCCAGGACGAACCCTTCGAACTCGTGGACGGCGTCCCGGTGCCGAAACACCGGATGATGACCGGGGCGAGTATCCAGCACGATCGGGTGACGGTGAACGTCATCGTCACCCTGGGCACTCAGCTTCGCGGCTCGCGCTGCCGGCCGACGACCGACGACGTTTCGCTCCGCACCAGCATCACGACGATCCGACGGCCCGACGTCACGGTCGAATGCGGCGAACTGGTCTACGACACCCATGAGTCCCGGGAGCCGCGCCTCGTCGTCGAGGTTGCCTCTCCCTCCACCACTGCCGTCGACCGGACCGTGAAGCTGGAAGAGTACAAGCGCCATCCGACGCTCCGGTACATCCTGCTCTTCGAGACGGTGGCTCCGGTCGCCCTGCTCTACCGCCGCGAGGCGGAGGGATGGCAACCGGAGCGGTTCGAAGGCCTCGACGCCGTCATCACCTTGCCGGAGATCGGCGCGAGCCTGTCCCTCGCCGATGTCTATGAGGGCCTTACCTTCGCACCGCGCATCACCGACGCGATGCGCTGAACCGGCTCACCACATGTCCAGCGCGATGCGGGCCTCGTCGGACATCCGGCTCTGGTCCCACGGCGGGTCGAATACCATCGTGACGCTGCAGCCGGCGATGCCCGGCACCGCCGAGACGGCGTTCTCGACCCAGCCCGGCATCTCGCCGGCCACCGGGCAGCCCGGGGCGGTGAGCGTCATGTCGATGGCGACGTTGCGGTCGTCGGCGATGTCGACCCGGTAGATCAGGCCGAGCTCGTAGATGTCGGCCGGGATCTCCGGATCGTAGACGGATTTCAGCGCCGCCACGATGCCGTCGGTCAGCCGATCCATCTCCTCCGGCGGGATCGCGGAGGCGCTCACCTGGGCGTTCAGCGGTGGGGTCGTCGCGCCGGTCGCGGCGGGGGTATCGGTCATGGGGTCCTCACGCAAACATCCGTTCGGCCCGGGTCAGGGCCGAGACGAGGGCGTCGATCTCCGCCGTCGTATTATACAGGCCGAACGAGGCGCGACAGGTGGAAGTGGCACCGAACCGCTTCAGCAGCGGCATGGCGCAGTGGGTGCCGGCCCGCACCGCGACGCCCTGGCGGTCGATCACGGTCGCGACGTCGTGGGCGTGCGCGCCCTTCATCTCGAAGGCGATCACCGCGCCCTTGGTCTGGGCCGTGCCGATGATCCGCAGGCTGTTCATCCCGCGCAGGCGCTCCTGGGCGTAGGCCAGCAGATGCGCCTCGTGGGCGGCGATGCGCTCCCGGCCGAGGCTCATCATGAATTCGAGCGCCGCGCCGAGACCGATCGCTTCGATGATCGCCGGGGTGCCGGCCTCGAACCGGTGCGGGGGCGCGTTATAGGTGACGCGCTCCTCCTCGACGATCTCGATCATCTCGCCGCCGCCCTGGTAGGGAGGCAGGCGCTCCAGCCACTCCTTCTTGCCGTAGAGCACGCCGATCCCGGTCGGCCCGTAGACCTTGTGGCCGGTGAAGACGAAGAAGTCGCAATCGAGGGCCTGGACGTCGATCGCCTGGTGGACCGCGCTCTGCGCCCCGTCGAGCAGCACCGGCACGCCATGGGCATGCGCGATGCGGACGATCTCCTCGGCCGGGGTCACCGTGCCGAGGACGTTCGACATATGGGTGATCGCCACCATCTTGGTGCGCGGCGAGAAGAGCTTCTCGTATTCCTCGACCAAAAAGTTGCCCTCGTCGTCGACGGGGGCGAACTTCAGCACGGCGCCGCGGCGCTCGCGCAGGAAGTGCCAGGGGACGATGTTGGAATGGTGCTCCATGATCGACAGGATGATCTCGTCACCCTCGCCGATCAGGCCGGCCCAGCCCATGCTGCTCGCCACGAGATTGTAGGCCTCGGTGGCGTTGCGGGTGAAGATGATCTCGTCGGTGGAGCGGGCGTTGAGGAACTGGCGCGTCGTCTCGCGAGCGCCCTCGAAGCCGTCCGTCGCGGCGTTCGCCATGAAGTGCAGGCCGCGATGCACGTTGGCGTAGGCCGTCTCCATCGCGCCCGACATCGCGTCGATCACCGCCCGCGGCTTCTGCGCCGAGGCCGCGTTGTCGAGGTAGACCAGCGGCTTGCCGTAGACCTGCTGCGACAGGATCGGGAATTGCGCCCGGATCGCCTCGACGTCGTAGGGGGTCTGGAGGACGGGTGCGTTCATGTCGGGCTCTCGTGCGTACGGGGGCGGGCCGGCCCGCTCGGGCCGGCCCCGTCGTCGTCAGCCGCGGCGAGCGAGCCAGGCCTCGGTCTCGGCGATCATCGCGGCGCGGGCCCCCTCGTGGGACACCGCCTCGATCGCCTCGCCGAGGAAGGCCTGGACCAGCAGGCTCTCGGCCTGAGGCCGCGGCAGGCCGCGGGCCATCAGGTAGAACAGCAGGTCGTCGTCCGGCGCGCCGCAGGTGGCACCATGGCCGCAGGCCACGTCGTCGGCGAAGATCTCCAGCTCCGGCTTGTTCATCATCTGCCCCTCGTCGGTGAGGAGGAGGCAGTCGGACTTCATCTTGCCGTCGGTCTTCTGGGCGATCTGGCGGACGATGATCTTGCCCTGGAACACGCCGGTGGCGTCGCCGTCGATGACCGTCTTGAACTGCTCGCGGCTGATGCCGCCGACGGCGGCATGGTCGGCGAGCAGCGTCGAGTCGGCGAGCTGGCCGTCGCGGATCATCGCGGCGCCGTTGACGGTGGCGGTCGCGTCGTCGCCTGCAAAGTGCAGGTAGAGCTGGTGGCGCGACAGCACCGCCCCGGTCACGACGTTGACGGTCTCGATGTGCGAGCCGGCGCCGAGGCGGGCCGAGACGGTCGAGAGCGCGATCGCCGCGTCGCCCTCGATGTTGAGCCGGCTGTGCAGCACGCGGGCGCGGTCGCCGATCACGACATCGAGGACGTCGTTGGGCTGGTAGGCGATCCCGTCCGGGCCCTCGTGGCTCTCGAGGATCGTCACCTCGGATTCCTCGCCGGCGACGACCAGCACGCGGGTCGCGGTCGAGAACGGCGCCGAGCCGGTGCCGACGAAGCGCAGGTGCAGGGCGCGCTCGATCTTGGCGCCGGCCTCGACCCGGATCACCGCCCCGTCCGCCATGAAGGCGGCGTTGAGCTGGTAGATCGGGTTCTCGCGGGTCTGCTCGACCGGAGCGAGATGGTCGAGGAGCGGATGCCCTTCGGCCATGGCCTTCGCGAATGTCACCACCTCCAGGCCCTCGGGCAGGCCCGAGAGGTCGGAGAGCGCCGCGACCAGATGGCCGTTGACGAAGGTCAGGCGCGCGGCCTCGATCCCGGCAAAGCCCCGGGCGGTCTTGACCGCGTTGCGCGCTGTCTCGGCGTCGGGGACCTCGGCCGGCGGGGCGGCCTCGCGCACGGCGGCGCGCAGGTCGGTGTACTTGAAGGCCTCGACGCGGCGGTGGGGCAGGCCCGCCGCCTCGAAATAGCGAAAAGCCTCCTCGCGGGCGATGGCCGCGCCGGGGAGCTTGAGCCGCTGGACCTCGAAAAGCTTCGACAGCCCGGTCTCGGCGGCGGTGCGGAGGGTCGTGACGTCGGCCATGGTCACGCGGCCTCGTTCGACCGGTACTCGGCGTAGCCCGAGGCCTCGAGCTCGAGGGCGAGCTCCTTGCCGCCGGACTTCACCACGCGGCCCTGCGCCATGACGTGCACGGTGTCGGGCACGATGTGGTTGAGCAGCCGCTGGTAGTGGGTGATGACGAGGAAGCTGCGGTTCTGGGCGCGGAGCGCATTCACGCCCTCGGAGACGATGCGGAGCGCATCGATGTCGAGGCCGGAATCGGTCTCGTCGAGGACGCAGAAGCGCGGCGACAGCAGCGCCATCTGGAGGATCTCCATGCGCTTCTTCTCGCCGCCGGAGAACCCGACATTGAGGGCGCGCTTGAGCATCTCGCGGTTGATCTCGAGCTTGTCGGCGGCCGCGAAGACCTGGCGCATGAAATCGGGGGTGGTCAGTTCCTCCTCGCCGCGGGTCTTGCGCTGGGCATTCATCGCAGCCTTGAGGAAGGTCATCGTGCCGACGCCGGGGATCTCCAGCGGGTACTGGAAGGCCAGGAAGATGCCGGCGGCGGCGCGGGCATCGGCCTCCATCTCCAGGATGTTCTCGCCGTCGAGCAGGATCTCGCCGTCGAGGACCTCGTAGTCCTCCTTGCCGGCGATGACGTAGGACAGGGTCGACTTGCCGGAGCCGTTCGGCCCCATGATGGCGGCGACCTCGCCGTCGTTGACGGTCAGGCTGAGGCCGTTGAGGATGCGCTTGTCCTCGATGTTGACGACCAGGTTCTTGATCTCGAGCATGGTAGAAAAGTCCTGACGGGAGCGCGGGCCGAGCGTGCGGCGCCGCGTCCGTGATGGGCGGTATCGGGTAGGGAGCGGCTCCCGGCGCGTCGCCGGGAACCGTGAAGGGGTGATCAGCCCACCGAGCCTTCCAGGCTGATCGAGATCAGCTTCTGGGCCTCGACGGCGAATTCCATCGGCAGCTGCTGCAGCACGTCGCGGACGAAGCCGTTGACGATGAGCGCGGTCGCCTCCTCCTCGGAGAGGCCGCGCTGCAGGCAGTAGAACTTCTGGTCCTCGGAGATCTTCGAGGTGGTGGCCTCGTGCTCGAACACCGCCGAGGCGTTCTTCGACTCGATGTAGGGCACGGTGTGCGCGCCGCACTGGTCGCCGATCAGCAGCGAGTCGCAATTGGTGAAGTTGCGAGCGTTCTTGGCCTTCTTGTGGGCCGAGACGAGACCCCGATAGGTGTTCTGCGACCGGCCGGCCGAGATGCCCTTCGAGATGATCCGGCTCGTCGTGTTCTTGCCGAGATGGATCATCTTGGTGCCGGAATCGACCTGCTGCATGCCGTTCGACACCGCGATCGAGTAGAACTCGCCCCGAGAGTTGTCGCCGCGCAGGATGCAGGACGGGTACTTCCAGGTGATCGCCGAGCCGGTCTCGACCTGCGTCCACGAGATCTTCGAGTTCACGCCGCGGCAATCGCCGCGCTTGGTCACGAAGTTGTAGATGCCGCCGCGGCCCTCGGCGTCGCCCGGGTACCAGTTCTGGACCGTCGAGTACTTGATCTCGGCGTCGTCGAGAGCGACGAGCTCGACCACCGCGGCGTGGAGCTGGTTGTCGTCACGCTTCGGGGCGGTGCAGCCCTCGAGATACGAGACGTACGAGCCCTTGTCGGCGATGATCAGCGTGCGCTCGAACTGGCCGGTGTCACGCTCGTTGATGCGGAAATAGGTCGACAGCTCCATGGGGCAGCGCACGCCCGGCGGGATGTAGACGAACGAGCCGTCGGAGAACACCGCCGAGTTCAGCGTCGCGAAGTAGTTGTCGGTGACCGGCACGACCGAGCCGAGGTACTTGCGCACCAGTTCGGGATGCTCGCGCAGGGCCTCCGAGATCGGCATGAAGATCACGCCGGCCTTGGCGAGCTCGGCCTTGAAGGTGGTGGCGACCGAGACCGAATCGAACACCGCATCGACGGCGACGCGACGCTCGGGGGCGATGCCCTCCAGCACCTCGACCTCGCGCAACGGGATACCGAGCTTCTCGTAGGTCTTCAGGATCTCGGGGTCGATCTCGTCGAGCGACTGCGCCGCCTTGCGCTTCGGCGCGGCGTAATAGTAGAGCTCGTCGTAGTTGATCTTGTCGTACTCGACCCGTGCCCAGTTCGGCTCCTTCATGGTGAGCCAGCGGCGATAGGCGTCGAGGCGCCATTCGAGCATCCACTCCGGCTCGTCCTTCTTGGCCGAGATGAAGCGGATCACGTCCTCGGAGAGGCCCTTCTCGGACTTCTCCATCTCGATCGTGGTCTCGAAACCGTACTTGTACTGATCGACATCGATGGCGCGAACGCGATCGACCGTCTCCTGCACTGCAGGCATACCCGTCTCCTACCGCTTACGGCTTCAAGGGCCGCGAGGTGATGACACGGCCGGATGCGAGGCACGCGCTCACGCGGCCCGCTCCCGGCGCTTATATAGGGATGAAACCAGCCGATCGAAGGCCGCGAGGAACCTTTCCCCGTCCTCTTGCCGGCTGTTCCACCCCAAACTCATGCGCAGCGCCCCCGCGGACAGGGTCGCATCGACCCCCATCGCCGCGAGCACGCCGGAGCGCGAAACCTTGCCCGAGGCGCAGGCCGCCCCGGACGACACCGCCACCCCGTCGAGGTCGAGGGCGATGAGGGCCGTCTCCGCCTTAAGGCCCGGCACCGCGAGGCAGAGCGTGTTGGGCAGGCGTCCGGCGCCCTCCCCGAACACCACCGCGTCGGGTGCCCGCGCCCGCACCCCGGCGGCGATCCCGTCGCGCAGGGCGGCGAGGCGGACCGCTTCCCCCGGCATGGCGGCGAGCGCCAGTTCGGCGGCGAGGCCGAACCCGACGATGCCCGGCAGGTTCTCGGTTCCGGCCCGCAGCCGCGCCTCCTGGCCGCCGCCGCGGATGAAGGCCGGCTCCAGGCCCGCTCCCTCCCCGAGCACGATCGCGCCGACGCCCTTCGGTCCCCCGAGCTTATGGCCGGAGAGCGTCACCGCATCGGCAGCGAATATATTGCGCCCAATGGAAATTCGTCCAGCGGCTTGGACCGCATCGGTGTGCAACAAGGCGCCGTGCTGGCATGTCAGCGCCGCAACCCTCGCCAGGGGCTGGATCACCCCCGTCTCGTTGTTGGCGGCCTGGACCGAGACCAGCGCCGTCGTACCCTCCCGCGCCAGCGCCACGAGCCGCGCCTCCAGGACGTCGAGGCGCAGCACGCCGTCCGCATCCACCGGCAGGATCTCGGTCGCCTCGGGGGCGAAGGCGTGGCCTTGCAGGCCGCAGGGGTGTTCGGTCGCACCGATCAGCAGCCGGGTCGGAGCCGGCAGGCCGCGGCGTCGCAGGGCGCCCGACAGAACGGCGTTCGACGCTTCGGTGCCGCCGCTGGTGAACACCACCCGGGCCGGCGCCGCCCCGACGAGGGCCGCGACCTGAACGCGGGCCGCCTCGATCGCCGCCCGGGCGGCGCGGCCCTCGCGGTGGATCGAGGACGGGTTGCCGGGAAGCTCGGTGAGCGCGCGCGCGACCGCAAGCGCAACCTCAGGCTTCACCGCCGAGGTCGCGTTGTGGTCGAGATAGGCGCGCTCGCGCTCCATGCGCTGAATTCCTTTGCCTTTCCCCCCGGGGGCCGTGCTAAGGCCCGCCCCGGACACGCGTAATCAGACGGTGCGTGCTCACCGGCGCGAGGCGCGGGATTGCGGCACCTGTTGTTTAGAATGGTTCTAGTGATCTAGAACTGTTCTAAGGGTGCTTTTATGGGAGACGGAACCCGAGTCAAGGTTCCGGCCCGGCATCCTCGCCCGCCTGCGCCGCACTCACGCACCCGGAAGCCTTAACGAGAGGTGGTTCATGCCCGAGGTCATCTTCGCCGGTCCCGCCGGTCGGCTCGAGGGGCGCTACCAGGCCCCCAAGCAGCGGGGCGCCCCGATCGCCATCGTGCTGCACCCGCACCCGCAATTCGGCGGGACGATGAACAACCAGATCGTCTACAACCTGTTCTACACGTTCGCGAATCGGGGCTTTGCGGCCCTGCGCTTCAACTTCCGCGGCGTCGGCCGCAGCCAGGGCGCGTTCGACCACGGGGTCGGCGAGTTGTCGGATGCCGCCGCCGCCCTCGACTGGGTGCAGGCGGTGAACCCGGAGGCCCGGGCCTGCTGGATCGCCGGCGTGTCGTTCGGCTCCTGGATCGGCATGCAGCTGCTCATGCGCCGCCCCGAAATCGAGGGTTTCATCTCGATCGCCGCGATGGCCAACCGCTACGATTTCAGCTTCCTGGCCCCCTGCCCCTCGTCGGGCCTGTTCGTGCACGGCTCCGAGGACCGGGTCGCGCCGGCCCGCGAGGTGATGCCGGTGATCGAGAAGGTGAAGACCCAGAAGGGCGTCATCATCGAGCACCAGATCGTCGACGGCGCCAACCACTTCTTCGACGGCAAGGTCGACGAGCTGACCCAGACGGTCGACACCTACCTCGACAAGCGTCTCGGCAAGCGGGACGAGGCGGCGTGATCTGCTGAAGGTCCTCGTTCTTGCGGCGACTGATTCACCCTCCACGTCATCCTGGGGCTCGCCCAAGGCGAGAACCCGGGATCCATAGCCGCTGACGATGCCGGAGATGGTGGCCGGCATCCCGCTCCAACCTGCACCGTCGGCGGTTATGGATCCTGGGTTCCGCTTTCGCGGCCCCGGGATGATGCGGAGGATGTCCGGTTCGCGTCGGGAAGCCGGGTCCGTTCGGCCTCAATCCGGCACCGTGATCCCAGCCAGATCCGCCGTCTGTTCCGGGAAGCGCGGATCCATCGCCTCCAGGGTGTCGGCGACGAGGCGGGCGACCGCGAGGTTGCGGAACCACTTCCGGTTCGCCGGCACGACGTGCCAGGGGGCGAGCCGCGTGCCGCAGAGGGTCAGCGCGTCCTGGAACGCGCCCTGGTAGGCGTCCCAGGATTGGCGCTCGACGAGGTCGGCCGGATCGAATTTCCAGTTCTTGGTCGGATCGGCGAGGCGGGCGTCGAGCCGCTCCTTCTGCTCGGCCTTCGAGATGTGCAGGAAGATCTTGAGCACCGTGGTGCCCGAGAGGGTGAGCAGGCGCTCGAAGTCGTTGATGAGGTCGTAGCGCGGCCGCCACACCGCCTCCGGCACCAGCTGCTTGACCCGGACGATCAGCACGTCCTCGTAGTGGCTGCGGTTGAACACCCCGATCATGCCGCGGGCCGGCACCTGGCGGTGATAGCGCCATAGGAAATCGTGGTCGAGTTCCTCGGCGCTCGGCGTCTTGAACGACGCGACCTGGCAGCCCTGCGGGTTCACGCCCTCGAAGACGTGCCGGATGGTGCCGTCCTTGCCGCCGGTGTCGATCGCCTGGAGCACCACCAGAAGGCTGCGCTTGCGCTCGGCATAGAGCCGTTCCTGCAGGTCGCGGATGCGGCCGCGCACCTCCGTCAACTCCGCTTCGGCCTGCGCCTTGCCGTCGGAGGAGCCCGGCGCGTCGGGGTCGATCTCGGCGAGGCGGCACGGCGCTTCGGGCCGCGACTGGACCACGCCCGGGGGCGGCACCGGCATCGTCGCGCCGTGCTCGGCGAGGAAGCCGGGGCTCGCCGCCGCCAGCAGCCCGGCCTCGTTCGCCCAGGCGGCCGAGGACGGCCGCGGATGGCCGGGAAGCGAAACCGTCTTGTCTTTCGGGTTCTTCTTCGACATCGGAAGGCGGGGGCTCGGGCGAGGAACGGCGTGTGCAGGCGATAACGACAGCGAAGCGGGGCCGTTCCGAAAGGGCCGGCCGGTGATCCGGGCACCGATCTATTTCGTGCGCCACGGCGAGACCGACTGGAACGCCGAGGGCCGGCTCCAGGGGCAGCGCGACATCGCGCTCAACCGCAAGGGCGTGGCCCAGGCCGCCGAGGTCGGCGAGCGCCTGGCGGGCCTCGTCGGCGGCGACGTCGCCACCCTGCCCTATCTGTCGAGCCCGATGGAGCGCACCCGCCACACGATGGAGGGCCTGCGCCGGTCGCTCGGCCTCGACCCCGCCGGCTACACCACCGATCCGCGCCTGCGCGAGATCGGCTTCGGCGCCTGGGAGGGCCTGACCTGGAAGGACGTGCGCCGGAGCGATCCGGCCCGCTCCCAGGCCCGCGACCGGGACCGCTGGGGCTTCTGTCCGCCGGGCGAGGGCGCGGAGAGCTACGCCATGGTGGCCGAGCGGGTGCGGCCGCTCCTCGATTCCCTCGACGGACCGACGATCATCGTGGCGCATGGCGGCGTCGCCCGCGCCGTCATGGTGACGCTCGGCGTCGCGAACCCCGAGGAGGCGCCCCACCTCGAGATCCTGCAGGGCCGGGTCCTCGTGCTCGAGGCGGGCGGGCGGCGCTGGGTCTGATCCCCGCCGGAGGTTTTTGGGACGGCCCGTGCCGTGAACCGGCGCCGGTGCCTTGAACCGGCCCCGGTTCTCGTCCACCTCCCCGTGCACCGCCCGTCCGCTACCTGACGCGGGCGAGACCCGTCCGCCGGCCTCCATCCCGGAGCCGCGCCGGCGCCCTGGTTAAGCTCAATGGCCCGAGGCGGGCCAGCGGAGTCGCTTGATGAACCACACCGCCGGGACCGTTCGTCCGTCCAGCCCCGGGACGCGCCAGACGGCCGTTCCGCCCACGGGCGCGGCGGTGCTGCGCGGCCCCGTGCGGCCGGACCTGATCCGCGACGAGGTGCTGGCCGAGATCTTTCGCGACACCGCCCGGGCGCGGCCCGATCACCCGGCGCTGATCGACGCGGCGAGCGGGTCCGACGCGGCGTCCCGCACCCGCCTGACCTATGCCGAGGTCGATCGTCGCTCCGACGCGATCGCCGCGGGCCTCGCGGCCCGCGGCATCGGGCCCGGCGACGTGGTCGGCCTGTGGATGGCGCGCTCCCTCGACCTGCTGGTGGCGCAGATCGGCATCACCAAGGCGGGCGCGGCCTGGCTGCCCTTCGATGCCGAGGCGCCCTCCGACCGGGTCGCCGTCTGCCTGAAGGATTGCGACGCCAAGGCGTTGGTCGTCTCGCCCGCCCTCAAGGACAAGGCGCCGGCCGAGGCCTGCCCGGCCCTCACCCCCGACGAGATCGCCGCGGGAGCCGGCGGCCCGGCGCCCGACCTGCGGGCCGCCGGCCTCACCCCCGAGCACCCGGCCTACCTGATCTACACCTCCGGCTCGACCGGCGTGCCGAAGGGCATCGTCATCAGCCACCGCAACATCTGCCACTTCCTGCGCTCGGCCAACGACCTCTACGGCGTTGCCAGTGACGACGTGGTCTTTCAGGGCGCCTCGGTCGCCTTCGATCTCTCGATGGAGGAGATTTGGGTTCCGTATCTCGCCGGTGCGACCCTGTTCGTGGCGAGCCCGGCCCAGATGGGCGACGCCGAGGCCCTGCCGGACATCCTCAACGAGGCCGGCATCACGGTGCTCGATACGGTGCCGACGCTTCTCGGCCTGATGACCAAGGACGTGCCTGCCTTACGGCTGATCCTGCTCGGCGGCGAGGCGCTCCCCGAGCCGCTGATCGCCCGCTGGGCTACCGGCTCGCGAAAGCTGTTCAATACCTACGGGCCGACCGAAGCGACCGTCGTAGCGACCGCCGCCGAGATGAAGCCCGGCGACCCCGTCACCATCGGTGGGCCGATCGCCAACTACACCGCCTACATCGCCGACGAGGCCCTGAACCTCGTCGGGCCCGGCGTGCAGGGCGAACTCCTGATCGGCGGTCCCGGCATCGCCAAGGGCTACCTCGCCCGGCCGGAACTGACGGCGGAAAAGTTCGTCGCCAACCCGTATGGCGGCGACGGGTCGGACCCGGTGCTCTACCGCTCGGGCGACGCGGTCTCCCTCGATTCCGCCGGCCGGATCGTCTTCCACGGCCGCATCGACGACCAGGTGAAGGTCCGCGGCTTCCGGGTCGAGCTCGGCGAGATCGAGTCGCGGATCCGGGTCCAGCCGGGCATCGCCTCGGCGGCGGTGGTGCTGCGCCAGGATGACGGCGTCGACCGGCTGGTGGCCTTCGTGGTTCCCGAGCGGGGCACGGAGTTCGATCGCGGGCGCCTGCGCGCGGCGCTCGCCGAGACGATGCCGCCCTACATGATCCCGGCGCATTTCGAGGTGGTGGAGAGCCTCCCCGTGCTGGCCGCCTCCGGCAAGGTCGACCGCAAGGCGCTTCGCGCCCGGCCGCTCGCCGTGGTCGAGACCTCCGGCGAGCAGGAGGAGCCCCGGGACGAGACCGAAGCCGCGTTGCTCGCCGCCGCCCACACGGTGTTCGGCAACCAGCCGATCCCGTTCGAAGCCGACTTCTTCAACGATCTCGGCGGCCACTCGCTGCTTGCCGCCCGCTTCGTCTCGGCGGTGCGGACGGTGCCGGCGCTCGCCGCGATCACGCTCCAGGACGTCTATAACGGGCGGACCTTGCGGGCGATGTCCGAGACCCTGATCGCCCGCACCGGCGGGGCGGGCGCGGCCGCCGCGACCCACGACCTGTCCTTCGAGCCGCCGCCGCTCATGCGCCGCTTCCTGTGCGGTCTCGCGCAAGCCGCCGTCCTGCCCTTCGTGATCACGCTCGCCACCGCGCAGTGGCTCGGCATCTTCGTCACCTACCTGCTGATCACCGGCGGCGAGCTCGGCTTCTTCTCCGAGATGGCGGTGCTGCTGCTGGTCTATATCGGCCTCAACGCCGCCACCGCGCTGATCGCCATTGCGGTGAAGTGGCTGGTGCTGGGGCGGACCAAGCCCGGGCGCTACCCGCTCTGGGGCACCTACTATTTCCGCTGGTGGCTGACCCAGCGCCTGACGCCGCTGGTCCACGTCAAGTGGCTCCAGGGCTCGCCGATGATCCGCATCTACCTGCGGCTGCTGGGCGCCAAGGTCGGCGAGGATGCGCTGATCTCCGACATCGAGATCGGGGCGCCGGATCTCGTCAGCATCGGGCGCGGCGCCTCGCTGGGGGGCCGGCTGACGCTCGCCAATGCCGAGGTGGTCGGCAACGAACTGGTCATCGGACCCGTGTCGATCGGCGACGACGTGGCCATCGGCACCTCCTGCGTCGTCGGCTACGACACCCGGATCGAGGACCACGCGGAACTGGCCGACCTCACCACCGTGCCGTCCGGGACCGTCGTCGGCCGCGCCGAGGCCTGGGACGGCTCGCCGGGCCGCAAGGTCGGCATGGTCGATCTCTCGGAGATCCATCCGGAGCCCGAGGTCTCGGCCCAGCGCCGGGCCGCGTTCTTCGCGATCTACGCCGTGCTGCTGGCGGCGATCCCGGCGGTCGGCCTGCTGCCGATCTTCCCGGCCTTCTACATCTTCGACCAGATCAGCGATTCGCTGGCGACGATGACCGACGTGGATTACCACTGGTACCTGCCGTTGCTGACCTGGCCGACCGCGATGCTGATGACCGCCGGCACGGTCGGGCTCATCGCCGGCATCCGCTGGCTGGTGCTGCCGCGCCTGCGCGAGGGCAGCTACTCGATCCATAGCGGCGTCTACCTGCGCAAATGGGCGGTGGCGCTCGCCGCCGAGGTGACGCTGGAAACCCTCTCGTCGCTCTTCGCCACGGTCTACATGCGGGCCTGGTACCGGCTGATGGGCGCCGGGATGGGCCAGGGCGCCGAGATCTCGACGAACCTCGCCGGCCGCTACGACCTCGCGGAAGTGGGCGCGCGCAACTTCATCGCCGACGAGGTCGTCTACGGCGAGGAGGAGGTGCGCCGCGGCGTGATGGAGCTGGCCCCGGTCCGCACCGGGGCCCGGGTCTTCGTCGGCAACGACGCGGTGGTGCCGCCCGGCGCCATCATTCCGGACGACGTGCTGATCGGCATCAAGTCGAAGCCGCCGGCCAACGACCGCATGGCGCCCGGCGAGACCTGGTTCGGCTCGCCGCCGATCAAGCTGCCGGTCCGGCAGAAGGTCGATCTCGGCCAGGCCCAGACCTTCGAGCCCGGGATCTGGCCGCGGGTCCGCCGCGGCGTGTTCGAGGCCTTCACCTCCTCGTTCTCGCCGATGCTGTTCATCACCTTCGCCATCCTGGCGATCGACTTCATCTTTTACCCGGCGATCCTGGCCGGCGACTGGGGCGGGCTCGCCGTCGGCTTCGTCGCCACCAGCGTGGTGATCGCGGTGCTGCAGACCCTCGTGGTCATCGCCGTGAAGTGGCTGCTGATGGGCCGCTACGAGCCCGGCATGCACCCGATGTGGTCGTGGTGGGCGATGCGCACCGAGGCGGTGGCGGTGATGTACTGGGGTCTCGCCGGCAAGGTGCTGCTCGAGCACCTGATGGGCACGCCGTTCCTGCCCTGGGTGCTGCGGCTGTTCGGCACCCGCACCGGCGAGGGCGTGTGCATGCTCGCCACCGACATCACCGAGTTCGATTGCGTCACCATCGGCGACTTCGCCTCGGTCAACCGGATGTCGGCGCTCCAGACCCACCTCTACGAGGACCGGGTGATGAAGGTCGGCCGGGTCGAGGTCGGCCGCGGCGTCAGCGTCGGCGCCTTTGCGACGGTGCTCTACGACACCAAGGTCGGCGATTACGCCCAGCTGCGCCCCCTCACCATCGTGATGAAGGGCGAGAGCATCCCGGCCAATTCCCGCTGGGAGGGCGCGCCGGCGGTGCCGGTGGTGCATCGGGCGCCCGAGCCGCACCGCGCGGCGGCGGAATAGCCGCCCTCACCCGGCGGGGTAGGCCAGGCAGGCCGCCCCGCCGGCGATCGCCAGGCAGGCGGCGATCCGGCGGGCGGTCAGCCGCTCGTTCAGGAAGAGCCGGCCGATGAGTGCGGCGTAGACCACGCTCGTCTCGCGCAGCGCCGAGACGACGCCCATCGCGCCGGACTGCATCGCCGCGATCACGATGCCGTAGGCGACGATCGAGACGAGGCCGCCGCCGAGCGCCGCCATGGTCTGGCCGCGCGTGTAGGCCGGGGGCCGCTGGCGGCCAAACAGGTAGATCACCGGCGTCGTCACGCTCCAGAGCAGGAACATGCTGTTGGCGTAGGCGAGGCTGTTCCCGGCGAGCCGCACCCCGATTCCGTCGACCACCGTGTAGGCACCGATGAGCGCCCCGGTGACGAGGGCGGCCGGCAGGAATCCCCCCGTCCTTTGGCCATCCGGCGGACGCCCGCCCTGGAGAGCCAGGGACAGGATCCCGCCGGAGACGAGGGCGATGCCGATCACCGCCGGGACGGTCAGGCGCTCCTGCGCGAAGGCCGCGGCGCCGAGCGCGACCAGGACCGGCGAGGACCCGCGCGAGACCGGGTAGATCTGGCCCAGCTCCCCCGACCGGTAGGCGCGCACGAGGGAGAGGTTGTAGGCCGCGTGGATCACCGCCGAGGCGACGATGTAGGGCCAGCTCGCCGGGGCGGGCCAGGGCAGGAACGGCAATGCGGCCGCACTGGCGCCGCCGACCGCGATCATCATCAGCGTCATCGACCACAGCCGGTCGCTGCCGCCGCGCAGCACCGCATTCCAGCCGGCGTGCAGGATCGCCGCCAGCGTGACGCCGGCCAGGACGAGGGGTGTCATGGGTGGTGGCCCGAATCCAGCCTGCGCAGCGCGAGGCGATGAGATGACGGCCGACTCGCGATAGAGAGCCGTCCGTAAGGATCGGGTGAGGCTAACTGTTGCGAACCGGCGCGACAAACCAGTAATCTGCGGCAACAAGATCAGAAAAACTCTTCTGAGAGGAATTCGCGTCGATGCCGCGGTCCCTGCCCCCGCTCAATGCCCTGCGGGCCTTCGAGGCCGCCGCCCGCCGCGGGAGCTTCAAGGAGGCTGCCGGCGAGCTCGGCGTGACCCAGGGCGCGGTCGGCCAGCATGTCCGCGTCCTCGAAGGATGGCTGGGCGCGCCGCTGTTCACCCGCCACAACCGGCGGATCGTGCCGACCGACGCCGCCCGGTCGTACCTCGCCGGGATCGGCCCCGCCCTCGACCGGATCGCCGCGGCGACGGAGCGGTTCGGACAGGACGACCGGGCGGTGCTGCGGGTCAGCGCCCCGGCGACCTTCGCGCTGCGCTGGCTGGTGCCCCGGCTGGCGCGGTTTCGCGCGGAGCATCCGGGTGTCGAGGTCCGGCTCGAGACCTCGAACGCGTCGCCCGAAGCCCTCGGCGATCCGTTCGACGTGATCATCCGGGGTGGGCCCGACACGTTCTACGGCTTCAGGGCCGCGCCCTTCCTGGCCGAGGAGCGCCTGCCGGTCTGCAGCCCGGTTCTCATGGACCGGATCCCGCTGCGGCGCTGCGAGGACCTCGCGCGGCACACGCTCCTGCACACGCTGAGCCTGCCGCGGCTCTGGGCCGATTGGCTGGCCCGGGCCGGCCGGGCCGGGCTCGACCCGGCCGCGACAGTGGTCCTCGACCACTTCTACCTGACGCTGCAGGCGGCCCTCGACGGGCTCGGCGTCGCGATGGGGCCGACCGCCCTGGTGGCGGACGACCTGGCGCGGGGCCGCCTCGTCGCGCCGTTCGCCGGACCGGCGCTGCCGGCCCGGAGCTACTGCACCTATCTCCCCGAGGAGCGGGCGAACGACCCGCTCGCCCTTGCGTTCCGTGCCTGGCTGGAGCGCGAAGGCGATGTCGGGGTACGCCTCGGGTAGCGCGGGCCAGGATCAGACGGTGCTGCTCAGGCCCATCGCCGCCATCCCCTCGTCGAGAAGGTCGCCGACATTCGGGATGCCGAGCAGGTAGTCGGCGGTACGGGTGCCGGCGGCCTCGCGCTCGCGGGCGAGCCGCACCGCATCGGGAAACTCTTCGGGCTCCATGTCGCCGCGACCGACGAACAGGAGCGCCACGAGGTCGGCGCGCTCGTCGTCGTTGAGGCCGGCGATCATCTCGCGCAGCTCCTCCTCGGTGGCGTCGTCGGTGCCGTCGACCAGCACGTCGCGGGCGCCGTCGTCGATCGGGTTCGAGCCGGAATCGGGATCGCTCAGGCCCTCCTTCACGTCGAGGGCGCGGGCCCGCAGGATGAATTCACTGACCTTGTCTACGGCGATGTCCATCGGTCGAGCCTCCTCGCGGCGCGGGCGCCATGCTGTGGTGCCTCAACCCGCGAAGCGAGGCGCGGTTCGCCCGCCGCACAGGTTGCCCCTGGACGACGGGGCCGTTCGACATCAAGTGAACGGCGGCGCGGTCCATCCCCGAGGCTTCGATGCTCATCAACGCCGCCTTCGCGGCCCTGCGGCAGGTCTTTTCCCCGCCGCTCCGCCAGATCCTGTGGAAGTCCCTCGGCCTCACGGTCGGGCTCCTGGCCCTGATCTGGTTCGGCCTCTCCAAGGGCATCGCGGCGCTGATCGCCGCCCACCCGATCTCGACCGACTACGCCATGGTCAACGCCGTGGCGTCGTTCCTGGCCGGGGCCGGGCTGTTCGTCGGCCTCGCCTACATCCTGCCGCCGGTCTCGATCCTGGTTGCAGGCTACTTCCTCGACGATGCCGCCGCGATCGTCGAGCGGACCGACTTCCCCGACGAGGTGCCGGGCCAGGCGATGCCGCTCGGCCAGGCGATGCTCTACACGGTGCGCTTTGCCGGCCTCGCGCTCGCCGTGAACCTCGCGGCCCTGGCGCTGCTGCTCGTGCCGGGCATCAACGTGGCGGCGTTCTTCCTCGCCAACACCTACCTGCTCGGGCGCGAATATTTCGAGCTCGCCGCCGCCCGGTTCCGGCCCCTCTCGGAGGCGGGCGCCATGCGGCGCCACCACAGCGCCACCGTGATGCTCGCCGGGGCGCTGCTGGCCGGGCTGATGCTGGTGCCGATCGTCAACCTGATCACGCCGCTCTTCGGCATCGCCCTGATGGTCCACGTCCACAAGGGCCTGAGCCGCGACCGCCTGCTGCGGGCGCCGCAGACGCGGCCGCCGGTGGCGATGGATCGCGACCGGCTCGGTGCGGGGCGGCGCTGACGCGCCTGCCCTCACCCGAACACGACGCGGCCCATGATCCGCCCGGGCGACAGGGTGAACAGGCCCGTGATCACCAGCGCCCCGAGATAGAGCGCGATCATGGTCCAGCGATGGGCCGCGATCTCGCCGTGGCGTGCGTGCCGCACGCCACGGACCAGAGCCGCCAGCGTGAACACCGACAGGAGGTGGATCCAGCTGAACGGTCCGAACTGGCGCAGGCCCGAGATGCCGAACGAACTCAGCGCCACCACCGCCATCAGCCCGACCCAGACCCGGCCCATCCACCGGTGGCATGCCCCGCCCCGCTCGAGCCCGAATTGAAGGGTCCCGAGCACCAGGGCGGCGATGGCTGCCGCAGCGTGGGCCTGGATCGTCGGCGAGGCCTGGAGCAGCGGCTGGAGGGTCATGGCGGACACCCGATCCACGGTGTACCCCGGCTGTCGCGGCTTGCGGCGGCGTCCGGCGCGCGTATGTTGACAGACGCAACATACGGGGCATGTGGGCATTGTCAACATACGAGGGCGGGACGGCCTACCATCACGGCGACCTGCGCCGCAGCCTGATCGCGGCGGCGCAGGAGCTCCTGCGATCCGGCGGGGCCGAGGCCGTGACCCTCCGCGAGGCGGCGCGGCTCGCCGGCGTGTCGCACAATGCGCCCTACCGGCACTTCGCGAGCCGCGACGCATTGCTGGCGGCGCTCGCCGCCGAGGGATTCCGGGCGCTCCGCCGCACGCTCGACGAGGCCGGCAATCGTGCCGAGGGCCCCGAGCGGCTCGCCGCCCTCGGCCGGGCCTATCTGCGCTTTGCCGATGCCGACCGGGCGACCTTCCGGCTGATGTTCGGCGGGGTAGTCGAGAAGGCGGCGCATCCCGACCTCGCGGAGGCCTCCGGCGCGGCGTTCGGGGCGTTGCGGAACGTGGTGGCGGAGCGCGATACCTCGGGCGGCGCCGAGCGTGAGGCCCTGCGCGCCTGGGCCCTAGTCCACGGCTTGGCGCATCTCGTCGCCGATCGCCAGATCGATGCGGCTCGGGCCGAGGCCTGCCTCTCGTGAAGGCAGCTTTGCGGCAGGTTGTTAGCCTATGAACGAGGCAGCCTAGAATTTAGGCATTCCAGTTCCAGGAAATCGCGGCCGGCATCGTCACGGGGGTTGGCAGGGCTCTTGCAGTTCCGTCGTCCGTTGAACCGCCACGGAGACGATCGACGATGCCGCTGCTCACCCACCCGCTCCTGCGCCGGTCCGCGCTCGGGCGGACCCTGTCCGGCCTCGCCCTCGCCCTGGCACTAACGGGGCCCGCGAGCGCGCAGGGCGTGCTGCGCATCGGCATGACCGCGTCCGACATCCCGCTCACCACCGGCCAGGCGGACAACGGTGGCGAGGGCATGCGCTTCACCGGCTACACGGTATACGACGCGCTCATCAACTGGGACCTGAGCCGGGCCGACAAGGCCTCCGAGCTGACGCCGGGCCTCGCCACCTCCTGGTCGATCGACCCCGCCGACAAGACCCGCTGGACCTTCAAGCTCCGCCCCGGCGTCACCTTCCACGACGGCTCGGCCTTTGACGCGAATGCCGTGGTGTGGAATCTCGACAAGCTCCTGAAGTCGGACAGCCCGCAATTCGACCCGCGCCAGTCGGCGCAGGGGCGCACCCGCATCCCGGCGGTCGCCACCTACAAGGTGGTCGACCCGATGACGGTCGAGATCGTCACCAAGACCCCGGACGCCACCTTCCCCTACCAGCTCGCCTGGATCCTGATGTCGTCTCCCGCCAACTGGGAGAAGCAGGGCAAGAGCTGGGACGCGGTCGCCAAGGCGCCCTCCGGCACCGGGCCGTGGAAGGTCACGGGCTTCGTGCCGCGCGAGCGCCTGGAACTGGCGCCGAACAAGGAATACTGGGACAAGGGCCGGGTCCCGAAGCTCGACAAGATGGTGCTGGTCCCGCTGCCGGAGGCCAACGCCCGGGTGGCCGCGCTCCGCTCCGGCCAGGTCGACTGGATCGAGGCGCCGGCGCCGGACGCGGTGCCCTCGCTCAAGGCCGCGGGCTTTGCCCTCGTCACCAACCTCTATCCGCATAACTGGACCTGGCACCTGTCGCGGGCCGAGGGCTCGCCGTGGAACGACGTCCGTGTGCGCAAGGCCGCCAACCTCGCCATCGACCGCGAGGGCCTGAAGGAGTTTCTGGGCGGCCTCGCCACCCCGGCGGAGGGCTTCCTGACCCCCGGCCATCCGTGGTTCGGCAAGCCGACCTTCAAGCTGTCGTACGATCCGGAAGCCGCCAAAAAGCTGCTGAAGGAGGCCGGCTACGGCCCGAGCAAGCCGATCTCCACCAAGGTGCTGATCTCGGCCTCGGGCTCGGGCCAGATGCAGCCGCTGCCGATGAACGAGTTCATCCAGCAGAACCTCGCGGAGGTCGGCATCAAGGTCGATTACGAGGTCGTGGAGTGGAACACGCTGATCAACATCTGGCGTGCCGGCTCCAAGTCCGACAGTGCCCGCGGCGGCACCGCGATGAACTACTCCTACCTGATCCAGGACCCGTTCACCGCCTTCATCCGCCACGCCCAGTGCAACCTGGCGCCGCCGAACGGCACCAACTGGGGCTATTACTGCGACCCGGCGATGGACAAGCTGTTCGACGAGGTCCGGGCGACCTTCGAGCCGAAGGACCAGGTCGCGGTGCTGCAGAAGATCCACGAGAAGTTCGTGGATGACGCCCTGTTCCTGATGGTCACCCACGACGTCAACCCGCGGGCGATGAGCAAGAAGGTCCAGGGCTTCGTCCAGGCCCAGAGCTGGTTCCAGGACTTTTCGCCGATCACCATGGCGAAGTAGACAACCGCTCACTCGAATTGGTTCGAGAAAACAAGAGCCGGTCGATTTTCACTCTCGGTCCCCCAGCGGCCTCATCCTGAGGTGTCAGTCCATCGTCGATGGACTGACCTCGAAGGAGGGCTCCAGAGATCGCAAGGCTTCTGGAGCCCTCCTTCGCGGCTCAGCGATCTTCGATCGCCCGCACCTCAGGATGAGGTTGAGGGTGGGACAGACCGCATGACGACGGCTTTGACAGATCACGACCTCGCCTGGCCCCCGCCCGGCGGGCTACGACCCCGACAACCGGCGCCGTTCCCATGATCCTCTTCATCCTCAAGCGCATCGGCTACGCCGCCCCGGTCGCCCTGGGCGTCAGCCTGGTGTGCTTCCTCCTCGTCCATCTCGCCCCCGGCGATCCCCTGAGCGCGATCCTGCCGGTCGACGCCACCGCCGAGATGCAGGCGCAGATGCGGTCGGCCTACGGCTTCGACAAGCCGCTGCCGGTGCAATACGGCCTGTGGCTCTGGAAGATCCTGCACGGCGACCTCGGCACCTCGATCGCCACCGGCCGCCCGGTCCTGTCGGAGGTCGGCCGCGCCGTCGGCAACAGCCTGATCCTCGCCTCGATGGCGACGTTGATCGGCTTCACCTTCGGCACCTTCTTCGGCTTCGTCGCCGGTTATGCCCGCGATTCCTGGCTCGACCGGGTGGCTTCGGCCATCGCGGTGTTCGGGGTCAGCGTGCCGCATTACTGGCTCGGCATCGTGCTGGTGATCATCTTCTCGGCCACCCTCGGCTGGCTGCCGCCGACGGGCGCGGGGCCGCAAGGCTCGGGCAACTGGTTCCCGGACCTCGAGCACCTGCGCTACATCCTGCTGCCGGCCATCACCATGTCGGTGATCCCCATGGGGGTGATCTCCCGCACCGTCCGGGCGCTGGTCGGCGACATCCTGCATCAGGACTTCGTCCAGGCGCTCCGCGCCAAGGGCCTGTCGGAATTCGGCGTCTTCCGTCACGTCGTCAAGAACGCGGCGCCGACCGCCATCGCCATCATGGGGCTGCAGCTCGGCTACCTGCTCGGCGGCTCGATCCTGATCGAGACCGTATTTGCCTGGCCGGGTACCGGCTTCCTCCTCAACGCCGCGATCTTCCAGCGCGACCTGCCGCTGCTGCAGGGCACGATCCTGGTGCTCGCGATGTTCTTCGTCACCCTCAACCTCCTGGTCGACGTGGTGCAGACCGCGCTGGACCCCCGCATCGAGAGGGCCTGACCCGATGAATGTTCAGACCTCCCTCGCCACGGGCGATCCGGTCGCGGCGGTCGCCGCCCCGGAGATCCCGGCGGTCGCCTCGCGCGGCTACTGGGGCAGCGTGCTGCGCCGTCTCCTGCGCGATCCGGTGGCGATGGCCGCCGCCTGCGTCATCCTCGCCATCGTGCTGGCGGCGATCTTCGCGCCGCTCATCGCGCCGATGGACCCGTTCAAGGGCTCGATGGTCCGGCGCCTGCGCCATGTCGGGGATGCGACCTACTGGCTCGGCTCGGACGAGCTCGGCCGCGACATGCTCACGCGCCTGCTCTATGCCGGCCGCCTCTCCCTCTTCATGGGCGTGCTGCCGGTCGTCATCGCGTTCTTCGTCGGCTCGGGCCTCGGCATCCTGGCGGGCTATGCCGGCGGCTGGGTCAACACCGTGATCATGCGCGTGGTCGACGTGTTCTTCGCCTTCCCCTCGGTGCTCCTCGCCATCGCGCTGTCGGGCGCGCTGGGTGCGGGCATCCTCAACTCCATCGTGTCGCTCACCGTCGTGTTCGTGCCGCAGATCACCCGCGTGGCGGAAAGCGTCACGGTGCAGATCCGCAACCGCGACTACGTCGAGGCGGCCCGGGTCTCGGGCGCGAACCCGTTCACGGTGGTGCGGGTGCAGGTGCTGGGCAACGTGCTCGGCCCCGTCTTCGTCTACGCCACGAGCCTCATCTCGGTCTCGATGATCCTGGCCTCGGGCCTGTCCTTCCTCGGCCTCGGCGTGAAGCCGCCGGAGCCGGAATGGGGCCTGATGCTCAACACCCTGCGCACCGCGATCTACGTCAACCCGGTCGTGGCGGCGCTGCCCGGCGTGATGATCTTCCTGACCTCGATCTCCTTCAACCTGCTGTCGGACGGCCTGCGCTCGGCCATGGAGGTGCGCCAGTGACCGACCTCGATCCCCGCGACCGCGGCGGTCCCGCGCAGCCGCTGCTGACCGTCGACGGCCTGGTGAAGCACTTTCCCGGCAAGGGCGGGTTGTTCGGCAAGGGCCCGGCGGTGCGCGCCGTCGACGGCGTCGATTTTTCCGTGATGAAGGGCGAGACGCTCGGCGTCGTCGGCGAATCCGGCTGCGGCAAGTCGACGACGGCGCGCCTGCTGATGCAGATTTCTCGGCAGGACAAGGGCGACATCGTCTTCGACGGCGAATTGCTCGGCTCCCGCGCCCTCGACCTGAAGGCCTATCGCCGCCAGGTGCAGATGGTCTTCCAGGATTCCTACGCCTCGCTGAACCCCCGTCTCACCGTCGAGGAATCGGTCGCCTTCGGCCCGCGGGCGCACGGCCTGTCCGCGGCGGCCGCCCTGTCGCGGGCCCACGACCTCCTGCGCCGGGTCGGCCTCGAGCCGCGGCGCTTCGGCGGGCGCTACCCGCACGAGGTCTCGGGCGGCCAGCGCCAGCGGGTCAACATCGCCCGCGCGCTCGCCCTCGAACCCCGTCTCCTCATCCTCGACGAGGCGGTGTCGGCCCTCGACAAGTCGGTCGAGGCGCAGGTGCTGAACCTGCTCACCGACCTCAAGCAGGAATTCGGCCTGACCTACATCTTCATCTCGCACGACCTCAACGTCGTGCGCTTCATGTCGGACCGGGTGATGGTGATGTATCTCGGCCGGATCGCCGAGATCGGCCCGGCCGACGCGATCCTGGGAACCCCGCGCCACCCCTACACGGCGGCTTTGCTGGCCTCCCAGCCCTCGACCGACCCGGACGCGCGGCTCGAGGAGGCGCCGCTCACCGGCGATCCCCCGAACCCGATCAACCCGCCCCCGGGCTGCCGCTTCCACACCCGCTGCCAGTTCGCCGCCGAGGTCTGCCGGACCCGCGAGCCCGGCCTCGACCCGGTGGCGCCGGCCCATTCCGCCGCCTGCCACATGGCGGCGGCGGGCTCCGGCCACCCGAAGGCTCCCCCGGTCCCGATGGCGGCGTGAGGCGCAACCCATGAACGCACCCCTGCGCAGTTCCGACACCGCGACGTCCGACGCCCTGATCGAGGTCCGCGACCTCACGGTGGACTTCCTCGGCGGCCGCAAGCCCGTCCGGGCGGTCGGCGGGGTCGATGTCTCGATCCGGGCCGGCGAGGCCCTGGCGCTGCTCGGCGAATCCGGCTCGGGCAAGTCCGTGACGCTCCGGGCCCTGATGCGGCTCCTGCCGGAATCCCGCACCCGCATCGCCGGGCATCTCCGGGTCGACGGGCACGACGTGCTCTCCCTCAAGCGCAAGGCGCTCTCGGCCTATCGCGGCGGCACCGTCGCGATGATCTTCCAGGATCCGGGCCTCGCCCTCGATCCGGTCTACCGCATCGGCGACCAGATCGCCGAGGCCGTGATGCGCCACGAGGGCGTCTCCCGCGCGGCGGGCCGGGCCCGCGCGCTGGAGCTGTTCGAGCGGGTCCACATCCCCTCCCCGGCCCGCCGCCTCGACGCCTATCCGCACGAGATGTCGGGCGGCATGCGCCAGCGGGCGATGATCGCGCTCGCGCTCGCCTGCCGGCCCAAGGTGCTGCTCGCCGACGAGCCGACGACGGCGCTGGACGCCACGGTGCAGATCCAGATCCTGCTCCTCCTGCGCGAACTCCAGCGCGACCTCGGCCTCGCGGTCATCTTCGTCACCCACGATGTCGGCGTGGCGGTGCAGGTCGCCGACCGGGTGGCGGTGATGTATGGCGGCCACCTCGTCGAGGTCGGCGCGAGCGGCACGGTGATCGGTGCGCCGGCCCATCCCTACACGCAGGGGCTGCTCGCCTCCCGCATCACCCCGGATTCGCCGAAGGGCGTGCGGCTCGCCACCATCCCGGGCTCGCCCCCGGACCTCGCCGACCCGCCCCCCGGCTGCCCGTTCGAGCCCCGCTGCGGCCTCGTCGTGCCGGCCTGCCGCGAGGGCCTGCCGGCGCGGGTGGCGGTGGCGCCCGGGCATGCGGCGCGGTGCGTGCGCCTGGGCGAAGCGGCGGCGTCGGTGTGAGAACCGATGTCGGGACGGCGACCATGCCGCAGTCGTGCGATCCGCTCCGACAAAGAAGGCGTACCTCCCCCCTCTCATCGCATAGGCAGTCGAGAGGAAAGCGAGGAGCGGAGGCTGTGCAGGGAAGGCGAGGCGCGGGAAATCTCCTCTCCCCGCGGGCGGGGAGAGGGTCACGACCCCCTCGTCGGGGTCGTGACGAGCGGAGGCGAAGCCGGAGCGAGGGTGAGGGGGTGTTTTCGGAGGAGCCACATTCGGCACTTCCCCCTCACCCTCGCGGCGAACCTGCGGTTCGCTGCTTCCTTCGCCCCCGACGAGGGGGGCGAAGGCCTCTCCCCGCCCGCGGGGAGAGGGGAAACCCGCGCTTTTTCCTTTCCCGGGACAGCCCTGCGCCCGAGGGGAGAAGAGGAACCGCCGCTCGATATGCCGGGCGGCGGCGCAGTCCGGCCCCCGACATCCATCCCCTCGCCGCGCTTGACGGGTTCGCTCCGGTAGCCCCTCCTGGGACGATAACAAACGCACCCGGGAGGAATCCATGATCACCCTGAAGCGGCTGCTCCTGTCGGCCGGATGCCTGATGCTGGCGGCCTTGCCGGCCTCGGCCCAGACGACGGTCAAGGTCGGCATCCTGAACGACATGTCGGGGGTCTACTCGGATATCGGCGGCAAGGGCTCGGTCGCGGCGGCCCAGCTCGCCGCCGAGGATTTCGCGGCGATCGACAAGTCCATCCATGTCGAGATCGTCTCGGCCGATCACCAGAACAAGCCCGATGTCGGTGCCGGCATCGCCCGGCAATGGTACGACCGCGACGGGGTCGACGCGATCTTCGACGTGCCGACCTCGTCGGTGGCGCTGGCGGTGAGCCAGGTCACTCGCGAGAAGAACAAGATCTTCATCAATTCGGGCGCCGGCACCACCGACCTGACCGGCCCGCAATGCTCGCCCAACACGGTCCACTGGACCTACGACACCTATGCGCTCGCCAACGGCACCGGCGGCGCCATGGTCAAGCGCGGCGGCGACACCTGGTTCTTCCTCACCGCCGACTACGCGTTCGGCCAGTCGCTCCAGAGCGAGACCGCCGCAGTCGTAACGCGCAACGGCGGCAAGGTTCTGGGCTCCGCCCGGGTGCCGTTCCCGGCGAGCGACTTTTCGTCCTTCCTGCTCCAGGCCCAAGCCTCCGGCGCCAAGGTGGTCGGGCTCGCCAATGCCGGCGGCGACACGATCAACGCCGTCAAGCAGGCGCACGAATTCGGCCTGACGGAGGGCGGGCAGAAGCTCGCGGCCCTGCTGTTCTACGCCCAGGACGCCAAGGCGCTCGGCCTCGACATCGCCAAGGGGCTGGTGCTCACGGAAGCCTTCTACTGGGACCTGAACGACGGCACCCGGGCCTTCTCGCAGCGCTTCGCCAAGCGGGCGAACGGCAACATGCCGAGCATGAACCAGGCGGGCGTCTATGGCGGGATGATGCACTACCTGAAGGGCGTCTCGGCGACGAAGTCGAAGGATCCGAAGGTCGTGATGGAGTGGATGAAGGCCAACCCGACCGACGACCCGCTGTTCGGCAAGGGCATGATCCGGCCCGACGGCCGCACGATCCACGACATGTACCTGTTCGAGGTGAAGAAGCCCTCCGAGTCGAAGGGCCCCTGGGACGTCTACAACAGGCTCGCGACGATCCCCGGCGACCAGGCGTTCAAGCCGATGAGCCAGGGCGGCTGCCCGCTGGTCGGCAAGAGCTGAACGGCAAG
>NZ_JTHF01000161.1 GCF_001043895.1 Methylobacterium indicum
CCTCCCGGCTCCGCCCCCGCCTCCCGCGACCGGCGCCTCGGCTTTCGCCCGCGCGGCGCTCGTCGTCGGGCTCGGCGCCCTCGGGGTCTGGGTGCTGCATCCGTTCCTGCCGGCGCTGGTCTGGGCGGTGATCCTGGCGATCGCCCTGTGGCCGCTGCGCGAGCGGCTGGTGCGGTTCAAGCCGCCGGGCAAGCACAACCTGCTCTGGCCGGCTCTCCTCACGCTAGCGGTCGCCCTGGTGATCCTGGTGCCGCTGGTCGTCGTGGCGATCCAGGCGGCGCGGGAGGCGCACGATGCGGTGGCGTTCTGGCGCCAGATCGAGGAGCAGGGCTGGCCGGTCCCGGACTTCGTCTCCCGCCTGCCCTTCGGCGCCTCCCACGTCGCGGCCTGGTGGCAGGAGAACCTGAGCCACCCGCAGGGCTCGTCCGAGGTCCTGAAGCGCGTCGACCAGTCGATCAACCACTCGTCGCTCGTCGGATTCGGGCGCACCTTCGGCAGCCAGATCGTCCACCGGGCGATGCTGTTCGGCTTCACGCTGCTGACCCTGTTCTTCCTCTTCCGCGACGGGCCGGCGCTGGCCGCGCAGGGCCTGTCGGCGGCCCGCCGCCTGTTCGGCCCGCGGGGCGAGCGAGTGGCGCGCCAGATGGCGGCCTCGGTCCACGGCACCGTCGACGGCCTGGTGCTGGTCGGCCTCGGCGAGGGCTTCCTGCTCGGCGTGGTCTACTTCTTCGCCGGCGTGCCCCACCCGGTGCTGCTCGGCGCCTTCACGGCGCTCGCCGCGATGATCCCGTTCGGGGCGCCGGTCGCCTTCGGCCTCGCGGCGTTGCTCGCCGCCGCGCAGGGCGGTGTCACCGCGGCGATCGTGGTGGCGGTGGCCGGCCTCCTCGTCACCTTCGTGGCCGACCACTTCGTCCGCCCGGTGCTGATCGGCGGTGCTACCCGCCTGCCCTTCCTGTGGGTGCTGCTCGGCATCCTCGGCGGTGTCGAGAGTTTTGGCCTGCTGGGGCTCTTCCTGGGACCGGCCGTGATGGCGGCGTTGGTGTTGCTGTGGCGCGAGTATACGGCGGGCGACGACCGCACCGTCGCCTGATGCGCCCTGCCGAAGGATCCCCCTCCCCGATGAGAGTTCTGCTCGCCGCCTGCCTGCTCGCCGGCCTGTCCGCCGCCCCCGCCCTGGCGCAGTGGGACGACGACGTTTCCCACGCCCGGGGCCGCGGCATCGAGGACGAGGGCTACGGCCGGCGCGACCGGGACGGCCCGCGCTTTCGGGACGACGACGATGCGCGCGACCTCGACCGCCGCGACCGCCGGGCCTTCGGCCGGGACGACCCGGACGAGATCATGCCCCGGCGCCGCGACCGGGACCGCGACGACGACCGCCGCCGCCGCCGCGACTGGGACGACCGCGACCGGCGGGACGACCGGTTCCGGTCGGGAAGCCGCTACGACCCGTACGACCGCTTTCCTCCCTACGGCCCGCCCATCGCACCGCCCGCGTCCGGCGGGGTCTTCGTCGTGCCGCCGCCGATCCCCGGGGCGCGCCGCTAGAGCGCACCTGGTCGCCGTGCGACCGGTTTTGCTCTATGTTGTTGATATTAATACATTTTCCGAAGAAGCGCCGGTGCCGCTTCGTCGGAAAATGCCCTGGTGAACCTGATTTTCGTCGAGAGGTTGCGTTGAACGAAGCCCCTACCTCCCAGGCCCCTACCTCCCGGGCCCCAGCGCCCCGCGGCGAGCCCGCCCGCCGTCTCGCCGCCCTCGGCCTGACGTTGCCGCGGGTGCCCGAGCCCCGCGGCGCCTTCCTGCCGTTCTCGCGCATCGGCGCGACGCTGTGGCTCGCCGGGCAGATCTGCGAGTGGGAGGGAGAGGTGCGTTTCACCGGCCCGGTGACCGATATCGCGACGGGCCGGGACGCAGCGCGGATCTGCGCGCTGAACCTGCTGGCCTCCTTGAGCCTCGCCCTCGACGGCGACCTCGACCGGGTGGTGCGCTGCCACCGCCTCGGCGGCTTCGTGCAGGTGGAGCAGGGCTGGCCCGACGTGCCGAAGGCGGTGAACGGCGCCTCCGACCTGATGGCGGAGCTTTTTGGACAAGCCGGGCGTCACGCCCGCACGGCGATCGGCGTCGCCAGCCTGCCGGCCAATGCCAGCGTCGAGGTCGACGGGATCTTCGAGGTGCGCTGAAGCGCGGTCAGTGCGCGTCGCGCACGGCGCCGCCGGTATGGTAGCCGGCGGCCTGCTCGACCAGGGTGAGGATGTCGAGGGCGCGCCAGGGCTTAGGGATGAAGGTGGCCGACATCCGCAGGTCGCTCGGCTGGTCGCCGGCATCGCCCGAGGTCAGCAGCACGTGGACCCGCGGCCAGGTGACGCCGATGATCCGGGCGAGCTCGAAGCCGCCGATCTGACCCGGAGTCCGCACGTCCGAGAACACGACGTTCACCTCGTCGCCCCGCTCGCGCAGGATGGCGAGGGCTTTCTCGGCCGTCTCGGCCTCGATGACCCGGAAGCCCGTCTCCTCCAGCAGGGTAGCCGCCAGGAAACGCTCCTCCGGCTCGTCCTCGACGACCAGGATCACGGGCTGTGTCTTCGCGGCGGCGCTGGACTCGGTCATGAGCAGGGAACGAGCTTGCGGCCCACTGGTTGCATAGCTCCCGGGACCCTGCCTTCATCCTTTCCGAGGTGTTGCAGCAATGCAAGGGTTGCCGCAACGCCCCCGAGGAATCGACGGGACGTCAGGCGACGCCGTGCTGCCGGAACCACGCCAGCATCCGGCTCCAGCCCTCCTCCGCCGGGCCCTTGCGGTAGCTCGGGCGATAATCGGCGTGGAAGCCGTGGGGCGCGTCCGGGAAGATCACGATCTCGACGTCCTTGCCCGCTTCCTTGGCGGCGTCGCGGGCCTTCTCGACATCGGCGACCGGGATGCCGGTATCGGCGGCCCCATAGAGGCCGAGGATCGGCGCGCGGATGTCCGGGATCACGTCGGCGGCGGTCTTCGGCTGGATCCCGGTGCGGGTGCCGCCGAAATTGCCGTACCAGGCGACGCCGGCCTTCAGGTTGGCGCTGTGGGCGGCGTAGAGCCACACGGTGCGGCCGCCGCGGCACCAGCCGGTGATGCCGATCTTGCCCGCATCGCCCTTGGCCTCGGCCGCCGCCCAGGCGGCGGTGGCGTCGAGGTCGCCCATCACCTGCGCGTCCGGCGTCTTCGACACGACCTCGCGGACGATCTCCTGCACGTCGGTCATCTTGGAGACGTCGCCCTGGCGGGCGAAGAGCTCCGGCGCCACCGCGGTGTAGCCGGCCTTGGCGAGACGGCGGCAGATGTCCTTGATGTAGTCGTGGACGCCAAAGATCTCCTCGACCACGAGGACGATCGGGAACGGGCCCGCACCCTCGGGCATCGCCCGATAGGCCGGCATCGGCCCGTCGCCGACCGGGATCCGCACCTCGCCGGCGACGATGCCGGTCGCGTCGGTGTGGATCGCCTGCGCCTCGACCCGGGTGGTGGCCAGCGTCAGCCCGGTCATCAGGCTCGTCATCACGAAGCCGCGCCGGGAGAAGGGCGGGATCACCAGGCCGTCGAGCTGTTCGAGATCGGGCGATCCGCCTTGCCGTCCGTCTTGCCGCGCCACGTCGCTCGTTGCCATCCCGCGTCCTCCCGATCGGGTTTCGTCCCGCGGGCGCGATCATGCGGGCCGGCGCCGGAGGGGCAAGGGCGAACATGCTCCCCACGGTCACGATTCGGTCAGGCGCGGGTGAGGGCCTGCCAACGACGAAGGACCGCCCCCCGATCCGGGGAGCGGCCCTTCGTGCAGCCGGCGCGATCGACGCGCCGGGTCTCCGGGGTCCCTTGCCCAGAAGCGATTATTTGGCGTTGGTCGAACCCATCGGGGCGGTCGAGCCGGTCGACTTCGGCTCGGCCGGCGCCGGATAGGCCGGGTTGCCGGCCGGCACGCCGCCGCTGTTGGCCGACGAGACGCCGTTGGCGTTGCCGGTGGGCGAGCCGGTGATCTGCTGGCGCGAGGCGTCCTGGCTCTGGCTGGCGTAGTCCTTCGGGGCGTTCGCGCCGTTCCAGCCGAGCAGGGCCACCATGGCCACCGCGAGCAGGGCCAGGCTGCCGAGCAGCACGTAGAGGACGGGACGGCCCTTCGCGCCCTGGCGGGCCTCGGTCGGGGTCTCGACGGTGCGGTTGGGATCCATGGGGAACCTCGGGTTGAGGCCCGGCGGAGAATCTCGCCGAGCGGTGATCGTCATGACGGGCCAACGTCACCGATCGGCCGAGGTTCCTGGATGCCCGTGCGGCGGCGGCCTCTACTTCCCCGTCAGCAGCATGATCTTGCCGAGATGGGCGCTCGATTCCATCAGGGCATGGGCCTCCCGGGCCTGCTCCAGCGGGAAGGTGGCGTGGATCACCGGCTTCACCGTGCCGGATTCGAGCATCGGCCAGACCTCCCGGCGCAGGCCCTCGGCGATCGCCGCCTTCTGGGCGACGGTGCGCGGGCGCAGGGTCGAGCCGGTCACGGTGAGGCGCCGGATCATGATCGGCGTCAGGTTCAGGTTCTCGGCCTGGAACCCCTGCAGGAACGCGATGATGACGAGCCGGCCCTCCAGCGCCAGGGACTTCACGTTGCGCTCGAGATAGGCCGCGCCGACCATGTCGAGGATCACGTCGACCCCCTTGCCGTCGGTAAGCCGCTTCACCTCGGCGGCGAAGTCGGCCTCGCGGTAGTTGATGGCGTGATCGGCCCCGAGGGATTCGCAGAAGGCGCATTTCTCGGCCGAGCCGGCGGTGGCGAAGACCTCGGCGCCGAACCGCTTGGCGAGCTGGATCGCCGTCGAGCCGATGCCGCTCGACCCGCCATGGACCAGGAAGCGCTCGCTCTTTTGCAGACGCCCGCGCTCGAACACGTTGGTCCAGACCGTCCAGTAGTTCTCCGGCAGGCCGGCGGCCTCGACGAGGGAGAGCGGGCCGGGCCTGGGCAGGCACAAAGCGGCCTCCGCCACGGCGTACTCGGCGTAGCCGCCGCTGATCGTCAGGGCGCAGACCTCCTGACCCTCGCGCAGATCCGCGACGCCCTCCCCCAGGGCGACGATGCGCCCGGCGATCTCCAGGCCCGGCACGTCGGTGGCGCCGGGCGGCGGCGGGTACTTGCCGGCGCGCTGCTGGCAGTCGGGCCGGTTCACGCCGGCCGCCACGACCTCGACCAGCACTTGGTTCGGACCGGGGCGCGGCACCGGCACGGTCTCGATCCCGATCACCTCAGGCCCGCCGGACCCGTTGAAGCGGACCTGGCGCATGGTGGCGGGGATCGAGGGCATGGGCGGCTCCGGCAATGGCGGGGTGAGCGCCCTTACCTGCCGCGCGGGCCGGGAGCCGGCAAGGGGCAGGCGGCTCAGCGCGTGCCGTACATCCGGTCGCCCGCATCGCCCAGGCCCGGCAGGATGTAGCCGTGCTCGTTGAGGTGGCTGTCGATCGAGGCGGTCCAGACCGGCACGTCGGGGTGGGAGCCCTGGAACTTGGCGAGGCCCTCCGGAGCGGCGAGCAGGCAGACGAAGCGCAGGTCGCGGGCGCCGCGCTCCTTGAGCCGGTCGACCGCGGCGACCGCCGAGTTCGCCGTCGCCAGCATCGGGTCGAGGACCAGCACTGTGCGGTCGGCGAGATCGGACGGGGCCTTGAAGTAGTACTCCACCGCCTCGAGCGAATCCGGGTCGCGGTAGAGTCCGACATGGGCGACGCGGGCCGAGGGCAGGAGCGACAGCATCCCGTCGAGGAAGCCGACGCCGGCGCGCAGGATCGGCGCCAGGACGAGCTTCTTGCCGGCGATCTGCGCGCCCTGCATCGTCATCATCGGGGTCTCGATCTCGACCGGCTCCAGCGGCAGGTCGCGGGTGACCTCGTAGGCGAGCAGCATCCCGACCTCGTTCAGGAGCTGGCGGAAGCCCTTGGTCGAGCGCGCCTTGTCCCGCATCAGGGTCAGCTTGTGCTGGACCAGCGGGTGATCGACCACCGTCACCGGCGCCACACCCGTCTCCCCGCGCGCACCCGCACCCTGCATCGTCGTCTCCCCGCTCACGTTCACGCTCTCGAATGATGTCAGAATACGGTGCCGTCGCTGGCGATCGAGAGCGGCGGCGCGCCCTCCGGCCGCAGGGACTTCGCCAGGCGCCGGCCGGTGGCCCAGGTGCCGCCCTCCAGCACCTTGGCGAGCGGCAGGTCGGCCGGGTCCTCGATCTCCAGCCGCTCGCGGACCAGCGGCGCCAGCCGGTCGAGGAGCGCCACCGTGAGCGCCCGCCACTCGACGACGAGGCGCGACTCGACCGGGTGGGCCTGCGCGGCCTCCTCGGGCCGGCGCAGCGCCAGCACGCCGGTATCGAGGAAGAGGCCGCCGTTGCGGTACTCGGGCAGGCCTGTCAGGGCATCGAGGCCGGTGACGGTAAGGCCCGCCTCCTCCAGGGGCTCCAGGAGCGAGTAGGCGAGCCACTGCGACAGCTTGTGGAACGGCACCAGCCCCTCGGTCGGCCCCGTCCCGCCGGCGAGCGGATGCTTCCAGGTGTCGCCGAGATCGACCCCGTCGAGGACGATGCGGCCGGGCCAGATCGGGCCGAGATGGGTCAGCAGCACCTCCAGCACCGCCTCCGCCGGCACCTCGCCGTCGCGGGAGCGGGCCTTGATCCGGTCGAACAGGAAGCCGGGCCGCGCGTCGGGCCCGAAGCCCTCGGGGTCCGCCGCCGCGACCTGGCCGAGGCGGTTGAGGAGCGCGGTGCGGCCCGACAGGCCGACGAGGGGGTTGGTCGGGCCGGCCTGGAAGCCCTCGGCGAGCTCCGCCTCGGTCAGGCTGGCGAGCGCCCGCGCGTCGGCCCGGAACGGATCCTCGGGGGCGGAGGAGAAGAGGCCCGACACGAACATGTCGAAGCTCGCCACCGCCAGGCCTTCCGAGCGGGAATAGGTCTCGCCGGTGCGGCCCTCCTCGTAGCGCCAGGTCGGGCCGGCACCGGCATCGAGCAGCACGCTCACCACCACGAGGTCGAAGGCGGCGCGGGCCTGCTCGGCCGGGTCCTCGAAGGGCGCGGCGTGGACCAGCGAGCCCCAGCGCTCGAACCCGCCGACCGAGAAGTGGCGCCAGCGGGCGTGGTAGGGGATCGCGAGGTCGGGATAGGCCTCGCGGATGGTCTCCACCACCGCGTCGGCGCAAGGCCCGAGGCGGTCGAGGTCGACCACGAAGTGATCCAGCCGCCCGTCGAGCCCGGCCTGGAGCAGGGTCTCGGCGCGGGCGCGCACCGCCCGGGCCGAGAGCAGGCTGCGGGCGGTCGAAAACTCAGGCACGGGCATCTCCAGGGATAGTTCGCGTCGCCATCGGCGGCCTCGGATCCACGCGGTTCCTCAGAACCGCTCGAGGTCGCGGCCCTTCACGGTGTCGAGGGCCTCCGTGACGCCGTCCGGCGCGTAGTAGCCCGCCGCCTTCTTGGCTTCCATCTCGACGGAGGCGTCGGGCGGGATCAGGTCGGCCGGGATCGGCACCCGCTCGCCGACCTCGATGCCTGAGCCCGTGATGGCGTCGTACTTCATGTTCGACATCGACATCAGCCGGTCGATGCGGCGGATGCCGAGCCAGTGCAGCACGTCGGGCATCAATTGCTGGAAGCGGGCGTCCTGCACGCCGGCGACGCATTCGGTGCGCTCGAAGTAGGTGGCGGCGGAATCGCCCCCCTCCTGGCGCTTGCGGGCGTTGTAGACCAGGAACTTGGTCACCTCGCCGAGCGCCCGGCCCTCCTTGCGGTTGTAGACGATGACGCCGGTGCCGCCGGTCTGCGCCTCGCGCACGCATTCCTCGATGCCGTGGGTCAGGTAGGGCCGGCAGGTGCAGATGTCGGAGCCGAACACGTCGGAGCCGTTGCACTCGTCGTGGACCCGGCAGGCGATGCGCCGCCGCGGGTCGGACAGGCCCTCGATCTCGCCGACGACGTAGACGGTGCAGCCGCCGATCGGCGGCAGGAAGACCTGGAGGTCGGGCCGCGTCACGAGTTCCGGGAACATGCCGCCGGTCTGCTCGAACAGCGTGCGGCGCAGAGCGGTCTCGCTGGTGCCGAAGCGGGCGGCGACGCCCGGCAGGTACCAGACCGGATCGACCGCGATCTTGGTGACCGAGATGTCGCCCGAGCCGTGCAGCACGGTGCCGTCGGCGGCGAGCCGGTGCGCGCCCATCGCCGCCAGGATCTCGGGCAGGTTCAGCCGCGCCTTGGTGACCGCGATGGTCGGGCGGATGTCGGTACCGGTGCCGATCGCCTCGCGAAACACCTCGCCGGGCATGTGGCCCCAGGGATCGAGGGAGACGATTTTTTCCGGGTCGGCCCATTGCGGGTGCGGGCCGATGCCGACCACCGGGTGGGTGTTGGTGAGGTCGGGCCGCGCCAGGGGGTTCAGCGCCCGGCCGGCGATGGCGAGCGCCCGGTAGAGCGAGTAGGCGCCGCCATTGGCCCCGATCACGTTGCGGTCGGCCGGGTTGGTGACGGTGCCGATGATCGGCCCTCGCTCGCGCGGGTCGGCGGCGCCCCAGCGGATCGGCCAGCGGGCGGCGCCCGGCTCCGGGTGCGAGGTGAGCCGGATATGCGACGAGCGGTTGGAACTGGTCATGCGGACGCGCCGTCCTTCAACGGAGAAGGCTCCCCGCGGGGGCCGCGAGGAGCCTGTCGAGTGCTTGACCTGAACGAGGGTGGCCCAGCCGATTCGGCGCGTCAAGCTCAAGCCTGAGGCGCCGTTTCGCCCAATGGGGCGGCAGGACCGCCCCGTCGGGACCACCCTCCTCCGGTGATCAGAAGTTCGAGCCGGCGCGGCGGCGGGCCATGAAGGCGTCGAACTGCTCGCGGTCGCGGGCGCGCTTCAGCTCGTCCACGAACTCGGTGAAGGCGCGGCTCTCCTCCTCGAGGCGGCGGCGCTCCTCTTCGAGGCGCTCGATCTCCTTGCGGCGATACTCCTCGAAGGCCCAGTTGCCGCTGTCGTGGCGGGCGGCACCGAAGCCGGAGAAGCCGGAGAACCCGTTCCGGAAGGAGCGCTCGGCGAAGGACTTCATCTCGTTCAAGGCCGGGTATCCCATGAGCTTCCACACCACGTAGGCCGCGGCCAACGGCCACGCATAGATGAAACCGATCACGATCGCGCCGATCTCGAGGGAGCGGCGCGGGAACGGGCCGTTGCGGCAGGAGCGGCCGCTCGACCAGGGGGCAGAGGAATACGACACGGTGCGATCTCCCGCGGGATGTAAATGTGAACGACATTTACATGCGTGGTCCGACGAGCGGTTTCAAGGAGGGCGGCGCGGGGAAAATGCGCGATGTCGGATCGCGCCGCCCGCGGCAGCGGGTCAGGCGCGGCGATAGCCGGCAAAGCACAGACGTGATTTATGCGATGTAGAAACGTATCAATTACACTAAAGATACAAAATGTGCTGTCTAAACAACAACGTCGGGAAAGATAAATTATGACGATATTATGAACATGCGGGTCGGATGATCATTTTCTAATCGTCCGCTCCGGGGCGCCGGGCCGGAGGGCAGGCGGCTTTTCGGGGATCTCGCCATGCTCTTCAGACACAGCGTCTCGCTCGTCGCGCTCGCCGCCGCGGCCCTCTCGGCCGAGGGCGCCCACGCCCAGACCGCCACGATCGCGCCGACCAGCGCCAACGTGCTGAACCTCCTCAGCCCGTTCCTGAGCCTGAACGCCACGGCGACCGGGCGGGCGGCCCTGCAGGCGAACCTCGACCAGGCGGTTCGGTACAACAACACCGCGATCCTGCGCCAGCAGCAGCTCGCGATCAGCGACAAGAACCTGCTCGGCTCGGCGACGAACAATCTCGCGTCGGTGGGCCTCGGCCTCTACGGCGCCGGCGCCAACCTGGCCGGCGGCCTGCCGGCCCAGACCGTCATCAACGGCATCACGCCCCAGCAGCCGGTCGGCGGCCTCGGCCCGGTTCTGGGTCCGATCTACGTCGCCGGCAGCGCCGCGGGCACGAGCGGCCCCCTCGGCAGCGTCGTCAATCTGCTGGCGCGCGCCTACAGCTTCACCGGCAACGACCTCGGCGTCGCCAAGAACTACTTCGCCAACGGTGCCGCCAGCAACCCGAGCACCACACCTGCGGGCTACGTACCGGTCCCGGCCGCGGCGCCGCCCGGCTACACCATCCCGACCTTCAACGGCCTGCCCAACACCCGCGACAGCGTCTACGACCTCGCCTACGGCGTGACCAACACGCAGCCGGGCCAGGACGTCTACGGCTCCTCGCGCCCGATCCAGGTCGCGCAGGGCCGCTACACCATCTTCGATCCGACGGCCCTCAACGGCATCGCCACCAACCCGTCGTTCCCGAGCGGGCACACCACCTACGCCTTCACCGACGGGATCCTGCTGGCGATGACGACGCCGCAGGCCTACCGGAGCATGCTGCTGCGGGCCTCCGAGTACGGCGAGAGCCGCATCGTGCTCGGCGTGCATTACCCGCTCGACATCATCGGCGGCCGGGCCCTGGCGACCTACGACCTGGCGCAGGCCTTCACCAACCCGCTCTACCTCAACAACGCCGGCACCACCGGCACGGCCATCGACCTGCCGAGCCTGTACACTCAGGCATCGAGCCAGATGCAGAGCTATCTTGCGGCCCAGTGCGGCGCGTCGGTAGCGAGTTGCGCGGCGAGCGCGGCCAGCACCACGAACAACCCCTACCTGCCGTCGGCGGCGAACCAGACCCTCTACCAGCAGCGCCAGAGCTTCGGCCTGCCGACCCTGACCTTCGCGCAGGCGCCCCGCGAGGCGGCGCCTTCGGGCGGGCCCGACGCCTCGATCCTGCTCGCCCCGATCTACTGCGGCAGCTCCGCCGCGGCCCAGCGCATCGCTCCGACCGGCGGTCTCGCCGGCAGCCTCGCCACCGACACGATCAACCAGATCGTCGTCAACACCGAGTCGAATGCGATCGCGGCGCTCTACGGCACGCCGCTGAGCTACTGGAGCCGCGTCGACCTGTATTCGGCTGCCGGCTATTTCGGGAACGTGATCGGCACGGTGCAGATGGCCGCCGACGACCGGCTCACCACCGACGTCACGGTCGGCAACACGGGCGCGCTCTACGCCAACGGCACCATCGCCGGCCAGGTCACGGTCGGCGCCGGCGGCCTGCTCGGCGGCACCGGCACGGTCGGCGGCGTGACGGCGCAATCCGGCGGCACAATCGCCCCCGGCAATTCCATCGGCACCCTGACCGTCGCCGGCAACGCCGCCTTCGCGCAGGGCTCGACCTTCCAGGTCGAGGCGAACGCCGCCGGCCAGTCCGACCGCCTCGCCGTCACCGGCGCCGCCACCCTCCAGGGCGGCACCGTCCAGGTGCTGGCCTCGAGCGGCACCTACAACCCGCGCACCCAGTACACGATCCTGTCGGCCGGCACCGGCGTCTCCGGCACCTTCGCGGGCGTCTCCTCCAACCTCGCCTTCCTCACCCCGACGCTGCGCTACCAGCCCGCCGAGGTCGATCTCACGCTCACCCGCAACGACGTCGCCTTCGCCGCCATCGCCCGGACCCGCAACCAGGCCGCCGTGGCGAACGCGATCCAGGGCGCTGGCGCGGGATCGGGCGTCTACGACCGCACGGTGGGGCTGACCACGCCGGAGGCCGTCACCGCCTTCCAGGCGCTCACCGGCGACATCCACGCCAGCGCGGTCTCGGCCGCCTACGAGACCGCCTTCTTCGTCCGCGAAGCCATCCTCGACCGGCTGCGCTGGTCGGGCGAGGCCACCCGCGACTACGGGAACCTCCCCGCCACCTACACCGCCGACCTCCCCGGACGGGCCGCGCCCGTCGCCCCGGTGCCGGTGCGGGTGCTCGATCCCCGGGTCTTCGGTCTCTGGGGCCAGGGCTTCGGCAGCTTCGGCCAGGCGCGCAACGATGGGAATGCCGTCACCCTCAACCGCGACACCGCCGGCTTCGTGCTCGGCGCCGATGTCCGGCTCGAGAGCGGCATCCGCCTCGGCGTGGCCGGCGGCTACACCCGCACCACTCTCGATGCGCCCGGCCAGACGGCGAGCGGGTCGATCGAGAGCGGGTTCGGCGGCGTCTACGGCGGGTACGAGGCCGGCCCGTTCGCCCTGCGGCTCGGCGCAGTGTACGCCGACAACAGCCTGCGCCTGCGCCGCTCCGTGGTGTTTCCCGGCGTCTCCGAGACCGAGAGCGCCCGCTACGGCGGATCGACCGTGCAGGGCTTCGGCGAGATCGGCTACCGGATCGCCCTCGCGGCGGGGACGCTCGGCAAGGCCTCCGCGTCCTTTATCGAGCCGTTCGTCGGCGGGGCCTATGTCGGCATCGACCGGGACCGGTTCGCCGAGACCGGCGGCGTGGCGGCCCTGAGCGGTGCCTCGCGGCTCGCCGAGATCCCGACGCTGACGGCGGGTGTCCGCGGGCAGACCGAGGTGGATCCGGGCTTCGGCGCGCCGGTGTCGCTGCACGGGCTGGTGGGCTACCGCCGCGCCTTCGGGGACGTGATCCCGACGGCGCTCCTGGCCTTCGGGACCGGCCCGAGCTTCGTGACCGCGGGGATCCCGATCAGCCGGGACGCGCTGGTGGCCTCGGCGGGCCTCGACCTGCGGGTGTCGCAGGCGGCGACGATCGGCGTGTCCTATACCGGTCAAGTCGGGTCGCGGGCCGAGGACCACGCGGTGAAGGGCAGCTTCACCTACCGGTTCTGACCTGACGCGGCTTCGACGGATAAAGGGCGCGGCGCGAGCCGCGCCTTTCCCCGTCACGGGCTCGGCGGCGCCATCCCCTTCTCCGCCAGGACCGGCGCGGCGCCGGGGCCGGCGAGGTCATGCAGGAGCACCGACGCGGCCTCGGCCGCGCCCGCCGGGACCATGCCCGCATAGATCGTGAAGGTCTGCACCTCCGCGGGGATCGGGCCGACGAGGCGGGCGCCCCCGACCGCCAGCAGCTCGCTCGTCTGCTGCAAGGCCAGGTCCGCCTCACCGGTGACGAGGCGCGCGGCGGCGAGCCCTCCCCGCACCAGCACCAGCTTCCCCTTCATCGCCTCCGCGATGCCGAGGCGCTCGAACAGCCCCGCGAGGTAGATCCCGCTCGATCCGCCGGAGGCCGGATCGACCATCGCCACCGCGCGGGCCCGCAGCAGCGCCTCGCGAAAGCCCGCCACCGTCCCGATGTCGGGCGCGGGCGCCCCGTCGCGCACCGCGACGCCGATCCCGACCTGGGCGAGCGGCACCGGCGGCGCGCCGGACAGGCGGCCGTCCCGGATCAGCGCGTCGAACCCGCCCGGCGTCAGCACCACGAGGTCGGCCCGGGCCCCGTCGCGGATCGCCTGCGCCACCGCGCCGGCGGTCTCGTTGCGGATCGCGACGTGATGGCCGGTGCGCCGCTCGAATGCCGGGACCAGAGCGGCGGCGACGGGCTTGTAGGCCCCCGTGGTGAGGAGCGTGATCTCGGCCGCCGGCGCAGGCGTGGCGAGGGCGAAGCAGCCGGCCGCGCTCGCGCGCAGCAGGGCTCGGATCAGGATCGTGGCGCGGCGCATGGGCGGAGGCTCCCGGCGGGTGGGCCGTGTCCCCGGCCCCTGCCCCATCGGTAGCCGACCACCCTCGCCTTCAGCGAGCGAAATCCGAGAAACCGCCGGTGACGGCGCCCGAGGCCGCGAGCGCCGCCCGGCTCGCCGGCGCCGTGAGGGCCGCCAGCTCCTCGGCATAGGCGTAGCCCGGCGCCTCGCCCGGAAAACCGCCCGCGGTGGCGGGGTGCAGGTAGAGTTCGGTCAGCCCGTCCGGCAGGTGGCGCAGCAGGCCCTCGACCCGGGCGGGCGTCATCGCGCCCGACCAGGCGAGGCCGAGCACCCCGTCGGGCACCGTGAGGCCGGCGCGCCGCGCCCGCCAGCCGAGCAAAGCCGCCCAGGGGGCGGTGTCGAGGGCGAGGCCGGGCTTCGCCCCCGGCTCGGCCCGGCGCAAGGCGTCCCGCGATTCCCGCGGCACCCGGATCGCCTGCATGCCGAAGTCGCGCCCGATCCTCAGCACCATCCCGGCGATGATAGGGTGGACGTGGAAGTGCTTGTGCGCGTTCACGTGGTCGAGGGGCAGCCCGGTCGCGCGAAACGCTTCGAACTGCGCCCGGATCTCGGCGGCGAGCTGGCGGCGGGCGCGGGCGTTGCGCGCCAGGTCGAGTCCGAGCTTGGCCTGATCGGCCCGCATCAGCCCGGCGCCGTCCACGAGATCCGGCAGGTCGGAGGCCGGCAGGGTCGGCCAGGCCTCGACCATCACGAGGTGGAGGCCGACCCGCAGGGACGGCATCGCGCGGGCCCGGGCCACCGCGTCGGCGGCGGCGGGCGCGGACACCATCAGGCTGGCAGTCGTGAGGATGCCGTCGCGGTGCGTCCGCTCCACCGCCTCGTTGACCTGGGGCGACAGGCCGAAATCGTCGGAGGTGACGACGAGGCGCTTGGCGGATGTGGGCGTGCTCATGCTCGGTCTCGTGACGTGAAAGAGCCTCCCCGTCCGGCCGGACGGAGAGGCTCGCACCCGCTTCAGGCGGGACGACTAGAGCACTTCACGATCGCGCTGCAATCGCGAAGTTCTCTACGTCTTCGTTTTGCCGCATTTTCTTCGACGAACCGGCATCCACTTCGTCGGAAAATGCTCTAGTCTCCAGGACGCTTACGCCGCCTTCTTGGCGACGCCCTGGCGCTCGCGCAGGAAGTGCCAGAACTCGACGCCCTCGCGCAGGCGGCGCTTCATCATGTCGGGCGAGCGCACCATCTCGCTGACGATCGAGGCGATCTTCGGGGCGCGGAAGTAGAACTTCTTGTAGAACGCCTCGACCGAGTTGAAGATCTCGGTGTGCGACAGGTGCGGGTAGTGCAGCGGCGCGATCTGCACGCCGTTCTCGTCGACGAGCTCGGCGTTGTCCTTGTCGAGCCAGCCGTTCTCCACCGCCTGCTTGTACAGGAAGGTGCCCGGATAGGGCGCGGCGAGCGAGACCTGGATGGTGTGCGGGTTGATCCGCTTGGCGAAGGCGATCGTCTCCTGGATCGTCTCGCGGGTCTCGCCCGGCAGGCCGAGGATGAAGGTGCCGTGGATGGCGATGCCGAGCTCGTGGCAATCCTTGGTGAACCGCTCGGCGACCTCGACCCGCATGCCCTTCTTGATGTTGTTGAGGATCTGCTGGTTGCCCGACTCGTAGCCGACGAGCAGCAGTCGCAGGCCGTTGGCCTTGAGCACCTCGAGGGTCTTGCGCGGGACGTTCGCCTTGGCGTTGCACGACCAGGTCACGCCGAGCTTGCCGAGCTCGCGGGCGATTTCTTCCGCGCGCGGCAGGTTGTCGGTGAAGGTGTCGTCGTCGAAGAAGAACTCCTTGGTCTGGGGGAACTCCTTCAGGCAGTACTTGATCTCCTCGATCACGTGCGCGACCGAGCGGGTGCGGTAGGTGTGCCCGCCGACCGTCTGCGGCCACAGGCAGAACGTGCAGCGCGACTTGCAGCCCCGGCCCGAATAGAACGAGATGTAGGGGTGCTTGAGGTACCCGATGAAGTACTTCTCCATCTCCAGGTCGCGCTTGTAGACCGAGGTCACGAACGGCAGCTGGTCCATGTCGGTCATGATCTCGCGGTCCTCGTTATGGACCACGACGCCGTCGGCGTTGCGGTACGAGAGACCCTTGATCTCCGCCATCGGCACGCCCTCGGCGACCTCCTTGACGGTGAAGTCGAACTCGTTGCGGGCGCAGAAATCGACCGCCGGGGCCTGGGCCATCGAGCCGGCGGCGTCGACCGCGACCTTGGCGCCGATCAGGCCGGCGATCAGCTTCGGGTTCTTGGCCTTCAGCGCCTCGATGGTCTTCACGTCCGACTTGAAGGACGGCACCGAGGTGTGCAGCACCACGAGGTCGAAGTCGTCGGCCTGGGCCACGATCTCCGGCAGCTTGATGTCGTGCGGGGGGGCGTCGATCAGCTTGGAGTTCGGCACCAGGGCGGCCGGCTGGGCGAGCCAGGTCGGGTACCAGAACGACTTGATCTCGCGCTTGGCCTGGTAGCGCGAGCCGGCGCCGCCGTCGAAGCCGTCGAAGGTGGGGGCCTGGAGGAAGAGGGTCCGCATCATCGGGAGTGTCGTCTTCTTGATCGGGGCCGCGTGCGGCCGGTGGGGCCGCGTCGCGGCCGGTGAGGCCGCCGGGCGGCCCGATGGCTGTCGTTCAGGTCGAGGGAGCGCCGGATTCGCGGGCGAGGCCGGATTCCGGGATCAGCGTACCGTCCGCAACGACCCGATAATCATGACCTTTCCAAGTCACGGCGCCGGAGGCGAAGCACCAGACGAAGCCGGCGAAGGACAGGAGGTCGCGGATCGGCAAGAGCCAGTACGGGTGCGGCTCGAGGCCGAAGGCCCGCTCGACCCGCATGCACAGCACGATCCGGCAGGCGAGCGCCAGCGCCGCGGTGGCGAGCGTGTAGGCTCCGGCATCCGGCAGCAGCGCGGCGATCAGCGCCAGCGGGAAGGCGTGGGTGACGAGGGTGCCGGCATAGCCCGCCGGATCGACGTTGCGGATGGTGCGGTTCCACCGCGTCTCGTGGCGCCACAGGCCGGAAAGCGAGGTGTCGACGCAGGTATGCCCGATGGTGAAGTTCGGGATCGCCACGATCCCGCCCTCGGCCCGCAAAGCCGCCCCGAGCGCGTAGTCGTCGGCGAGGTCGTCGCGGATCGATTCGAAGCCGCCGATGCGGGCAAGGCACGCGGTGCGGAACGCGATGGTCGAGCCGAAGCACGGATCGGCAAGCTTGAGGCCCGTGCCCATCAGGACGTTGGGCAGGAACTGGGTGTCGATGGCGAGCGTCGAGAGATGCGCCCAGACGCCCTGATTCGCCGGCACGCCGTGGTAGAGGCAGGTGACGCCGGAGACCCCCGGGCGGGCCAGCTCGGCGACGATGCGCTCGAGGTAGTCGGGTGCCACCACCATGTCGCTGTCGGCCAGCACCACGATCTCGTGGGCGATGAGCCCCGCCATGTTGATCAGGTTCGAGACCTTGCGGTTCGCGCCGTGCTGGCGGGCGTCGATCACGAGGTCGATGCGCAGGGACGGGTGCTCGGCCTGGAGCCGGTGCACCACGGCGATCGCCGGGTCGGCGGCGTTCTGCACCCCGAAGATCACCTGCACGGCGCCCGCATAGGCCTGGGTGCAGAAGGTCGTCAGGTTGTGGTGCAGGTTCGGCTCGTCGCCGCAGAGCGGCTTGAGCAGGGTCACGGAGGGGCGGGCCGTCTCCGCGGGCAGGCGCGGCACCGGCCGCCGGGCGAGCCGTCCGGCGAGCCAGGCGGTGGTCAGGCCGTAGCCGCACCCGGCGAGCGCCAGGACGAGCAGGAGGGTGGAGATCCAGGTCCAATCCATGGCGATCCCTGGGAGGAGTTGGCGGCGCTGGGTGCGCGGCGAGCAGTCTTGTTGAGGATGCCGGTCCGAGGGTTGACGGCCGGTATGCCGCCGGCCGTCGGGAGGCGGGCCGGCGCTTATTTGGCCTTGGGGGCCGGCGCCGCGAGCATCGTCTCGGTGGACTTCTTCAGGTGGGCGAGCAGGCCGTCGGCCCCGCCCTCCTGCAGCGGCTCGGAAAAGCCGGTGCGCAGGGTGCCGGCCTCGCTCACCGTCCCCTGGAGGTAGACGTCGGTGATGCGGTTCTCGGCGTTCAGCACGTAGTCGACCGGGGAGGTGTCGCCGCTGCCGTCCGTCACCGTGACGTGCACGATGCGGCCGGCCCCGCGGGCCTCGCTCTTCGGGTCGATGGCGAAGGTGCTGCCGGCCGCGGCGCTGAGCCGCGTGGCGTAGGTCGCCGACAGGTAGGGGCCGAAGGCTGCGGTCAGCTCCTGCTGCTTGGCCGCCGGAATGTCCTTCCAGCGGGTGCCGACCCCCAGGCGCAGCATCGCCGGCAGGTCGAAGGTCTCCTTCATCGGGCCGGACAGGATTTCGGCCCGGGCGCGCACGTCGCCGGCCTTCAGCGCCGCCTCGAGGGCGTCGGTCATCTTGCGCACGGTCGCGACCGCCGGGTCGCCCTCCCCGGCCGCAGCCGCGGGGGAAGCGGGGGCGGGCGTCTGGGCCAGGGCCGGCAGAGCCGCCGCCAGGCAGGCGGCGATCGTCAGGCTGCGCAGGGTCTCGCGTCGGGTCTGCACCAGGTCACTCTCCTTTGCCGTCGGCGGGCGCCGCGGCATAGCCGAAGGCGGGCGCGTGAGTCCCGCCGCCGTGGGCCCGGCGCGGGCGCGTGAACGCCCGCAGGGCCGCGCCGATCCCGGCCGCCGGGCGGCGGCCCGGCTCGGTCTTGTCGTCTTCCATCGCGTGCCAGAGCATCAGGCTCGGCAGGCCGACCGCGAGGTCCGCCAGCCGCTTGATCAGCGACAGGGCGAGCGCCGCCTCGGCCGGGATGCCGAACACCGCGCAGAGCGCGATCAGGCCACCCTCCTGGGCCCCGAGCGCGCCCGGTACCGCGAAGGCGGCGCCGCGCACGGCCTGGGCCAGGCTCTCGATCACGATCGCCTCGAGGAAGCCGACCTCGTAGCCCATGAAGCGCAGGGCGATCCAGACCTCGAGGGTGCCGATGATCCAGCCGAACAGATGCGTGCCGATGGCGGTGAGAATGCGGCCGCGGGCGGCGTAGAGGCCGCGCAGGCGCTCGAACAGCACGTCGACCGCGCCGAAGATCCGCCATTCGCGCCCGCTGGCGAAGCGGTTGATCGCGGCCTGGAGCAGGCTCTGCCCGAAGCGGCGCTGGATCAGGTAGAAGGCCAGCAGCGCCGGCGCCGCCACGACGAGGCCGAGGCCCACGTAATGCACGATCGGCCCGTCGCCGCCGAGCGCCACCAGGATGCCGAGGCCGGCGACCGTGAACAGGAACTGGGTGAGCGCCTGGACCATCAGGTCGACGAGGGTCGTCGCCCCCGACAGCGCGCCCGAGACCCGGTAGCGGGTGAGGAGCCGCGCGCCGATCAGGTCGCCGCCGACCTGGGCGACGGGAAGCAGGGTGTTGACCCCCTCGCGCACGAAGCGCACGTTGACGCAGTCGCGCAGCAGCGGCCTCTCGCCGCGGGGAAACACCACCCACCAGCCCAAGCCCGCCCAGGCCACGGCGACGAAGCGCGCCACGACGACCAGCACCGCACCCCAGCCCGACGCCCACAGGGCCGCCGCGACCGCCTCCGGCCCCGAGGAGACGAACAGGCCGATCACGGTGCAAAGGCCGGCGATCAGGCCCAGTGTCGTCAGTCGCTTCATGACCCTCTTTCACTCGTCGCGGCGGCGGCCCCGGGGGCGCGCCATTCCGGCAACGGAGTCGAAACAAAGCAGCGCCGTTGCATCCCGGCACGTTGCAGCTTTGATGGGCCCTGTCTATCACCGCCCGGACACAGTGCCGGTGAAAGCGGCACGATCCGCGGGCGCGGCGAGCCCGCCCAAGCATCGCCGCAAGCCTATGTTATGGCGCGTCTTCCAGACCGGCCGGCGCTACGCCGGCGGGGCCGGATCACGCGAGGAATGGCCGCTTTGTGACGGCCGTCAGGGGATGGACGAGGCATGGACCGGGAGACGACCTTCGAGGCCGAGCGCGGCGCGCTCGACGACGCAGCCGCGCACGACCTTTCGACGTTCCAGGGCGGCCCCGGCCGTGCCCCGGCGCCGCAATCGCCGGTCATGGCCTGGAACGAGTGGGATCCCCTCGAGGAGGTGATCGTCGGCTCGCTCGACGGCGCCACGATCCCGACCCATCACCTGACGGTGATCTTCAACCTGCCGCGGGCCGCCCAGCCGTTCTACCGGCTCGCCTCCGGCTGGAAGTACCCGGGCTTCATGAAGAAGCTGGCCCAGCAGGAGCTGGACGGCTTCATCAAGATCCTGGCCGGCGAGGGCGTGAAGATCCGCCGTCCCGATTCCGTGGACTTCTCGAAGAAGTTCAAGGCGCCGCGCTGGTCCTCGCGCGGCTTCTGCGTCGCCTGCCCGCGCGACCCGTACCTGGTGATCGGCGACGAGATCATCGAGAGCCCGATGTGCTGGCGCTCGCGCTACTTCGAGGGCGACGCCTACCGCTCGCTGTTCAAGGAGTATTTCCGGGCCGGCGCGCGCTGGACCTCGGCGCCGCGGCCCCAGCTCACCGACGATCTGTATAACTACGACTACCGGGTGCCGAACCTGAAGGCCGGCGAACCGATGCAGTTCACGGTCAACGAGTTCGAGCCGGTCTTCGACGCGGCGGACTTCGTGCGCTGCGGCCGCGACCTGTTCGTCACCCGCTCGAACGTGACCAACCTGATGGGCATCGAGTGGCTGCGCCGCCACCTCGGCCCGGGCTTCCGCATCCACGAGATCGAGAGCCGCTGCCCGCAGCCGATGCACATCGATTCGTCGTTCATGCCGCTCGCCCCCGGCAAGGTGCTGGTCAACCCCGACTACATCGACGTCGAGAAGCTGCCGGCGGTGCTCAAGAAGTGGGACGTGCTGATCGCCCCGCGACCCGACCCGGTCGAGGGCTTCATGAGCAAGATCTCGATGTGCTCGCCCTGGACCTCGATCAACGTGCTCGCCATCGACGAGAAGAAGATCGTGGTCGATGCGAGCCAGCCGACGCTGATCAAGGCGCTCAAGGACTGGGGCTTCGACCCGATCCCGACGCCGTTCCTGTCCTACGGCCCGTTCGGCGGCTCGTTCCACTGCGCCACGCTCGACGTGCGCCGGCGCGGCCCGCTGAAGTCGTACTTCTAAGCAGATTTCGCCGAAGTGGAGACCGGTTCGGCGGCAAAAACCTGCGACACAACAAGACCCTGAGCGGGCGAAGCGTTGGCCTGCCAACGCAAGTCTGCTTGGGATCCCGGAGATCCGGCCCGCTCGAGGCGAGCCGGATCTCCCCTCGGGGATACCGAACGCGAAGAGGCCCGCCACCATCCGGTGGCGGGCCTCTTCGTTCGTGCGGACGGGCCGGACGGAGTTCCGTCAGCGCCCGGCGGTCGCGCCCTTGTCGGTCCAGTCCGGCGGCAGGCCGAAGGAATCGCCGACGATGCCGTCGACGCCGGGGGCCCGGCCGAAGGCCTGGCAATCGGGGTCGCGGGGCATCTCGCCGAGCATCGTCACGCGGATGCGCTCGTAGGTCGGGATGGTCAGCTCGGACTCGAACGGGTCCTCGCCGGTGGCGAGGTAGGAGCCGAAATCCTGGCCGAAATCGCCGGCGAGGTCGTAGATGTCGGCGATGGGCGAGAACCGGGCCTGGTTGGTGAAGGAGTTGGCGCCCCCGGCCCACACCATCGCGGCGCGCTGCTGGCGTCGCGCGTCGAGGGCCTCGGCCTCGATCGTGAGGTCGCCGAGGCCGATCGGCAGGCGCGGCACCGGCACCTTGCCGATCGTGTCGGCGAAGCCGACGCCGACCTGCGCCGCGATGGTGATCGCCGCCGAGGCGCCGATGGCGACGCCGGAGGCCGGCACGTTGGTGAGGCCGGCCCGGGTGATGTTGGCCCGCACGGTCAGGTCGGCCGGGCCCGACGAGACCACGTCGTAGCGCAGCGACAGCTCGTAGCAGAGCGCCCGGTCGGCCGCGTTGGCGACCACGTGGCGCTCCCTCTCGGTCAGGACCGGGCCCGCGACCGCGGCCGGAAAGGTGGTGGGGATGATGCGCACCGTGCGCACCCGCGCCATCGCCGCCTTGTCGATGAAGATCCGCGACTTCGTGGCGGTGGCCTCGCTCGGCGTCAGGTGGTCGTAGTTGGTCAGGAGTCCGGTCTGCGTGAGCACCGGCGTGGCGCAGCCGGCGAGCAGCGCCAAGGTCGTCACGGCCGCGACGCGGCGGGCGGCCCGCGCGTTCAAGGCAGCCTTGATGGTCGTCCGCATTCGGTCGCTTTCCCGGATCGCGTGAAGCCGGACCCCCGGGCATCCCGTCATGGATTCCCGAAGGCCGGCTCCCGGCGGCGCGCGAGCGGACCCCGAGAGGCACGCCGCGCCGTTATGTCGTCGAGCCTAACGGTCGCCGGCCGGCCGGGAAAGCCGAGCTTGACCGCGAGCGCCGCTTCGCCCCGGGCTGTAACGCTTGGGCCACATTGTTTCCGATGTCCGCGCCGCGCCCCGGGCGCGCGACCGGTCAGGCCAGGGCTGCCATGCTGCAGCTCTGGCCGCCATCGACCGGCAGGCACACCCCGGTGATGAAGCGGGCCTCGTCGGAAGCGAGGAAGACCGCCGCATGGGCGATGTCCCAGGCTTCGCCCAAGCGCCCCAGCGGCACCCGACGGTCGCGGCCCGATTCGGGGGTGACGGCACCGCGGCACTCGTCGGCCAGGGTCGTGTCGAGGAGGCCCGGCAGGATGGCGTTGGCCCGGATGCCGTCGCGGGCATATTGCATCGCCACCGACACGGTCGCCTGGTTCACCGCCGCCTTGGCGGCCGCATAGGCGAAGGACGGGGCCCCGGCCCAGCGCAAGGCCGCGATCGACGAGATGTTGACGACGGCGCCGGAGCGCCGCGCCCGCATCCCCGGCAGCACCGCCTTGCAGGTGCGCCAGACCCCGCCGACATTGATCTCGATCGCCCGGCGCCAGCTCTCCTCGTCGAGGTCCTCCGGCCCGCCGGCCTCGGGCTGGCCGACATTGTTGTGCAGGATGTCGATGCGGCCGAAGCGGGCCTCGCCGGCGGCGACCGCCCGGGCCACCGCGTCGTAATCGGTGACGTCGGCGGCGAGCGCCTCGGCCTCGTTGCCTTCCTCGGCGATGATCTGCGCCGTCTCCTCGGCGGCGGCGAGGCCCCGGTCGACGCAGACCACCCGGGCGCCCTCCCGGGCGAAGGCGACGGCCACGGCCTTGCCGTTGCCCCAACCGGTGCCGGACGAGCCGGCCCCGAACACGATCGCGACCTTCTTCAGCAGGCGTGTCGACATGGGCCCGGCCTCCGCGCTCGGCGGAGAGACTCGCGGCAAATGCCGGGCGGGCGCAACGGGCGGGGAAGCAGGGCGGCCAGTCTCGGTCCGCATGTCTGCACCGGTATCGCGGCGGTCCCGTCCGTCGGGGAGAATCAGGCTCCGGCGGGCCGGCCTCCCCGGGCCCAGCGCCAGGCCGCGAGGCCGACCGCCAGCGCGAGGGCGACCTGGGCCAGGCTCCCCTCCCCGAGATGGGCATGGCCGAGGCCGTACCGCACGGCGAGGCGCACGAGCGTCCCGGCGATCCAGTAGCCGAGGCAGAAGGTCAGGGCGGCGACGAGGAGGGCGACGAAATCGTTCACGAGCGAAACCCCCGCGGGCGAGGACACCGTGGCGCCGCCTCGACGGGCCGGCGAAGCGGCGCCCGTGCCAGGATAGCGCGGCCTGGCTTGTGCCGGGCCGTCCGCCCGGCACCGGGCAGCCGCTCGACGTCCAGCAAGAGCCGCGCCACCGCCGCGTCGGGTCAGTCCGGGCGGGTCGCCTGCATCGAGGGGCGCTCGCCGAAGCGGGCGTACCAGGAGGCCGCCGCGGGAGCGCGCTCGCGCCAGCCGAGATCGGGAAGGCGCAGGTCGAGATAGCCGAGGGCGCAGCCATACGTGATGGTGGCGATGTCGACCCGATCGCCGAACGCGCCCGCCGCCGCTTCGATCCGCGCCAGGGCATCGCCGATCTTCTCGCGCTGGCCGGCGACCCAGGCGGTGGAGCGCTCGCCCTCCTGGCGCACCCGGGTCTCGTAGACGCACAGCAGCGCGGCATCGAGCAGGCCGTCGCCGGTCGATTGCGCGGTCAGCGCCGCCCAGCGGGCCGGCCCCGCCGCGGGAAACAGGCCGCCCTGCCCGAGATGGTCGAGGTACTCGCAGATCACCCGGCTGTCGGCGAGCGCGGTGCCGTCGTCGAGGATCAGGGTCGGCACCTGCCCGAGCGGGTTCTGGGCCCGGATCGTGGCGTCGCGGTTGATCGGGTGGGCGGCAGCTGGCAGCAGCTCCAACCGGTCGGCGAGGCCGAGCTCGTGGGCGGCCACCAGCACCTTGCGGACGAAGGGCGAGGCCTTGGCGTAGAACAGCTTCATCGGGTCTCCTCCGGATTTTTCTTCTGTCGTCGGCGGGGCGTCTCGTCCGCCTCGGCGGAAGAGGCGCCCCTTCGCATCAGGGCGCGGTCGCGACGGCGGGACCCGTTCCGGTCGCCGTCGTCGGCCGGCCGCTCACTGCCCCCGGGCCGATCCCGCCGGCTTCGCGGCCGGTTTGGCGGCCGGCTTGGCCGGGACCGGCGCGGCGACCGCCGTTCCGGGCTTCGGCGGGGCCGGCGGGCGCGGGGTCTCGACGGAGAGCCGCCGCACCGGCCAGCCGTCGCTCCAGCGCTCCATGTCGGTGAAGCGCGGGTTGCTCTTCAGGCTCGTGGCGGTCTGGCCCGAGAAGGCGGCCGCCGCCGCCATGTCGAAGGTCTTCCAGACCGCGAGGTAGTCGAGGCTGTCGGTGCCCGCGCCGTTGATCTGCCCGACCAGGACGGTCTGCTCGCCGGTCAGCGTCATGTCGGCGGACCACTTGAACGGGGCCGGCTTCTGCTTCGGGTCCGGGGTCGGCAGCTTCAGCTGGGCGACGTCGTAGGCCGTGTTGACGCCGGCGGGCGAGGCCAGGGTGGCCGACAGCGCCGGGAAGCCGTGGTCGTCGGAGAGCGCCCGGACCATCAGCTTGTGATCGGTCGGCACGGCGGTCGCCTCGCGCATCACCCGCCGGGCGGCGATGTCGGCGGCCCGCGCGTCGCGGTCGCCGATCACCGTGACGATGAGCGTCGCGGGATCGATGGCGTTGAGGTCGTGGAGCGCGATGCCCCGGGCCTTGTCGTCCCGGGCGATGCCGCCCGGCATCGCCCCGAAGATCAGCCGTGGCACCGGCAGGCCGGTCTCCCGCGCATGCGCCGCGAGGTTCGCTGCCAGCGGCACCCCGGCGAGATGGCCGACCAGCGCCACGCGGGTCGTGTCGGGCTTGGCTTCCTGGTCGCCGGCGAGCTCGGCGAGCGCGTCCTTGACGAGGTTGGCCGCGATGCCGCTCGCATCCACCGGCCGGGTGCGGCCCACCTCCTGGAAGCGCGGAAACAGCACGAGGTAGCCGGAGCGCGCGAGGTGCTCGATGAAGGAGCCGTAGGCCTGCGGGTTCACCGCCCCCCAGGCATGCAGCATCACCGCCACCGGGCGTCCCTGCTCGGGAGCCGCGCCGTTGCCGTAATAGGCCAGCGTGACCGCTCCAGCGCGGCCGAGCACCCGTTTCACCACGCTGGCGCTGGCATAGCCCTGGCCTCCCGGCCCCTCCTTGGGCTGGGCGGGCGGCGTGGCGGCGCCGGCGCCTGGCGCGCCGCCGAGGACCACGAAGGCCAGGGCGAGCGGAAGGGCGAGGCGGGTGAAGGTTAGCGGCGGCATGAGGCTGGGGGGCTGGCGGCTCGGGAGCCGCACCCCACACTGTTTCGCGCCCGCACTCAAGGCACGATCGACCGGCAAGGGGGTGTTCCTGCCCGTCATGTCGTTTCCACGGTACAGTCCCGCTCCCACGATCGGGTCCGGACGCCGAACGGTTCCTCGTGCGGCGCAAATGCCTAGCGTCGGGATCCGGGGTCGTCGCCCAGCACGGCGTGCAGCTGCTCGACCAGGGCGTCGAGTTCCCGCGGCACCGGCGCGTCGCTCACATCCGTGTACATCGCCCGCAGGTCGTGCCCGAGCTTGGCAAGCAGCAACGCATCGGCGAGCGAAGACGCCGTGATGTGCGTCTGGCCGAAGCTCGCGGCGTGATTGCTCGGAATCAGCTTCATGGCGCGTCAACGGGACGACAGTCCCGGCTCCGTCAAGACGAGGGCGGTGTTCGATACACGGGGCCCGTACCCGTGCAGGTTATGGAGAGGCAGGGGTGCCGGCTCGACATGAACAACGCACGTCAAGGGGGGCAGTTGCGCCCGATTTTCGGGCAACGCCGATTCGCCGACCGCGACGACAGGTCCGAGATCCTGCGCCGCGGACGATTCTCTTTTAAGCCGACGGGGTTTAGCACAGTGGAGGAACGGGTCGGCCCCCGGCCCGTCGCCTCCCTCGCCGCCCCTCCGGTGATCGCGGACGACGCGTCGCACGCCCTTGGGTCCACACGGTCCGGTTGTCACCCGGCTGGCATCGTCCAGACCGGATTGGGTGGACCGGGAGGCCTCCCATCAAGGGGCTCTCGTCTCGTGAGCCTCACATGGGCGGCGTCAGGCCGTCCTTGCCGACCGACACGCTGCGCGCCTCCAGATGGTCGCCGTCGCGCACCGCGGAGGCGAAGACCTTGGCGCCCGGCACCAGCACCGCCCGGTCGGCGGGCTCCAGCCGCACGATCGGCGTGCCCGGCGGCACCGCGACCGCGAGGCTCTGCCCCTTGTACGAGACCGTGAGGGTGCGGCCGGCACCGGGCGCGCCCGCGACGGTGCCGTTCGTCATGCTGGTCTCGACGCTCGGGGCCCCGACAGTCCCGTTGGTCATGCTCGTCTCGACCTCCGGCGCCTTGACGGTGCCGTTCGTCATGCTGGTCTCGACCGCGCCGCTGGCGGCACCGTCGGGCAGGCGGTCCCACGGGTAGTGCCCCTCCCCCGCGCCCCGCAGGGCCTCGGGGAAGATCAGGACCTCCAGGGCGACCGGCGGGTCGCCGGGCTTCGGCCCGGCCTTGGCGGCGGTGCCGATGAAGCTGCCGTCCTTGACGTCGTCGAGGCTCGCCGGGGCGAGCTGCGCCACCCGCGTCCCTGCGGCGAGCCGCACGGTCTCGGTCGTGCCGGCACGGGTGCGGATGGTGACCGCGTCGCCCTCGACGCGTTCGATCGTGCCGCGCAGGCGCTCGACCTGCGGCGCAGCGAGGGCAGCGCCGAAGGGACCGCCTGCGGCCAGCATCAGGCCGGCGGCTGCGATCGTCCTGAGAAGGGGCATGGGGGACACTCCGGGAGATGGGCCTGGGGATCCGGGCCCCGCCCGTTATGGTTCGCCCCGCCGCGCCGGACATTCCTCTCGCGCACACGTGAACGGGCGGAGGATCGCGAGACCGGCTTCCGCCCGATCGCCTCGCGACGCGGGACACGCCACAGGAGGCGGTGTGGGCGAAACGGCAGCGCGACCGGACGAGCCCCTACTCCTCCTCGGCCTCTTCCGGCTCCAGCGTCGCCTTGACGGTCTCGAGCACCCGCCGGGCGAGGTCGGAATCCGGGTCCTCGCGGTTCAGCGCGTCCTCCAGCATGGCGAGGTAGCTGCCGAGCTGGTGGCGGTAATGGTCGGAATCGATGCCCCGCAGGATGCCGGCGACGAAGCGCACCGCCATCTGCAGGGCGACCTGCTTCACGGCGACGTCGGACTGCGCCTCCGACAGCCGGGCGATCATCTCGCCGTGATGGGCCGAGAGGGTGGTCAGGCCGGTGATCTTGTCGTCCTGGCTCATCGCGCGGGTCTCCCGAAGATGCGAAAGGGGCCCTTCCCGATCGGAAAAGGCCCCCGTCGCCGGTGATGGTCCCGGGTCCCGTCAGCCGGGGCCCGGTCGGCGGAGGGCCGCCCCCGTGGGAGCGGCCCCTGTCCGGTCCTTACGCCGCGAGCTGGCGCAGGACGTAGGGAAGGATGCCGCCGTTGCGGAAGTACTCGAGCTCGTCGAGCGTATCGATGCGGCAGGTCAGCGGGACCTCCTTCACCGAGCCGTCGGCCGAGGTGATCTTGGCGGTGAGCGTCTGGCGCGGCTTCAGCTCGCCGGCCAGGCCCTCGATCGTCACGGTCTCGTCGCCCTTCAGGCCGAGCGAGGCCCAGGAGGCGTCGCCCTGGAACACCAGCGGCACCACGCCCATGCCGACGAGGTTCGAGCGGTGGATGCGCTCGAAGCTCTCGGCGATCACGGCGCGGACGCCGAGCAGCTTGGTGCCCTTCGCCGCCCAGTCGCGCGACGAGCCGGTGCCGTATTCCTTGCCGGCGAACACCACCAGCGGGGTGCCCTCCTGCTCGTAGCGCATCGCGGCGTCGTAGATGAACATCCGCTCGCCCGACGGCTGGTAGAGGGTGTAGCCGCCCTCGACCACGCTGCCGGACTCGTCGCGCACCATCTGGTTCTTGATGCGGATATTGGCGAAGGTGCCCCGCATCATGACTTCGTGGTTGCCGCGGCGCGTGCCGTACTGGTTGAAGTCCTGCACCCGGACCTGATGCTCCTGCAGGTAGGCGCCCGCCGGAGACGCCGCCCGGATGTTGCCGGCCGGCGAGATGTGGTCGGTGGTGATGGAGTCGAGGAACAGGCCGAGGATGCGGGCATTGACCACGTCCTCCACCGGCTTCGGGGTCTTCTCCATGCCGACGAAGTAGGGCGGGTTCTGGACGTAGGTCGAGCCGCCGTTCCACGCGAAGGTCTCGGCCTCGGTGACCTCGACGTCCTTCCAGTTCTGGTCACCGCCGAACACGTCGGCGTAGCGCGACTTGAACAGGGTCGAGGTGATGTTGGCCTCGATGAACTCCTGGACCTCGGCGGTCGAGGGCCAGATGTCCTTCAGGTAGACCGGCTTGCCGTCCGAGCCGGTGCCGAGGGGCTCGGTGGTGATGTCGATCTGCATCGAGCCGGCGAGCGCGTAGGCGACGACGAGCGGCGGCGAGGCGAGGTAGTTCGCCCGCACGTCGGGGTTCACCCGGCCCTCGAAGTTGCGGTTGCCCGAGAGCACCGCGGCGGCCACCACGTCGTTGTCGTTGATCGACTTCGAGATCGCCGCCGGCAGCGGGCCCGAATTGCCGATGCAGGTGGTGCAGCCGAAGCCGACGAGGTTGAAGCCGAGCGCGTCGAGGCTCGGCTGCAGGCCGGCCTTGTCCAGGTACTCGGCGACGACCTGGGACCCGGGGGCGAGCGAGGTCTTCACCCAGGGCTTCGAGCGCAGACCCTTGGCCACCGCGTTGCGGGCGAGAAGCCCGGCGCCGATCATCACGCTCGGGTTCGAGGTGTTGGTGCAGCTCGTGATCGCGGCGATCACCACGTCGCCGTGGCCGATGTCGAAGTTCGCGCCCTCGACCGGATAGCGCTTGGCGATGTCGGCCGCCTTCTTGAACTCGGTCTCCATCGACTGGGCGAAGCCGGGCTTGGCGCCGTCGAGCAGAACGCGGTCCTGGGGACGCTTCGGGCCGGCGAGCGAGGGCTTCACGTCGCCCATGTCGAGGGCGAGCGTGTCGGTGAAGACCGGGTCCGGGGTCTGGGCGTCACGCCACATCCCTTGCGCCTTGGCGTAGGCCTCGACCAGCGCGATGCGGTCGTCGGCGCGGCCGGTGACCTTCAGGAAGTCGATGGTCTTCTGGTCGACGGGGAAGAAGCCGCAGGTCGCGCCGTATTCCGGCGCCATGTTGGAGATCGTGGCGCGGTCGGCGACCGACATGTCGTCGAGGCCCGGGCCGTAGAACTCCACGAACTTGCCGACCACGCCCTTCTTGCGCAGCATCTGGGTGACGGTGAGCACGAGGTCGGTGGCGGTGGTGCCCTCGGGCAGCTTGCCCGACAGCTTGAAGCCGACGACCTCGGGGATCAGCATCGACAGCGGCTGGCCGAGCATCGCGGCCTCGGCCTCGATGCCGCCGACGCCCCAGCCCAGCACGGCCAGACCGTTGACCATCGTGGTGTGCGAGTCGGTGCCGACCAGCGAATCCGGGTAGGCGACCTCATGGCCCTCGAAGGGCTTCGTCCAGACGGTCTGCGACAGGTACTCAAGGTTGACCTGGTGGCAGATGCCGGTGCCCGGGGGCACGACGGAGAAATTGTCGAAGGCCGACTGGCCCCATTTCAGGAAGGTGTAGCGCTCGCCGTTGCGCTCGTATTCCAGCGCGACGTTGTCGGCGAGCGCCTTCGGGGTGCCGAACTCGTCGACGATGACCGAGTGGTCGATGACGAGATCGACGGGCACCAGCGGGTTGATCTTCTGCGGGTCGCCGCCGAGCGCCACCATGGCGTCGCGCATCGCCGCGAGATCGACCACCGCCGGCACGCCGGTGAAGTCCTGCATCAGCACGCGCGAGGGACGGAACGCGATCTCGACCTCGGTCTTGCCGCGGTTCTCGAGCCAGCCGACCACGGCCTCGATATCGGCCTTCTTGACCGAGCGGTCGTCCTCGTAGCGCAGCAGGTTCTCAAGCAGCACCTTCATCGAGAAGGGCAGGCGGCTCGCATCCGGCAGGCCGTTCTTCTCGGCCTGTGGAATCGCGTAGATGGTGTAGGTCTTGGCGCCGGCCTGAAGGGTCTGGCGGGCCTTGAAGCTGTCGATCGATGCCACGGCGTGGTCCTCGCGAGGGGTTGTCGAACACGGCGCAGGCAGGACCTGCGCCACTCAGAAGTGTTCGGCCGGATGCGCTGACGGGATCGATCGTGCCTGACGCCAAGGGATCGCCACGCACGAAACACCCGTGTGCCGCCCGCCCTCGCCTTGCGGCTGAGAATCGGACGGTGCGCGCGCCGCCCCGGGGGTGCCCGGACTGGGATGCGCGAAGGACGGTTTGGACGCCTCTGAAGGTCGCGCGGCGCAGCCGGGGATGCGTATAGAACACTTCGAAACTGGCCGCTACGGGTCTCTCGGCCGCGCAATCGGTCATTCTCGCCGGGGCAGGCATAGCGTAAACGCGGGCGGTCCCTCCCGCCCGCGGAGCCCCCTGCCCCACGGAGCCCTCCGCCCCACGGAGCCCTCTGCCCTTGGAGCCTCTGCCCTTGGAGCCTCTGCCCTTGGAGCCTTTTCCCTTGGACCCCCGCCCTTGCGCCTGATCGCCGAGGACCTCGCCTGCCGGCGCTCCGGCCGCCGCATCTTCGCCGGGCTCTCCTTCACCCTGGCCGCCGGCGAGGCGCTGACGGTGACCGGCCGCAACGGCGCCGGCAAGTCGTCGCTGCTGGCGATCCTCGCCGGGCGGCTGCGGCCCGAGGCCGGTCGGCTCGTGGCCGAAGAAGTGGGCGAGCGCACCATCCCCGAATGCCTCCACGTCGTCGGCCACCGCGACGGCCTGAAGGGCGCGCTCACCGCGGAGGAGAACCTCGCCTTCGCCCGCGACCTCCTGGGGGATGCCGACCTCGAACCCCGCGCGGCGCTGGCCCGTCTTGGCCTCGCCCACGCGGCCGGCCTGCCGGTGGCCTATCTCTCGGCCGGCCAGCGCCGACGGGTGGCGCTCGCCCGGCTCCTCGTCTGCCGCCGGCCGCTCTGGCTCCTCGACGAGCCGACCGCCGCCCTCGACGTCGCCTCGCAGGCCGCCCTCGCCGGGTTGATGCGGGCCCACCTGGCGGGGGGCGGCCTCGTCATCGCCGCCACCCATCAGGCGCTCGGGCTCGAGAAGGCGCGGGACTTGTCGGTCGAAGCCTTCCGCACCGGCCGGTCGGAGGCCGCTGCCGATCCCTTCTCCGAGGTGATGTGATGGGACGCGCCTTCCTGGCGGTGGTCGCCCGCGACCTGCGGCTCGCCGGCCGCATCGGCGGCTCGGGCGCCCTGTCCCTGGTGTTCTTCCTGATGATCGTCGCCCTGGTGCCGTTCGGGCTCGGGCCCGACCTCAACCTGCTCGCCCGGATCGGCCCCGGCATCCTGTGGATCGCCGCGGTGCTGGCGACGCTGATCGGCCTCGACCGGCTGTTCCAGGCCGACGACGAGGACGGCTCCCTCGACCTCCTCTCCGGCGCCCCGGCGCCGCTCGAACTCCTGGTGCTGGCCAAGGTCACGGCGCACTGGCTCACCACCGGCCTGCCCCTGGCGCTGGCGACCCCGCTCTTCGGGCTCCTGGTGGCGCTCAGCCCCACCGGCATGGCGGCGACCAGCCTGACGCTGCTGGTCGGCACCCCGGCGCTCACCTTCATCGGCGCCGTCGGCGCGGCACTCACCGCCTCCATCCGCCGCGGCGGCCTGATCCTCGCCGTGGTGGTGCTGCCCCTGATGGTGCCGACCCTGATCTTCGGCGTCTCGGCGGCGGACTCGGCGCTCGGCGGCACCGTGCCGTTCGCGACGCCGCTGGCGATCCTGGGTGCGCTGAGCCTCGCGGCGGGGGTGGTCGGCACGCTGGCGGCGGCGGCGGCGTTGCGATGGGGGGAATAGGCTCAGGCCGCCCTCAGCTTTCGGGCCGCCTCGGCCAGCGCCTCGTGCATGCGCGTCTGCCAGCCCGGACCGGTGGCCTTGAAGGTCTCGAGGATCTCGGGATCGATCCGCAACGACACCGGAACGCGCCGCGTCTCCGACCTTGGCCGGCCTGCACGGCTCCGGAACGCGGCCGCCATCTCGTCCGGCATGCCGTCGGGCCCCGGACGCGCCCGCGCCAGCTCGTCGCCCGTCAGCGGCGGGGTGTCGGAGACCTCATCCCAATCGTCCTGCGAGTAGAGTGGGTTCGGAACGTATCCGGGTGCTCGGTCATGGGACGGCATAGGCGGCCCTCTCGGTCTTGTTGGCGCGGCGGACGCTGACGACAGCGGTGGCTTCCGACCCGAACGGAGAGACGATCGCCACCACGACGTCCTCTCCGTACCAAGTGCCGATCAGCTTGAATCTGGCACGTCCGGTTTCGCTTTGTGCGGCATCGATGGTGAGGAAGCGCTCGAAGCTGAATGCATCCTCGAAATCCGCGAGGTCGAAACCGTGCTTCGTGAGGTTTGCCTGTCGTTTCGGCTCGTCCCACACGAACGTCATGGTTCGTATCCTCCATATTTTCGTATATACGAAAATATGTGCTGCAGCAATCGGGGCGTATCTGCAGGAGCGCGGCAGTCATGCCGTCGTGGAAACATCCCGTTCCATGACTACCGTCCGTTCCTCCGCGTGCCGGTGCTCGCGTGTCGCCCGGAACCCGAGCCGCGCGTAGAAGCCCACCGCCGTCAGCGAGGATTGCAGGGTCAGGGTCGTCACGCCCGCCGCCCGTGCGGCGCGGTCGACCTCGCCCATCAGGCACCGGCCGATGCCGCGTCCCTGCGCTTCGGGGGCGACGAAGACGGCGCGCACCACCCGGCCGTCGCGGCTCGCCGTGCCGAGGATGCGGTCGCCGTCGAGGGCGACGAAGACCTGCCGTGCCGCGAGCTGCGCGGCGATTCCTTCCGGCGTGAAGCCGCGGGCGATCCGCGCGATCGTCTCGGGCCCGTAATCGCGGGCGTTGGTCTCGTGCAACGCCGCGAGGACGACGCGGCTGATGCCCGCCGCATCGTCCGTCATTGCCGTGCGGATCGTGCAAGCCATGCGACACCCTCCCCCGACGCCGCGCGCCGGGGGAGCGCGGCGGCTAGAACACCGCCTGCCCCATCAGCACCGCCGCGATCACGATCACCACTGCGATCACCAGGAAGAGCCCGAACAGCAGCCGCGCGATGCCGCGGGCGCCCGACGCCACGTTGGTGAAGCCGAGGCCGCCGGCCACCAGCGAGATCACGAAGAAGATGATCGCCCATTTCAACATCGCGGCGGTACTCCGATGCCTTGCGACAAGTCGCAGCGATAACCGGCACCGCCACGCTTCGTTCCGGTGCGGCCCGTCCCGAAGCGTCTCGCCCGTCTGCGCCGTTCGTCCGCATTGCCCGCGCCGCCCCGCACGGGCTACACCGCGACCATGGCGATGGGTCTCCTCACCCGGCTGGCGCAGCCCGGCCACTTCATGCGCTGGTCCGGGGCCGTGCTGCCCTGGGTGGCGGGCCTCGCGGTCGTGCTGCTGGCGGTCGGCCAGTACCTGACCTGGTTCGTCGTGCCCCCCGACTACCAGCAGGGCGAGACGGTGCGGATCATGTACATCCACGTCCCGGCGGCCTGGATGGCGGTGTTCTTCTACGGCGCCATGGCGGTCTCGGCGCTCGGCACCCTGATCTGGCGCCATCCGCTGGCCGACGTGGCGCAGCGCGCCGCCGCCCCGATCGGCGCCGCCTTCACGCTGATCTGCCTCGTCACCGGCTCGCTCTGGGGCAAGCCGATGTGGGGCACCTACTGGGTCTGGGACGCGCGCCTGACCTCGATGCTGGTGCTCTTCCTGATCTATTGCGGGCTCCTCGCCCTGTGGCGGACCATCGAGGATCCGAGCCGGGCCGCCCGGGCGGTCGCGATCCTGACCCTCGTCGGCGCGGTCAACCTGCCGATCATCAAGTTCTCGGTGAACTGGTGGTCGACCCTGCACCAGCCGGCCTCGATCCTGCGGATGGGCGGGCCGACCATCTACGCCTCGATGCTCTATCCCCTGCTCGTCATGATCGCCGCCGCCTCGGTGCTCGGTATCGCCCTGCATCTCCAGGCGATGCGCACCGAGATCCTGCGCCGGCGCGTGCGCACGCTCACGATCCTCGAAGCCGAGCGGCTCGACGCCGCCCTGATGGCGCCGCAGGCAGCCTGACCATGGATCTCGGACCCCACGCCGCCTTCATCCTCGGCGCCTACGGCTTCACCGCCCTGGTGATCGTCGGGCTCGTCGCCCACGCGATCCTCGACCGGCGGGCGCAGGAACGGGCGCTCGCCCGCCTGGCGAAGGAGCCCCTCAAGCACGAGCTGGCGCGGGGCGCCCGGTGAGCGACGCTCCCCCGCACCCGGTCGACGCGGCCGAACCAGCCGACGAGACGCCGCGCCGCTCCCGGCTGATCTTCCTGCTGCCGCTCCTCGCCTTCGCGGCGCTCGCCGGCATCTTCCTCGGCAAGCTGCTCACCAAGGGCTACGACCCCTCGGCCATCCCCTCGGCGCTGATCGGCCGGCAGGTGCCCGACTTCGTCCTGCCGCCGGTCCCCGGCCTGGCGGCGGACGGCGCCGCGGTGCCGGGCCTGACGGCGGCGGACCTGAAGGGCAAGGTGACGGTGCTCAACGTCTGGGCGTCGTGGTGCGCGCCCTGCCAGATCGAGCACCCGATGCTGATGCGGCTCTCCCGCGACGGGGTGAACCTCGTCGGCATCGACTACAAGGACCAGCCCGAGAACGGCCGTCGTTTCCTCGGGCGCCACGGCAACCCGTTCCGCGCCGTCGGCGCCGACGAGGCCGGCCGCGTCGGCATCGACCTCGGGGTCTACGGCGTGCCGGAGACCTTCGTCATCGGCCCGGACGGGCGCATCCGCGAAAAGCTCGTCGGCATCCTGACGCCGGAGACCTACGACGCCTTCCTCGCCCGGGTGCGGGCGATGAAATAGGAGCGGGGCTCGGCCCCCGCCCCTGTCTCGGCCTCCGCTTCCGCCGCGGTCGTCCGGGGGAGGGAGTGCCCGGCGCTCCCTATTTCGGCAGGGCGTAGATGTTGACCTCCAGCGCCTCGTCGGACGGGCTCGCGAGCGGGGTCAGGTACTCCTCCACGAAGGCGTCCTGGACGAGGATGCCCTTGGCGTCGAGATAGGCCGTCACCGTCTCGTAGGTCTGGTCGATGCCCTCGTAGGGGCCCTTGTGGGTGAAGCGCAGGGCCTTGCCGCTCGGGGTGGCGCCGAAGCGCAGGTCGTCGGGCAGGCCGGCCGGGCGCGGGTTCGGCACCGCCTCGACCGGCACCATCACCTCGTACTGGAAGCCGTCGTCGTCGGTGCGATTGAAGACCGAGATCGGCTTGCCGTTGGCCTTGATGCCGGCCTGGGCCAGCGCCGCCTCGACCTTGGCGATCGCGTCCTT
>NZ_JTHF01000162.1 GCF_001043895.1 Methylobacterium indicum
AATGCGTCAATGCACTAGCGACGCCAAGCCGTCCCTTGATCCTGGAACAACCCGAACCCGCGGCCAAGGACGACGACACTATGTCGGTCTTGGCCGCGTCGTTGCAAAAATCAGCTAAAAAACCGCCAGGCTCCACCAGGAAAATAAAGTCTTCTGGTGAGACCAATACAGCCAATCTCCTCACTCCTACTGTGAAGCGTAGTAGGGATAACAATTGAGGGGTACGGCCAAGCGGGGCGGACGCGACCGGGTGGCCGTGACCAGCCGCGACATGCAGCCGAAGATGATCGGCTGACCGGACTCACCGCCTGAGGGAAGCAGGACCAAGATCCATACTTGATGTCAATGTAATTACCAAAAAAATTGGGTAAAATTTTATGTATTTAAAATCAGTTAGCGCTTTAAATCAAATCTATATCGCTGGCATTTTCGGATACGGGGAGCGATAACGTTGAGCGACGCGCAGTAGGCCGTCCTGGGAGCTATGATCGAAGCATGCCGTCCACCAAGGATCTCGACCCGCACCTTCATCACCCAATAACTACTAGCTTATCATAAATACCTTCCAGATAATGGAGTTTATAAGCAGCTCGAACAGTAAACAAACAGATCTAATCAATCACAATTCTCGCGTAAACAGGATAAGATCATGGCAACCGCACAGAATGTAAATCCGTCAGGCCTGGAAATCCTTCGTCCCCTGGAAGGAAAAGTATTTCGCGTCTGGTCAGGCACTATAACTGTCAATTTTCTCGATGCCAACAATCAGGCTGAAGTAGATAGATTTAGTACATATAATTGGTCCCCTACCTACGAAACAGCCTATGCTGGAATACCACAAGAATGGCGATCGCAAATCCAAGACACAGCTAATTTGTATTCACGTTATGCGAAAGTTAAATTTGAATTCAATGATGACATAGATGCAAATTATTTAGTTGGAGATTATACGGGCAATAAAGAATATGCATATTGGAGGTTTCCTAACAACGATCCTCAGAATGCAGGCTTTGCCACAAACATACCAGAGATGCAAACTGTGGCTGAGAAAGGGGGTGGTTCAGATCGGCTTTACACCTTCGTTCACGAATTAGGTCATGCTCTCGGCCTTTTTCATCCATTTTCTCGTAACAATTTATATACGGTAGGCACAGACCAAAATTCACCTCCGCCATGGACCGCTCTCGGCACAGTGATGTCTTACGACATCTCTACGATAGACGGGATCCAGGCCAATTCGGACTATGGCCTCCCGGTTACGCCCATGGCCCTTGACATTGCGGCGCTTCAGCGAATGTACGGCACGGCAACGACCTATACATCGGACACTGCTTACGCCCTCACAGATGCTAGATCTGCCGCTCTGGACCTAAATGGCGACGATGGGACGATATCAGTCGGTCGAGCATACTACTCGATATGGGACAGCGGCGGAACCGATAAAATTCACTATGATGGATCCAATAACGTTCTAGTCAATCTGAACAGTGCGACACTCGACTTGAACAACGATGCAAAATCTCTCTCAGAACTTCTTGACGAGGTAAAAAACAGTGGATCATTTTCAAAACTAAGCCAAAAGACACAGGATCAGATACTAAGAAAGGATTATCATTCCGCAGGTTTTTTCTCGTCCGTACTCACAAAAAGCGGCGATCGTGTTGCTGGGGGCTATACAATTGCAAATGGGGCCATCATTGAGGAGGCCCGAGGTGGAAGTGGAGATGATTTTCTAATCGGCAACGAAGCAAATAACAAAATTTTTGGTAACAAAGGCTTCGACAACATTTATGGAGGGGCTGGCGCAGATTATATCGACCTAGGCGCCAAATCAAAAAGCGGATCAGATAAGGAATACGCGTATGGCGGCGCAGACTCAGATTATATTGTAGGCGGAGAAAACGACGCCATAATTGTCGGCGGAGCTGGCGATGATTATTATGATTTTCGCGTGAATTTTATGCCGGTTGGAAATCCTGCCGACATTGAAATTCAACTGTCGTCAGGATGGGGACATGACTATATCGAGCGGCAAACAATAACAAATGGAGGTTATCAATACTCTGGCTCTGGAATCACCAGGGTTAAATTTATGGATCTAACATCAAAAGATGTTCAATTTGTATGGGATCGACACTTAGATGACGTCTATGAATTCACTGTTTACGTTTCTGGAAAGGAAGAAAAAAGAAAAGTCGAGGCGTGGTCGGGCGACATGGTCCTCACCACTGCTTCAGGAGACAGCTTATTCCTAGGTTATGCTAGGGGTACTCTTGATACAGCGGGCAGCGTCGCTGGTGACTTCAGTATCAGCCTTCCCGGTCAGACAACAGGGGAATTAGTATTCACTGACCAAAGTCTCCCCAGGTCGTTCTCCAATTATGATCCAGAATACAGCTGGGGAACCTTCCAACAAGGATCTATCGATGCCTATACGGGCGCAAAATCGAGCTACGAAAGCGAAATCGCGAAATCTGGTCAGCCGTTCGTCGCTCCTCGTGAGAGCATCAGACTTAAATTCTCCGATGGCTCATCAACGCTTCTCCGGGGGGATACAGGGCGCGATCGTATAGTTGGAACTGATCTAGATGAAACCATTGACGGTCTCGGAGAGGATGACATTCTGCAGGGGGCTGGTGGGAACGATAAGATTAATGGAGGTGAGGGAGACGACCAGATAGATGGTGGTACCGGCAACGACGAACTGAGTGGTGACGACGGCGACGACCTTCTCGACGGGGGCGGCGGAGACGACACCATGACCGGTGGAAACGGGAATGACATCTACTACGCGAATTCGGATGGTGATGTGATTTTCGAAACAGCTGATGCTGGCATTGATGGAGTCAAGACGTACCTTAAAAACTATACCCTTGGAACCAACGTCGAGAACCTTACATACGACGGATACTCGGATTTTACAGGAACTGGTAATACACTATCTAATATTATGACAGGGGGATTTGGAAATGATAAATTCACTGGCGATGCCGGAGATGACATATATGACGGGCTTGACGGGAATGATATTTTCGTCGGCGGCGCCGGATCTGACAGTCATGATGGAGGACAGGGCTTTGATACCGTCGACTATAGCGCCGCAACTTCAGCAATTGTTGTTGATTTGCTGAACCCCGACAACAACACGGGAGACGCCGCTGGCGATACGTTTGTCTCTATCGAACAATGGGGGCTCTCGGCCTACGATGATCGGTTCGTCGGCGGGACTGGCATCGATTACGTCTTCGCGAATGGCGGCAACGACACTCTCCTA
>NZ_JTHF01000163.1 GCF_001043895.1 Methylobacterium indicum
ACCGCCCGCATCCCCTCGACCCGGTCGAGGGCGGCGACGAAGTGCATCTCCGAGGTGCCCGGATTGGTGAAGCAGACCTCGACGCCCCCCGCCACCAGGGTGCGCACCAGGCTCTCGGCCCCGTTCATCGCCATCGGCATCTCCTCATCGCGCGGGCATCTGGCGGCCCGGTTCGTGTTCGCGCCTCCGGTGATAGGGGATTTCGCCGATGGGGTGTGAGGGCGTGGGGGGCATGGGTGTCCGCCATGAGCCTGGCTTCCCGGTGACCTGCCCTGCGGGCGATGATAGGCTGAGCCCGGGACGCAGACACGTCCGATCGCTCATGCACGGTTCGGCTGCCGAATGGACGACCCGCGAAGGGACGACTTGGACGATGATCTTGCCGTTCCCTTCCCGCTCGAGTTCGTGATCCAGCGGACACCTCGTTCGCTTCAGGCCTCCAGCAAGGCGAGAGAAGCCTGGAAGTCGACGATCGGCGAGGCTGCAAGAGACCGGATCGCATCAAGCCGGGAATTTACTTTTCTGGACAGACGACCCTTGTCCGTGACGATCTTCTACTTTCCGCCCGAACCCATGCAGGGCGACATCGACAACATCGTGAAGCCCATCCTCGATGGGATGTGGGGCATCGTCTATCCAGACGATCAGGTGGTTGAAAGGGTGATCGTGCAGAAATTCGAGCCGGACGTGTATGTGGAGTTCGGATCTCTCACGGACACGCTTCAGCGGGCCGCCGCCGCGAACCGCCCGGTTCTCTATGTGATGGTCGATGACGGTACCGGTTGGAGGCGAGTGCCATGACCGTCCAAGTGTCGTCCGACGACGATCTCGCGCATCAGACGCGCCGCCTGCTGGACAGCCTGCGGAAGGACGCGGAGCGTCGCGGCTGGACGTTCCATGCGCCACCGCCGAAGGCGGCGGTCCCCGACTTCGCGGAGGATTACGAACCCGACGCCATGATGATCACGCCCGAGGGCGGAGTGATGATTGCGATCACGACGCGAAGCAGCCTCGCCCGCAACGCGCGGCTGGCCGAGATTGCCCAGAGGGTGTCCGAACAACCCGGATGGTCCTTTCGCGTGTTCTACGCGAACACGTCCGATCCGCCCGACCCGTCGACCCCTCCGTCGACCGTCGAGGAGATCGCGTCGAGCATCACCGAGGTTCGTGCCCTGGACGAGACCGGCCACGGACGTGCGGCGCTGGTGATGGGATGGGCCACCTTGGAGGCCATCGCCCGCCTGGTCGTGGACCGGCACGGCATCGGCCCGGCCAAGCCTCTCTCGCCGATTCAGGCCGTTCAGGTCCTGGTTCAAGAAGGTTACCTCGACGACGACGATGCTCGCCGCCTGAGGTCGCTGGCGCGGGTCCGGAACGAGATCGTGCATGGTGGTCTGGGCGTCGCGATCTCGCCCACGGACCTCGCCGGGTTGATCGAGGATCTGGAGGACATGGCAGGCGTCCTTCGACAGGCCGCGTAGCTCACGGACACCGAAGTGGCCGGCCGGACCACGACATCGAGGCGCCGGACAAGGCAGCATCGCAACCCCCGCACCCCTAGCACGTTCGTTGCACCGTGCGGCGGGCGGTCGCGCCCGGTGGAGAGCCCGATGAAACTGTTCCAGTGCCAGTCCTGCGGCAATATCCTGTATTTCGAGAACCGGGCCTGCCAGCGCTGCGGCCACACCCTCGCCTACCTGCCCGAGACCCGCACGCTCTCCGCGCTCGCGCCGGCCGGGGGCGAGGACTGGAGCCCGCTCGCGGTGCCGGACCGGCCGAGCCGGTTCTGCGCCAACGCGGTGCACGATGCCTGCAACTGGCTGGTGCCGCCGGGCTCCGGCGACGCCTTCTGCCTCGCCTGCCGCCACAACGGCACGATTCCCGACGTCTCGAACCCCGAATACCTCGCCAAGTGGCGCGAGATGGAGTTCGCCAAGCACCGGCTCTTCTATAGCCTCCTGCGCTGGAACCTGCCGCTGAAGACCCGGGCCGAGGATCCCGAGCACGGCCTGATCTTCCACTTCCTGGCCGACCCGCCGGAGAATCAGGGCCCGAAGGTGATGACCGGTCACGACAACGGCGTCATCACCATCGCGCTCGTCGAGGCCGACGACGCCGAGCGCGAGAAGCGCCGGCGCGAGATGGGCGAGCCCTACCGCACCCTGCTCGGGCATTTCCGCCACGAGGTCGGGCACCATTACTGGGACCTTCTGGTGCGCGATGCCGGGAGGCTGGAGGCCTGCCGGGCGGTGTTCGGCGACGATTCGCAGGACTACAACGCGGCGCTCCAGCGCCACTACGAGCAGGGTACGCCGGCCAACTGGCAGGAGACCCACGTCTCGGCCTACGCCACCACCCATCCGTGGGAGGATTTCGCCGAGACCTGGGCGCATTACCTGCACATCGTCGACACGCTGGAGATGGCGAGCGCCTTCGGGATGCAGGTCCACCCGCTCCTCGACGCGGGCGGCGAGCTCGCGGCGCGGATCGACTTCGACCCCTACGAGGCGCAGGGCATCGAGCAGATCGTGGCCGCCTGGCTGCCCTTCGTGTTCGCGTTGAACAGCGTCAACCGGGCGATGGGCCAGGGCGACCTCTACCCCTTCGTGCTGGCGCCGCCGGTCATCGCCAAGCTCGGCTTCATCCACGGCCTCGTCCACGGGACGATCTGACGGAAGGGAACCCCTCCCCGGCCGTAGCCTCCGCGGCCGGGGCGGTCCATGATGGAACGCCGCGCCCGACGAACCGGGCCGCGGGCCTGCCGTCTCGGCAGGCTCGGACGCCCGCAACAGCGGGCGACAGGAGGGACGCCGAATGAAGCTCGCCAGCCTCAAGCACGGCCGCGACGGCCGCCTCGTCGTTGTCTCGCGCGACCTGACTCGCGCCACCGACGCCTTCATCGTGGTACCGACGCTCCAGCGGGCCCTCGACGACTGGGAGCGCTATGCCCCGGCCCTCGCGGCCCTGGCCGAGCAGCTCGAGCACGGCTCGGTGCCCTCGTTCCGCTTCCACGAGCACGATTGCGCCGCTCCCCTGCCCCGCGCCTATGCCCGCCGGCACGCCGCCGCCTGGCCGGGCTACCCGGCCCTGCTGCGCCAAGCCGCCGGCGCCGAGGCGGCGGGGAGCGAGGCGGGCCGCCTGCGCCACGCCCCCTCGGACGGGTTCCTGGGCCCCCGCGAGCCGCTCGCCGCCGACGATCCCGCCGCCTCCCTCGACCTGTCGGCGGGCCTCGCGGTGATCACCGGCGACCTCGCCCGGGGCGCCGGGATGGCCAAGGCCGAGGGCGCGATCCGGCTGGTGACGCTGGTGGCGGAGGTGATCCGCCACGACCGCCTGCGGCCCGATGGACTCGACCTCGACGGCGCCGAGGCACCGGCGCTCGCCGCCAGTCTCGCCCCCGTGGCGGTGACGCCCGACGAGCTGGAGGGCGCCTGGCGCGACGGTACGCTGCACCGCCCGCTCCTCGTCAGCCGCAACGGCAAGGCGCTCGGCTGCCCGGACGCGGGCGCCGACATGACCCAGGGCCTGGTCGCTCAAGGCCTCGTCGCTCAAGGCCTCGTCGGTCTGGTGGCGGAGGCGGCGCGTCACCACGCCCTCGGCGCCGGCACGCTGATCAGCGCCGGTCCGGTCTCGAACCGCGGCATCGACGGCGGGCCGGGCCGGGCCACGGCCGAGGGCGGGGCGGGCTATGCCTGCCTGGCCGAAGCCCGTGCCGCCGAGGTCCTGACCGGCGGCTGGGCCCGGACGCCCTACCTGACGGCGGGCGACCGCATGCGGGTCGAGATGAAGGATACCGGCGGGCACTCGATCTTCGGGGCGATCGAGCACGACGTGACCGCCTGAGGCGAACGAACCCGGCGCGGCCCCGCATCGCCGCGCCGGATCCACCAATACCGGGCACAGGGCGGAATACACGTAACCTCGTAAGACCACGAGCGGGCGAAGGCGTTAGGCTTTTGTTCGGACTCGACCGGCAGAGATGGGCGAAGCTGACGTTGTGGAAGCCGGGAGACAACTGTCGATAGCAGTGTCTTTCTTCTACAACTTGAGTAGCCGCCTGCCGCACGATGACGTTCCGCCCGAATCCCGCCCCGTCCCTCTTCGTCCGCTTCCGGCGCTGCCGGCGCGGCTCGGTGATCGTCGTGCTGGGGCTGCTGCTGCCGATCCTGGCGATGGCGGCGGTCGGCGTCGCCGAGGTCTCGGAGGTGATGCTGGCGAAGTCGAAGCTGCAGAGCTACGTCGATGCCGCGGCGATCCAGGGCGCGGGCGAGTTCGGCGTCGACCAATCCTCCGCCACGGCGGAGCGGGTCCGCCTCGCCGCGGACGGGATGGCCGCTCCCTTGCGCCTGCGCTGGACGATCACGTCGAGCGCGACCGTCGATACCGCCGCCCGCACCGTGACGGTGCTGCAGACCGGGCACCGGGCCTCGTTCTTCCGCAACATGCTGCCGCCGGGCGGCTGGACCATCGAGGCCAAGGCGACGGCGATCCGCACCGCGCGGAAGCCGCTCTGCGTGCTGGGCTCCCAAGACTCCGTCGGCCTCGGCGCGCCGGTCGCCGTCGGCCTGAGCGACAACTCGGCGATCACCGCCAACGACTGCCTCGTCCAGAGCAACGCCAACCTGGCGGCGGGGGCGGCCACGGCCCTGTGGGCGGGCGAGGTGCGGGCGTCGGGCAGCGCCACCGGCCCGGTGCGCCCGGTCCCGGTCACCGACGCGCCGACGATGGCGGATCCCTTCGCCAAGATGCGCATCGACGTGCCGCTCGTATGCGACGACGTGCTCACGCTCAACATCGGCAGCGGCACCACCTACCTCAATCCCGGCGTCCATTGCGGCGAGCTGACCCTGCTGGGGATGACGACCATCGTGCTCCGGCCCGGCGAGCACTATTTCGTCGGCCCGATCCTCAACCTCCTCGGGCAATCCACCATCACCGGCACCGACGTCGTGCTGATCTTCAAGGGCCTGCTGTCGGCCCAGGTCATCGGCATGGCCAAGCTCGAGATCGAGGGCCGCAAGAGCGGACCCTATGCGGGCTTCGCCTTGATCACCGACCGCAGCTACTTCGGCGACTTCGGGATCTCGACCAACAACGCCCGCAAGATCGTCGGCACGATCTACCTGCCGAATGCCAGCCTCACGGTGAGCGGATACGGCAATCGGATCGCCGACCAGTCGCCCTGGACGGTCGTGGTGGCGCGCTCGATCCGCACCTTCGGCAGCGCCAACCTGATGATCAACGCCAACTACACCTCCTCGGCCGTGCCGGTGCCGTCGGGCGTCGGCCCGGCGAAGGACCAGCCGGTCCGCCTGTCGCAGTGACGGCGGGCCGGCGGCGGACGGGCCCGGCGGCCGGGAAGGCCCGCGCCTACTCGACGACCTGATCGTCCCCCGCGAGGGCGAGGCGGCGCAAGGAATCGAGGGCCCGCGCGAGATCGGCCCGTGCCGGCGCCGCGAGGGCGAGCCGGACGGCGTTCGGGGCATGGCCCGGGCTGACCGCGAAGGAGGAGGCCGGGATGAGCGCGATGCCCCGGCGCAGGGCGGCCGCGGCGTAGGCCTCGGCCCGCCAGGTCTCCGGCAGGGCGAGCCAAAGGTGGTAGGCCGCCGCGTCGCCCGTCACCGGCAGGCCGGCGAGGCAGGTCCGGGCGATCGCCTGCCGCTCGGCCGCGTCGATCCGCTTGGCGCGGGCGAGCCGGGCGGCCGACCCGTCCTCCATCCAGCGCGTGCCGGCGGCGAGCGCGAGCCCCATCGCGCTCCAGCCGCCCTGGCGCACCGAGGCCGCGAGGCGATCCGCCATCTCGGGCGGGCTCACGATCATCCCGACGGTCAGGCCCGGCATGACGCGCTTCGACAGGCTGTCGACCAGGATGGTGCGCTCGGGCGCCAGGGCGGCGATGGAAGTCGTCTCGCGCAGGAAGCCGTAGACGGCGTCCTCCACGAGGGTGAGCCCCGTCTGCGCCAGGACCGCGGCGATCTCGGCCCGGCGCCCGGGGCCCATCGTCAGCCCGAGCGGGTTCTGCAGCGTCGGTTGCAGGTAGAGCCCGCTCAGCGGCGCGGCGCGGTGCGCCTGGAGGATGGCCTCCGGCCGCACGCCCTCGCCGTCGAGGGGGAGCGGCACGAGGGCGATGCCGAGCCGCGCCGCGATGCCCTTGACCACCGGATAGGTCAGCGGCTCGCAGCCGATGCGCTCCCCCGGCGGGGCGAGCGTCGCCAGGGCGGCGGCCAGCGCCTGGCGCCCGTTGCCGGTGAACAGGAGGCCTGCCGGATCGGGCACGAAGCCCTCGTGCGCCAGGAAGCGGGCGGCGACGCCCCGCGCCTGCGGCGTGCCGGCCGGACCGTACTGGGTCAGCGCCGCATCGGTCGCGCCGCGCCCGAGCCCCGCCAGGGTCTCGGCGAGCAGGGCCTCCTGCTCGGGCAGGCGGGACATCGTGCGCTGGAGGTCGAGGGCGGCCGGCGGCGGCTCCGGCCGGATCGGCTCGGGCGCGCCGAGGTCGGAGCGGATGTAGGTGCCGCGCCCGACCTCGCCGAGGACGAGGCCGCGTCGCGCCAGCTCGGCGTAGACCCGGCTCGCCGTCGAGACGGCGATGCCGCGGGCATAGGCGAAGTCGCGTTGCGGCGGCAGCCGGTCGCCCGGGCGCAGCGTTCCGTCGGCGATCTCCGCCGCCACCGCGTCGGCGAT
>NZ_JTHF01000164.1 GCF_001043895.1 Methylobacterium indicum
GAACAATTCGCCGTCCTCGGTGAGGAAGGTCGGGGCGCCGAACAGGCCGCGGGACTTCGCCTCCTCGCCGATCGAGCGCAGGCGGCCCTTCACCGGCTCCTGGGTCGAGGCGCGGATGAGCGCCGGCCCGTCGAGGTCGAGGCCGTTGAGGAGGTTCGAGACGGCGGCGGGCTCGGCGATCGACTGGCCGCGGGCGAACTCGGCGTCGTAGACCGCCCGGACGAACGCGCCGATCCACGGCTCCTCGGCGCCGTGGACCGCGACGCGGGTCGCCGCCAGGCTGTTCTGGGGAAAGCTCTCGGGCCGCACCACCGGCGGCAGGCCGAGGCGGGCCGCCTCGCGGGCGAGGTCCCGCCACATGTGGCGGCCCTTGGCCGGGTAGAGGTTGAACGGCGAGGAGGTCCACCCCTGCGCGGCGAAGACCGGCCCGAGCAGGAACGGGCGCCAGCGCAAGGTGACCCCGGCCGCCTCGGCGAGCGGCTCGATCCGCATCGCGGCGAGGTACGAATAGGTCGATGCGAACTCGAACCAGAATTCGAGCGTAGGCCGGCGCGGCATCGCACCCCTCCGTATGGCTGAGCCGGCACCTTCGCGTCCGCGCGCCCCACTCACAAGCGCCGGTCCGGGCGTCGCATCGCCACGGGCCGGAGCGAGGAGTTTGGCAACGCGGTTGCACGCGGCCGGGCCGGGCTGTTAAGCCCCGGCGCGTTCGCTCAGTTCCCTTTTTGCTCGAGGCCCGATCCGCATGTCCGACCAGCCCCAGAAGCGCGTGAAGAAGGTCGTGCTCGCCTACTCGGGCGGCCTCGACACCTCGATCATCCTCAAGTGGCTCCAGACCACCTACGGCTGCGAGGTGGTGACGTTCACCGCCGATCTCGGCCAGGGCGAGGAGCTGGAGCCGGCCCGCAAGAAGGCGGAGCTGCTCGGCATCAAGCCCGAGAACATCTTCATCGAGGACCTGCGCGAGGAATTCGTCCGCGACTACGTCTTCCCGATGTTCCGGGCCAATGCCCAGTACGAGGGCATCTATCTGCTCGGCACCTCGATCGCGCGGCCCTTGATCGCCAAGAAGCAGATCGAGATCGCCGAGCGGGTCGGGGCGGATGCCGTGTCCCACGGCGCCACCGGCAAGGGCAACGACCAGGTCCGGTTCGAGCTCGGCTACTACGCGCTGAAGCCCGACGTGACGGTGATCGCCCCCTGGCGCGAGTGGGATTTCCGCTCCCGCGAATCGCTGATCGCGTTTGCCGAGCAGCACCAGATCCCGATCGCCAAGGACAAGCGCGGCGAGGCGCCGTTCTCGGTCGACGCCAACCTCCTGCACGCCTCCTCCGAGGGCAAGGTGCTGGAGGATCCGGCGCAGGACGTGCCCGACTACGTCTATTCGCGCACCCTCTCCCCCGAGGAGGCGCCCGACACGCCGACGATCATCACCATCGGCTTCGAGCGCGGCGACGCGGTTTCGATCGACGGCGAGACGCTGTCGCCCGCGACCCTGCTCGCCAAGCTCAACGAGCTCGGCCGCGCCAACGGCATCGGCCGCCTCGACCTCGTCGAGAACCGCTTCGTCGGCATGAAGAGCCGCGGCATGTACGAGACCCCCGGCGGCACCATCCTGCTGCCGGCCCACCGGGCGATCGAGTCGATCACCCTCGACCGCGGCGCGGCGCATCTCAAGGACGAGCTGATGCCGCGCTACGCCGAGCTGATCTACAACGGCTTCTGGTTCTCGCCGGAGCGCGAGATGCTCCAGGCGCTGATCGACAAGAGCCAGGAGATGGTCACCGGCACGGTGCGGCTGAAGCTCTACAAGGGCGGCGTCCACGTCATCGGCCGCGAGAGCCCGAACTCGCTCTACGACCAGGACCTCGTCACCTTCGAGGAAGGAGCGGTCGCCTACGACCACCGCGACGCGGCGGGCTTCATCAAGCTCAACGCCCTGCGCCTGCGCACGCTGGGCCAGCGCAAGCGCAAGCTCGGCGCGTAAGACAAAAGGCCCGCTCCGGCGACGGAGCGGGCCTCGGATACGAACGATGCGGCCGGCGCGACGCCGGCCGCGCTGCGTCTTACGCCTCGTCCTCATCGTCGATGTCGACCAGGAACAGGATGTCGACGTCGTCCTCCTCGTCCTCGTCGTCGGTCTCGCCCTGGCTGTCATTGGCGGCCCGGGGCTCGTCCTCGTCCTCGAAATCCTCGTCGTCCATCGAGTCCTCGAAGGTCTCGATCTCGTCCTCGGTCGCGGGGCGCAGCTTCAGCGACTCGACCTTGCCCGTCCACAGCGGGCGGCCGTCGCTCTTCATGGTGCGCAGGTCGTCCTGGAAGCCCTCGACCTCGAGAAGCTCCCGGGCCCGCTCCTCGTTCGACCGGATGATGGCGACGGCCGTGCCGTCGATCTCGAGAGTGAACATCGTGCTTCCCTTTTCAAGGGCCGCGCCGCTCGGGCGGGCGCGGCCGTGTTACGGGGGGAAAGGCCGCCGCGCCAGCCCCGTTGCGGGCGACCGCGAGGGAAAGTCGCGGGTGGGTGGGCTGGTTCGCCGGCTCAAGGCCGCACGCATTGGGCCAGCGCGCCGATCCCGGCCGTCCGCCCCTGGATGCGGTTGGCGATCGCCCGCAGGGCCCGGGTCGGCCGGCGCGGATTGCGCAGGATCGGGTTCGGCAGGGTGGCGACGAGCAGAGCCGCCTCGCCCTTCGTGAGGTCGCGGGCGGACTTGCCGAACCAGTGCCGGGCGGCGGCCTCGGCCCCGAAGACCCCCTCCCCCCACTCGGCGACGTTGAGGTAGATCTCCATCGTCCGGCGTTTGCCCCAGACCACGTCCACCATCAGCGCCAACGGGATCTCGAGGGCTTTTCGCAGGTAGGAGCGGCCCGGCCACAGGAAGACGTTCTTCACCGTCTGCATCGTCACCGTCGAGGCGCCGCGGCTCGGGCCGTCCTCGTCGTCGACGACGCTCCACAGGGCGTCCCAGTCGACGCCGCCATGCAGGCACAGGCGCTGGTCCTCGGAGGCGACGACGCCCTGGACGAGGGCCGGGGCCATCGCCTCCAGCGGCACCACGATGCGGCTCACCGGCTGGAGCGTGACCCAGCGGCCGAGCATCAGGGTTGAGGGCGGGGTCAGCGCGCGATAGACGAGCGCCAGGACCAGGACGAGGACGACCGCCATGACGGGCACGAGGAGCACGGCGCGCAGCACCCGCCGCCCGCGGGCCCGCGTCGCGCTGCCGGCGACCGGCGCGTGGGTCGGCTCCAGGCGGCGCAGCGGCCGCAGGACGTTCCCGTCCCGGCCAGCCCCGTCGCGGTCCGCCGTGACGCGCGGCTCCTGAATCCGACCCTCCTCTCGGCGTGCCCGTCGATACGAGGACACCATGACGTCAACGCGGGCCCCGCAGCACACGACGCCGGGCCGTCCCCAGGAAAATACGATGGCCGGCACCACAGGATACCCGCAGGCAGGCGATTTCACGGCGCGGCTCGCCGCCGTCGCCAAGAGCACCGAAGGCTTCCTCGCCGAGCGCCTCGGCGACGGCGTCCAGGCGGGCGAGATCGCCCGGCCGCCCCGGCTGATGGAGGCGATGCGCCACGCCGTGCTCAACGGCGGCAAGCGCCTGCGCCCGTTCCTCGCCATCGAGACCGCCCGGATGCTCGGCGGTCCGTTCGAGGGCGCGATGGCCGCCGGGGCCGGCGTCGAGCTGGTCCATTGCTACTCGCTCGTCCACGACGACCTGCCGGCGATGGACGACGACGACCTGCGCCGCGGCCAGCCGACCGTGCACAAGAAGTACGACGAGGCGACGGCCATCCTGGTCGGCGACGCGCTCCAGACGCTGGCCTTCGAGATCGTCGCCGATCCGGCCTGGCAGGCCGATCCGCTGATCCGCTCCGAATTGGTGCTCGGCCTCGCTCGCGCCTCGGGCCTCGGCGGCATGGTCGGCGGCCAGCTCCTCGACCTCGGGGCGGAGGGGCGCTTCGGCCCGGCCAATCTCGACGTCGACGCCACGCTCCAGCTCCAGGCGATGAAGACCGGCGCGATCCTGGCCTTCTCGGTCGATGCCGGCGCGCTCGTCGGCGGCGCCTCGCCCGAGGAGCGCCGCGCGCTTCTCGCCTACGGCCGCGCGCTCGGCCAGGCCTTCCAGGTCGCCGACGATATCCTCGACCGCGAGGCTTCGTCCGAGGCGATGGGCAAGCGCACCGGGAAGGACAAGGATGCCGGCAAGGCGACCCTGGTCGACCGCCTCGGCCTCGACGGGGCGCGTGCCGAGTGCGAGCGCCTGGTGGGCGAGTGCGAGACCGCGCTCAAGCCCTGGGGCGAGGCCGCCGCGACGCTGTGCGAGGCCGCCCGCTTCACCGTCGCCCGCAAGTCTTAACATCCCTCGATTCCCGCGGGGGGACCGCCCCCCGCCCTCCCCTCTCTTCCCGGTTTGAAAGATCCACGCCATGGCCACGCATAAGATCCTGCTCCTGCCCGGCGACGGCATCGGCCCCGAGGTGGCACAGGAAGTCGCCAAGGTCCTGGCCTGGTTCACCCGCGCCGGCATCGCGCAGTTCGAGACCGAGACCGATCTCGTCGGCGGCGCGGCGATCGACGCCCACGGCGTGCCGCTCTCGGAAGCCGCGATGGACCGGGCCAAGGCCGCCGATGCGGTGCTGTTCGGCGCCGTCGGCGGGCCGAAATGGGCCGGCGTCTCGTATGCCAAGCGCCCCGAGGCGGGCCTGCTGCGCCTGCGCAAGGATCTGGGCCTGTTCGCCAACCTGCGCCCGGCGATCTGCTACCCGGCGCTCGCCGAGGCGTCCGCCCTCAAGCGCGAGCTGGTCGAGGGCCTCGACATCGTCATCGTGCGCGAGCTCACCGGCGGCGTCTATTTCGGCGAGCCGAAGGAGATCGTGACCCTCGAGGACGGCCAGAAGCGCGCGATCGACACCCAGATCTACACCACCGGCGAGATCGAGCGGATCGCCGCGGTCGCCTTCGACCTCGCCCGCAAGCGCCGCAACAAGGTCGCCTCGGCCGAGAAGCACAACGTCATGAAGACCGGCGTGCTCTGGAAGGAGACCGTGACGAAACTCCACGCCGAGCAGTATTCCGACGTCGGGCTGGAGCACGTTCTGGCCGACAACTGCGCCATGCAGCTCGTCCGCAACCCCAAGCAATACGACGTGCTCGTCACCGACAACCTGTTCGGCGACATCCTGTCGGACGTGGCCGCGATGCTGACCGGCTCGCTGGGCATGCTGCCCTCGGCCTCGCTCGGCGCGGTCGAGAACGGCACCCGACGCGCCCTCTACGAGCCGGTCCACGGCTCGGCGCCCGACATCGCCGGCCAGAACCTCGCCAACCCGATTGCCATGATCGGCTCGCTGGCGATGGCGCTGCGCTACTCCTTCGGCCTGCTCGAGGCCGCCGACCAGCTCGAGAGCGCCATCACCCGCACGCTCGCCGCCGGCACCCGCACCCGCGACATCGCCGGGCCGGGCACCAACGCGGTCGGCACCACCGAGATGGGCGACGCCATCGTGCGCGAGCTGCAGGCGCAGGCGGGCTGAGAGGGGTCGCTCCCTCCCGCAATCTCATCCCGAGGTGCCTGCGTCAGCAGGCCTCGAAGGAAGGCTCCAGAAGTCTCGCGATCCGTGGAGCCCTCCTTCGAGGTGAATCGATCTTCAATCGACCGACACCTCGGGATGAGGTCGTGGATGGGATGATGCTCAAGCCGATCCCGATTTCCGATCGACAGGGAGAACCACCATGCGCCTGTGCGTGTTCTGCGGTTCCAGCGACGGGGCCCGCCCGCTCTACCGCGAGGCGGCGACCGCGCTCGGGCGCCACTTCGCCGAGGCCGGGATCGAGCTGATCTATGGCGGCGGCAAGGTCGGGCTGATGGGGGCGGTGGCCGACGGGGCGCTGGCGGCGGGCGGCCGGGTGACCGGCATCATGCCCAAGGCCCTCGTCGAGAAGGAGACCGCGCATCTCGGCCTGACCGATTTGCGCGTCGTCGCCTCGATGCACGAGCGCAAGGCGATGATGGCCGACCTCGCCGAGGGCTTCGTGGCGCTCCCCGGGGGCCTCGGCACCTTCGAGGAGATGTTCGAGGTCTGGACCTGGGCCCAGCTCGGCTACCACAGGAAGCCGCTCGCGGTGTTCAACGCCGGCGGATTCTACGACGGGCTGCTCGGCTTCCTCGATTCCGTCGTCCGGGAAGGCTTCGTGCGCGAGCCGCACCGGGGGATGCTGATCGTCGGCACCGAGCCGGCGGACCTCGTGGCGCGGATCCGCGCCTACGAACCGCCGCAGGTGATCAAGTGGGTGAAGGCGGAGGAGCGGTAGGCTCCCCGCCCCTCTCCTCTTCCGATCGGTCCGGCGCTCCTGGCATCTCGCGGTCCCGGGACAACCCGGAGGGCGAGACATCGATCGGCGAAGACCCCAAACGGAAACGGGCCCCTTTCGGGGCCCGTCGCATGTCCGGATGCGGTGCCAGGCTCAGTAGCCGTAGCGGGCCCGCGACAGCGGCGAGGTCGGGTCAAGGTAGTCGACGGCGGAGAGGTCCACCGTGACGGCGGTGCGGCGGGCGCCGATGAACGGGCCGTTGGTGATCGGGTCGGGCAGGATGCCGGCGCCGCCGAAGCGCTCGCGGTTGGCGATGTAGGGCGGCGAGTTCAGGTAGGAGGCGGTGATGAAGTGCGGGTTGGTGGCCGGGTTGCCGGTCGCGCCCGAATTCGCCTCGACCACGTTGCCGGCATCGAGCCAGCTGCGCGGGCGCACGCGGATCGCGAGGCCCTGGCCGTCCTTGTAGCTGCGGATGACGTAGCTGTCCTGCGCCTGCGAGGCAGCGGTGCCGGCGCCCAGGGCCGCGAGGGAGAGAAGCCCGGTCAGGGCGAGAGTCTGGAAGCGCATGACGCACCTTTGCTGAACGTCGCCAGGGGTAGCGTCGCACTCGTTAAGAAACGACGCCTATGGGGAAAAAGACGTGCGAGCGCGGCCGAGGTTCCGCCTCACGGCAAAGCCGGTCGCGAATGCCGCACTCTCGCCGCATTCCTGCGAACCGCCTTGCGGGGCGTCGGCACCGCCGCGGTGGTGGCCGGCTCCTCCGGCGGGCAGGCGGCCATGCGCGGGCCGGCCAGCATGGTGGCGACCGGCGCCGGCAGGTCGGCGCCCGGGAGCTCCGCGAGGCGGTCGACCGCGCAGGCCACAGCCTGCGGCTCGGGCAGCTGACCGAGGGGCGCGCAGAGCCAGCCTTCGAGCCGCAGGGCGGCCCCGAGGCGGAACGCCGTGCAGCCGCGCTTCCCCTCTGCGTCGGCGAGGGTCGCATCGACGGTGTCGAGGGCGCCGAACCGCGTCGAAACCTGGCCGCGCTCGCCGGTGCGCACCACCGACAGGCCGCCGGCCTCCGCCGCCCGGCGGGCCAGGGTGACGAACAGGCTCCCCTCCCCCTCCGGCTCGGCGGTCTCGGTGGCGACGAGGCGCAGGTACGGCGCCTCCTGGACCGCGAATTCGCCCGTGGTCAGGGTGTCCTCCCGCAGGCCCGGCTGCGTGCGGGCGCTGCCGGTCGCCTCGCCGAGGCGGTAGCGGTCGGCCGCGGCGGTGTGCCAGGCCGGCGGCGCCACCGCGGGGGCGGCGTAGCGCGGCACGAAGGCGGTGGCCTCGGCGGCGAGCGGCGGATCGGCGAGGCGCCGCTCGCTGGCGAGCACGCTGAGGAGCGCGATCACCCCGGCCGCGCCGGCGGTACGCGCCAGGATGCGCAGCCGCCCCGCGCCGCGCGAGAGCCGGCGAGGCTCCGCGCGGGACAAGGGCCGCGGCAGCAGCGGCGCGACGGGACCGATGTCCTGCACGAGGGCTTGGCCCGCCCGCGCCAGGGCGGCGTCGTCGAAGTCCGGCCTGTGCCGCACGGGCTCGCTCCTTCGGTTCGCGCAATCTCGCGAAACAAGGAGTCGCACCGCATTTTAGCGATTTCCTTGACCCGGCCCGCCTTGTCCTCAGGGGGCGCGAGTCAGGGTGAACGAGGCGCTAATGCGTGACGGGTCGCGGACTCTGTCGCCGGTTCCCGACCCCGCCGACCATTCACCCCTTGACAGATCGTCGCGTTCGGGCTGTTGCTGTGCGCGCTCGCGCACCCCGTCTCGGGTGCGCCTTTCGAGGACTGACCCCGCGCCATGCGGCTCGTGTCGACCACGACGAAACGCAAAGCCACGACGGCGATTACTGCCGCCGGCTGAAGCCTCGCGTCGTCCTCGGATCCCTCCCCGTCCGTGGCGGACGGAGGCCGGGCTTACCCGAAGCCCGCCTGAGATCGTCCGGGGAGGAGTTAGTCCGAACTGGAGCGATTGAGATGGGTTACAAGGTTGCCGTCGTCGGAGCCACCGGCAATGTGGGCCGCGAGATGCTCGACATCCTGGCCGAGCGCGCCTTCCCGGCCGATACCGTGGTGGCGCTCGCCTCCCGCCGCAGCCTGGGCCAGGAGGTCTCCTTCGGCGACAAGACCCTGAAGGTCCAGGCCCTCGACCAGTACGACTTCTCCGACACCGACATCTGCCTGATGTCGGCCGGCGGCGAGACCTCGAAGGAGTGGTCGCCCCGCATCGGCCAGCAGGGTTGCGTCGTCATCGATAACTCGTCGGCCTTCCGCTACGATTCCGACGTGCCGTTGATCGTGCCCGAGGTGAATGCCGACGCGGTGGTGGGTTTCACCAAGAAGAACATCATCGCCAACCCGAACTGCTCGACCGCGCAGCTCGTCGTGGCCTTGAAGCCCCTGCACGAGGCCGCCACCATCAAGCGCGTCGTCGTCGCGACCTACCAGTCGGTCTCCGGCGCCGGCAAGGAGGGGATGGACGAGCTGTTCAACCAGACCCGCGCGGTGTTCACCGCCGGCGAGGTCAAGATGCAGAAGTTCACCAAGCGCATCGCCTTCAACGTCATCCCGCACATCGACGTCTTCATGGAGGACGGCTCCACCAAGGAAGAGTGGAAGATGGTGGCCGAGACGAAGAAGATGCTCGACCCCAAGATCAAGCTGACGGCGACCTGCGTGCGCGTGCCGGTGTTCATCGGCCACTCGGAGGCGGTGAACGTCGAGTTCGAGCGCCCGCTCTCGGCCGAGGAAGCCACCCAGATCCTGCGCTCGGCGCCCGGCATCCTGGTCGACGACAAGCGCGAGCCCGGCGGCTACATCACCCCCCACGAGGCCGCGGGCGAGGACGCGACATACATCTCGCGCATCCGCGAGGACATCACGGTCGAGAACGGCCTGTCGTTCTGGTGCGTGTCGGACAACCTGCGCAAGGGCGCGGCGCTGAACACGGTCCAGATCGCCGAGGTGCTGATCAACCGCAAGCTGATCTCGCCCAAGCAGAAGGCCGCGTAGGCGCGACCGTCCTGTAGAAGCTGGAACCGATCCCGTATAATCACCCGAATCATGACCGGCCCGTCTCCCCCGAGGCGGGCCGTCTTTCGTCAGACGCGGAGATCCTGCCCATGGCCCCGACCATCCTGTCCGTCCGCGACGACACCCTGGCGGTATTGGAGCGCCTCGGCGTCCCGGCCTCGGCCTTCGCGGCGGAAGGCGGAGAGGGCGGCCTGCCGGCGCGCTCGCCGATCGACGGCGGCGTGGTGACGGCGGTCCGCGAGACCACCGCCGCGGAGGCCGAGGCGGCGCTGGCGCAGGCATCGCAAGCCTTCCTCGCCTGGCGCCGGGTGCCGGGCCCGCGCCGGGGCGAGCTGGTGCGGCTGCTCGCCGAGGAGCTGCGCGCCCACAAGGACGATCTCGGCCGGCTCGTGACGCTCGAGGCGGGAAAGATCCTCTCGGAGGGCCTCGGCGAGGTCCAGGAGATGATCGACATCTGCGACTTCGCCGTCGGCCTGTCGCGGCAATTGCACGGGCTCACCATCGCCACCGAGCGGCCGGACCATCGCATGATGGAGGTCTGGCATCCGCTGGGCGTCTGCGGCGTCATCACGGCGTTCAACTTCCCCGTCGCGGTCTGGTCGTGGAACGCGGCGCTGGCGCTGGTCTGCGGCGATCCGGTGATCTGGAAGCCGTCGGAAAAAACCTCCCTCACCGCGCTCGCCGTCCACGCGCTCGCCACGAAGGCGGTGAAGCGCTTCGGGTCGGACGCGCCGGACGGCCTGCTCGGGCTGCTGATCGGCGGCCGGGAGCTCGGCGAGCGGCTGGTCGAGGACGAGCGGGTGGCGCTGGTCTCCGCCACCGGCTCGACCGCGATGGGCCGGCAGGTCGCCCCGAAGCTCGCCGCGCGCTTTGCCCGGGCGATCCTGGAGCTCGGCGGCAACAACGCCGCCATCGTGGCGCCGTCCGCCGACCTCGACCTGAGCTTACGCGCCATCGCCTTCGCGGCGATGGGCACCGCCGGCCAGCGCTGCACCACCCTGCGGCGGCTCTTCGTGCACGATTCGGTCTACGACGCGCTGGTGCCGCGCCTGAAGGCCGCCTACGGCTCGGTGCGGATCGGCGATCCGCGCGACCCTGCCACCCTGATCGGCCCGCTGATCGACGTTCATGCCGCAGACGGCATGGCCCGCGCCCTCGACGAGGCCCGCGCCATCGGCGGCACGGTGCATGGCGGCGAGCGCCTGCGCGACATCCGCGGCGAGGCGGCGGCTTATATCCGCCCGGCCCTCGTCGAGATGCCCGAGCAGACCGGCCCGATGCGCCGCGAGACCTTCGCGCCGATCCTGTACGTGACGCGCTACACCGACCTGGAGGAGGCGATCGCCGCCCAGAACGCGGTGGCGGCCGGCCTGTCCTCGTCGATCTTTACGAAGGACCTGTCGGAGGCCGAAATCTTCCTGTCGGCGTCCGGCTCCGATTGCGGCATCGCCAACGTCAATATCGGTCCGTCCGGCGCCGAGATCGGCGGGGCCTTCGGCGGCGAGAAGGAGACCGGCGGCGGCCGCGAGGCCGGCTCGGATGCCTGGAAGGCCTATATGCGGCGCGCCACCAACACCATCAATTACGGCAAGACCCTGCCGCTGGCGCAGGGCGTGACGTTCGAGGTGTGACGAGACACGGCCCGGCGCTGCGGCAACGCCGGGCCGTTCCTTCTCACGCCGCCGGCATCGCCCGCTCGATCATCCGGGCGAACAGCGAGACGCCGTAGGGCGTCGCCTGGTCGTTGAAGTCGTAGGCCGGGTGGTGCAGGCCCGCACCCGGGCCGGTGCCGAGGAAGATGTAGGCGCCGGGCCGGGCGTTCAGCATGTAGGAAAAGTCTTCGGCGCCCATCATCGGGGCGACCGCGCGCTCCACCGCGCCCTCGCCCGAGACCTCGGCGGCGATGTCGGCCATGAAGCCGGTGCGGTTGGCATCGTTGACGGTCACCGGGTAGCCGCGGCCGTAATCGGTGCTCGCGGTGGCGCCGAAGGCAGCGGCGATGCTCGACGCCACCTGGCCGATGCGCGCCTCGCACAGGTCGCGGACCGATTCCGAGAGCGTGCGCACCGTGCCGTTGAGGATCGCGGTCTCGGGGATCACGTTGAAGGCGTCGCCGGCCTTGACCTGGGTGATCGAGATCACCGCCGATTCCACCGGATCGACGGTGCGCGAGACGATCGATTGCAGCGCCGTGACGATGTGGGAGGCAACCAGCACCGGATCGATGCAGTTGTGGGGCGCCGCCGCGTGGCCGCCCTTGCCGCGCACCGTGATGGTGATCCGGTCGGCCGCCGCCATGATCGCGCCCGGGCGGATGGCGAAATGGCCCAGGGGCAGGCCCGGCATGTTGTGCAGGCCGTAGACCTCCTGGATGCCGAAGCGCTCCATCAGGCCGTCCTTCAGCATCTCGTCGGCGCCGCCGCCGCCTTCCTCCGCCGGCTGGAAGATCACCACCGCGGTACCGTCGAAGTTGCGGGTCTCGGCGAGGTACTTGGCGGCGCCGAGCAGCATCGCGGTGTGCCCGTCATGGCCGCAGGCGTGCATCTTGCCCGGCACCGTCGAGCGGTGGGCGACGCCGCTCGTCTCCTCGATCGGCAGGGCGTCCATGTCGGCGCGCAAGGCCACCACCTTGCCCGAGCCGCCGCTGCGGCCGCGGATGACGCCGACGACGCCGGTCTTGCCCAACCCCGTCACCACCTCGTCGCAGCCGAAGGCCCGCAGCCGTTCGGCCACCAGGCCGGAGGTGCGGTCGAGCGCGAACAGCAACTCGGGATGCTGGTGGAAGTCGCGGCGCCAGGCCGTGATCTCGTCGGTGAGGGCGGCGACGCGGTTGATGACGGGCATGTGACGATACGCTCGTGTGGGGGCGGAAAACGGACGGGCAGGATGCAACAGGCAGAGCGGCGCGCGGTCAACTCCCTCCGGCCGTTCGCGAACGGCGCCGGCCCGGCGCCCGGCGCATGACCCCGCCCGGTTGGCCCGGGACTTGTTAGGGCTGCGCGATCGTTCCTGCCCCGTGCACCATCCGGCGAGAAGGGCCGGGACGATGCATCATTTTTCATCATTCCGGCGTCGCGCGCGGCGCCGGAAGGCTCTAGTAAGAGCCTCAGCGTCCCCCCGCGGAGTGTGCCCGTCGATGTCGTTCGTGAAGTCCCGTCCGCTGCTGGCCTGCCTGACCGCCGCCACCGCTCTCCTGGCGGTCGCCGGTGCCGCGCCGGCCTCGGCCGCCAACACCTTCCGGTTCGCCTTCCAGGGCGACCTCAAGTCCCTCGACCCGTACACCCTGAAGGAAACGTTCACGATCGCGGCGCACGGCGCGGTCTACGAGTCGCTCGTCACCCGCGACAAGGACCTGAAGCTGGTCCCGGGCCTCGCCGAATCCTGGGAGACCCCGGAGCCGACCCGCTACCGCTTCCACCTGCGCAAGAACGTCAAGTTCCACGACGGCTCGCCCTTCACCGCCGACGACGTGATTTTCTCGGCCGAGCGCGTGCGGGCGCCGGGCTCCAACTTCCAGACCAACGTGCCGGCGGACGCCACCTTCGTGAAGGTGGACGACCACACCGTCGACATGGTGCTGAAGAACCCCAACCCCATCGCCCTGTACCAGTTCGGCGGCTGGTACATCATGTCGAAGACCTGGGCCGAGAAGCACGACGCGCTGAAGCCCACCCCGGTCGCGGCCTCGGCCCCGAGCTACGCGGCGCTCCATGAGAACGGCACCGGCCCGTTCACCATCACCGAGCACCAGCCCGGCGTGCGCACGGTGTTCAAGAAGTTCGACGGCTATTGGGGCAAGGTCGAGTCGAACCTCGACGAGGCGATCTTCACCACCATCAGCAACGACGCCACCCGCGTCGCCGCGCTGATCTCGGGCGAGGTCGACTGGGTCGATCCCGTTCCGCTCCAGGACCAGAGCCGGGTGAGCTCGAGCCCCAACGCCGTGGTGGTGAACGCGCCCGAGCTGCGCACGATCTACCTCGGCATGGACCAGACCAGCGACGAGCTGCGCGGCTCCAACGTCAAGGGCAAGAACCCGTTCAAGGACGTGCGGGTGCGCGAGGCGTTCTTCCGCGCCATCGACGAGGACGCGATCGTCAAGCGCGTGATGCGCGGCCAGGCGACCCCGGCCGCCCTGCTCATCGCCCCGCCGCTCTTCCCGCTCGCCGGTGACTTCAAGCGTCCGGCCTACGACCCGGCCAAGGCGAAGGCGCTGCTCGCCGAGGCCGGCTACCCGAACGGCTTCGAGGTGCCCCTCGACTGCCCGAACGACCGCTACGTCAACGACGAGGCGATCTGCCAGGCCGTGACCTCGATGCTCGCCCGCGTCGGCGTCAAGGTGAACCTGATCGCCCAGCCCAAGGCGAAGTATTTCGCCAAGATCCTGAAGCCCGCCTTCGACACCTCGTTCTACATGCTGGGATGGACGCCGTCGTCGATGGACTCGCACAACATCCTGTACGAGATCGCCGGCTGCCGGACCGACAAGGCCTCGCCGCGCGGCACCACCAACCTCGGGAATTACTGCAACCCGAAGGTGGATGCGCTGGCCGACAAGATCGAGCGCGAGACCGACCAGGAGGCCCGCAACCTGATGATCAAGCAGGCCTACGAGATCGTCATGAACGACTGGGGCTACATCCCGCTGCACCAGCAGGCGCTCGCCTGGGGCGTGTCGAAGAAGGTCAAGCTGGTGCCCCGCGCCGACAACCAGATGATGCTCTACTGGGTGTCGAAGGAGCCGTAAGGCGCTCCTAAATTCGGGCGACCGGGCTGTGCGCATCCCCCTCTCCCCGCGGGCGGGGAGAGGGTCGAGCCCCCCTTGTCGGGGGCGAGACGAGGCGGCAGCCGAGGGTGAGGGGGAGGTGCCGAATGAGGCACGTCCGGGAACACCCCCTCACCCTCGCCCTTCGGGCTCCCTTCGCACCCGACGAGGGGTGCGAAGGCCTCTCCCCGCCCGCGGGGAGAGGAGATACCGGCGCTCTTTTTGTTGACGGACGAGCTGTTGGCCGACCGGCGTCGTGCATGTCCTGTTGAAACTCCGAGATTCCTCGGACCACACGAGAACACAAGAACCCCCTCATGCTCGCCTTCATTCTCCGCCGCCTGCTGCAATCCGTCGGGGTGCTGCTGGCGGTCGGGCTGATCGCCTTCGCGATGTTCCGCTTCGCCGGCGATCCGGTGAACCAGCTCGTGGCACCCGATACGCCCTATGCCGAGCGGCTGCAGATCCGCCAGAGCCTCGGCCTCGACGATCCGGTGCTGGTGCAGTTCGCCCGCTACGCCGGCAATGCCGTGCGCGGCCAGTTCGGCAACTCGTACCAGTTCCGCCAGCCGGTCTCGACCTTGCTCGCCGAGCGGATGCCCGCGACCCTCGAACTGGCCTTCTGCGCCACCTTGTTCGCGCTCACCGCCGGCATCCTGATGGGGGTCTATTCGGCGCTCCGCCGCGACAGCGTCGGCGCCAAGCTCGTCCAGGCGATCTCGCTGATCGGCGTCTCGCTGCCGACCTTCCTGATCGGCATCCTGCTCATCTTCCTGTTCTCGGTGACGCTGGGCTGGCTCCCTTCTTATGGCCGCGGCGACACGGTGCGGATTGGCTGGTGGACCACCGGCTTCCTCACCGCCTCGGGCTGGCGGGCGCTGATCCTGCCCTCGATCACGCTGGGGCTCTTTCAGATGACGCTGATCATGCGCCTCGTCCGGGCCGAGATGCTGGAGGTTTTGCGCACCGACTACATCCGCTTCGCGCGCGCCCGCGGCCTCACCACCCGGTCGATCCATTTCGGCCACGCCCTGAAGAACACGCTCGTCCCGGTCATCACCGTGGCGGGTCTCCAGCTCGGCTCGATCATCGCCTTCTCGATCATCACCGAGACGGTCTTCCAGTGGCCCGGCATGGGCCTGCTCTTCGTGCAGGCGGTGCAGAACGTCGACGTGCCGATCATGGCCGCCTACCTGCTGCTCGTCGCCCTCATCTTCGTGACGATCAACCTCGTGGTCGATCTCCTCTACACCATCGTCGATCCGCGCCTGCGCCTCTCGGTGCGGCGGGCGGCCTGAGGATTCTTTGAAAGTCATGGCCTCCCCCGCCCTTCCCGCCGCAGCGCCGCCGTCGCGCCTCGCGCGCTTCCTCGATTCCGACCTGTTCGCCAACTTCAAGCGCTCGAAACTCGCCATCGCGGCCTTCGTCGCCACGGTTTTGTTCGTGGCGCTCGCGCTGCTGGCCCCCCTCATCTCGCCGCAGAACCCCTACGACCCGGCGCAGCTCGAGCTGATGAACGGGAGCCTGCCGCCGCTCTGGTACGCCGACGGCCAGGCGCCGTTCCTGATCGGCACCGACGACCAGGGCCGCGACGTGCTCTCGGCGGTGTTTTATGGGATGCGCCTGTCGCTCCTCGTCGGGGTGCTGGGCGTGCTGCTGTCGGGCTTCATCGGCATCGGCCTCGGCCTCGTCGCCGGCTATGCCGGCGGCTGGGTCGATACGATCATCATGCGCGTCGCCGACGTGCAGCTGACCTTCCCGGCGATCCTGATCGCGCTCATCGTCGACGGCGTCGCCAAGGCGGTGGCCGGCGGCCACATGGATGCGGAGGCGCAGATCGCGCTCATCGTCGTGGCGATCGGCCTGTCGTTCTGGGTGCAGTACGCCCGCACCGTGCGCGGCTCGGTGATGGTCGAGAAGAACAAGGACTACGTCCAGGCCGGCCGGCTCATCGGCCTGTCGGCGCCGGTGATCCTCACCCGCCACATCCTGCCGAACGTCACCGGCCCGGTCTTCGTCATCGCCACCATCAACCTGGCGCTCGCCATCATCACCGAGGCGACGCTCTCCTTCCTCGGCACCGGCCTGCCGGAGACGATGCCGTCGCTCGGCACGCTGATCCGCACCGGCAACCGCTTCCTGTTCTCCGGCGAGTGGTGGATCGTCGCCTTTCCGGGCCTGGCGCTGGCCGGCCTGGTGCTGGCGATCAACCTGCTCGGCGACTGGCTGCGCGACGCCCTGAACCCCAAGCTGCAATGACCGACATGACCCAACCCGTCCTCTCGGTGCGCGACCTGCGGGTCGAGTTCGCCACCCGCCGCGGCGTGCTGACCGCCCTCGACGGCGTCTCCTTCGAGATCAACCGCGGCGAGGTGCTCGGCGTCGTCGGCGAGTCCGGCGCCGGCAAGTCGGTGACCGGCTCGGCGGTGATCGGCCTGATCGACCCGCCCGGCCGCATCGCCGGCGGCGAGATCCGCCTCAACGGCGAGCGCATCGACAACCTCCCCCCGGAGGCGATGCGCAAGGTCCGCGGCAAGCGCATCGGCATGATCTTCCAGGACCCGCTGACCAGCCTCAACCCGCTCTACCGGGTCGGCCGGCAGATCGAGGAGACGATCCGCACCCACACCGACCTCTCGGCCAAGGCCGCCCGCCAGCGGGCGATCGACCTGCTCGCCGAGGTCGGCATCCCGGCGCCGGAGCGGCGCATCGACGGCTTCCCGCACGAATTCTCCGGCGGCATGAGGCAGCGCGTCGTCATCGCGCTGGCGCTCGCCGCCGAGCCGGAGCTGATCATCGCCGACGAGCCGACGACGGCGCTGGACGTCTCGGTCCAGGCCCAGATCATCACGCTGCTGAAGCGCCTCGGACGCGATCACGGCACCGCCGTGATGCTGATCACCCACGACATGGGGGTGATCGCCGAGGCCGCCGATCGCGTCGCGGTGATGTATGCCGGCCGCGTCGCCGAGATCGGCCCGGTGGCCGCGGTGGTGGGCGATCCGCTCCACCCCTACGCCAAGGGCCTGATGGGGGCGATCCCGTCCCTGTCGCACGAGGCCGATCGCCTGGCCCAGATTCCCGGCGCGATGCCGCGGCTCTCGGCGATCCCGCCCGGCTGCGCCTTCAACCCGCGCTGCCCGAAGGTGTTTGCCCGCTGCACGGTGGACCGGCCCGAGCCCTTGACGGTCGGCTCGCACCGGGTCGCCTGCCACCTCTACGACGCGACCGGACAGGCCGCCGCATGAAGCCCGACATCAAGCCCCATATCGCCTTGAAGCCCGTGATCACGCCCCAGCCCGACTACGTGCAGGTCCGCGACCTGCGCCGCCTGTTCGACGTCTCGCGCCCCTGGCTCAACCGGGTGATCGAGCGCCAGCCGCGCCAGTACCTGCGCGCCGTCGACCACGTCTCGTTCTCGGTCGCCAAGGGCGAGACCCTGGCGATCGTCGGCGAATCCGGCTCCGGCAAGTCGACGGTCGCCCGCATGGTGGTCGGCCTGATGCCGCCCTCCGACGGCGAGGTCTCGATCAGCGGCATCTCGATGACCGACCCGCGCCAGGCCGCCGAGCGGCGCCAGCTGCGCCGGCGCATCCAGATGATCTTCCAGGACCCCTACGCCTCGATGAACCCGCGCTGGCGGGTCGACCGGATCATCTCGGAGCCGATCCGCGCCTTCGGGCTCCTCAGCGGCGAGCGCGAGATTCAAGGTAGGGTCGGCGAGCTCCTGACCCTGGTCGGCCTGCACCCCGACGACGGCAAGCGCTACCCCCACGCCTTCTCGGGCGGCCAGCGCCAGCGCATCGCCATCGCGCGGGCGCTCGCCTCCGAGGCCGAGTTCCTGGTCGCCGACGAGCCGACCTCAGCCCTCGACGTCTCGGTCCAGGCCCAGATCCTGAACCTGATGCGCGACCTCCAGGACCGGCTCGGCCTGACCTACCTGTTCATCAGCCACAACCTCGCCGTGGTGCGCCACATGGCGAACCGCATCGGCGTGATGTATCTCGGCCGCATCGTCGAGATCGGCGGCGGCCGCGAGCTCTTCACCGCCCCAAAACACCCCTACACCCGCATGCTCCTTGATGCGGTCCCCGACCTTGCGCATGTCGGCCGGCAGCGCGTGCCGGTGCAGGGCGAGATCCCGAACCCGATCAACCCGCCGTCAGGGTGTACCTTCCACCCGCGCTGCCCGTTCGCGAATGAGCGGTGCAAGGCGGAGGTGCCGGTGTTTCGGGATGGGGTGGCGTGTCATGCGGTGGAGGAGGGGCGGTTGATGCCGGGGGGTGTGGCTGCGGTGGCATAAGAATGAGCGTGCCGCGATTAGGAAGAATGGCGGCACGCTTTCAGACAATAATCTCCGCTTATCGCTAAGTTGTTTTTTAAAACTGCCCTGGCGCATCGGGCCAATCATCTGGCACCAGAGCAGGAGGCTTTGTCCAGGGTTTCTCGATAAGCGACGCCTGAAACCAATCTTCTCTTAAATTTGCATGTTCCATTACTATTAATTGAAATCCGGGCGCATCTTCAGTTGCATAATGTAGTAGCATCAAAAATAAACGCCGAACGGCCTCAAGATCTGCGTCTTCTTCAGTCCTCTCAATCGACCCGTCTGCCGATTTGTACGAACCTTCCGATGGGAAATATACTTGTGTTGGCTGATCTATTAGTAAAAATCTTGGCAGTGGGTGATCATATTTTGCTGCAAACCGGTGGATAGATAATAAAGCTGCCAGATGATAGGCGAGATGATTTTCCCCTCCTCCAGTTTTATTCATATATATTGGTCGCCCGGGGCGATCAATTGCGACTGTAAGATGATTAAAATCCAATCTTGCAGGAAATTGCCCAAATTCACCCCTGAGGTCTTTTATATATTGAGAGATATATATGGAAATGTTATTGAGCGTAGATGCAAGCTTGGCCTCTGAGTCGTCCGCGCCAAGGGCTCGCTCCAAGTTGGCCGCCTTAGCCCTCAATCTTCTATCCGTAATAACCAATTTTTCCAGCTCTGTGTCACTCACAAGTGTCTCTAAATATAAACTAATTCTACCAACAACACGGGATGCTGCATTGTTTCTATTGCCAATTTCTGCCGCAAATTCGCTGGCAGTGAATGCTGACGATAACTCAATTTCCTTTTTCCTGATTTCGGCAGAGATCTTCGCCATCGATGAGTGTTGTTCCGCCAGGTATGATTCAAGAGCCGGACGCTCGATTGTAACCGCCTCCAACTCTTGGTCTAGCGATTTCAATTCTCTTAAAAGAACTTGAGCAATAGGGGCGTTCATACTGAGCCTTTCCTCAGAGAAAGGCCATTGCCAAGCGCCCGTAGCTTTATCGTGGGGGAGAGCCTTTATAGAAGCCAAACGTTCGCGCTGCTCCGTAGCCTCTCCCGCGAAGCCATCCGCCTTTTTAGAAAACTGCGTAGCTGTATCAATTTTATTGCTTGTTTCGCGGCGAAGCTTTTTTAGATCGATCAATTCGTTCTCCAATTGGAAAATCCGCCCTTCATCTTCGTCAGGAACAGCCGCAGGACGCCAGTCGAGTGCGTTGCGCAGCATATTAATGACGCCACCATCAGCAACTTGCGCGCTCGGAAGAATACCAACTGCTACTGCTTCTGATAGCAGCCCAATAGCTCGATCTTCCGCCTTGCCCATTGTCTCTCTTGCCGCATGCAATAATTTCGCGTTTATTCTGATTTCTCTGTATACAACACGAAGCTGAGCTTCGATAGAAAATTTATCTTTCCCCGAGATACCGAGAATAATCGGCAATGTATCTTTTATGGTCTGCGGTTGAAACTGTTCATTTTGACGATAGAACAACTGGTCCTTACTAGTAATAATTCCTTGTTTTTGGAATAGATAATATAGAGTGTGCTTTATGTTCGCATCATAGCTCTCCCTACTATTGTCGAGAGGGACCTCTGTCTTGTTTTCTGGGATTCCAATCAAAGATGTCAATAAAGCAACTACGCCGTCGTCATTATCATTTATTTTCAGATCAGTGTACGAAGGTGGGTGGACGATTGCACCCCGTCTAACCATTGCGAGGCTGACCGAAGAAGCATTTTGCTCGGGCGCAGGTTTGGCAACAAGCACTTCCTCGCCGTTGAACCGATAAATTATTGCGTACCACGATACACGATCACGAATCACACCTTCTGGAACATCGAATGTCGAGCGGCCCATGCAAAATTCTATAATTTCTGAAATGGCAGATTTTCCAGTTGAAGAGCGGCCTGTGATTATATTTAAGCCATCATGGAAAAAAATATCCCGCCGACGTCCATCATGACTGTAGATGCTAATGCTTTTTATCTTCATGGCCGCAAACCTAAAGTTGCATATATCGTGCTTCTGTCACCAATCCGTCCAAATTCTTTGCCGAGAAAGGCAGCAACGCGCTGACATGCCACCATTTCCTCGCTTCCCTTTATGGATTTGCGTACACCCGTACCTGGAAGTAGGCTTCCCTCGTCTGAGACCGATAGTACATTAATATGCGCCAGCAATCCCAAAGCTTCAAAACTGAATGGGAGCATATTTGTACATCGATCAGCTAATCCGGCTACTACAATTGGATTCTCCGCAACAATCTTAAGAAAATAACTTCGCTTTCCTTCTTGTAAAACCTCTCTAGTGTCTCGGTGTAAACATAGAGGCAATATCAACAGCGAAACTGAAAATGGCATTCCTGATTTTTTTACCTGGCTGAATGATATCATAGATTGATAAATCACTAAACCACAAAATGCAGGGTTGAATAAGTTGCGGATTTCTACAGGTCGATTGCTCCAATTCTTCACGCGGCTACCCCTAAAACCTCGGACAGCTTCTTGAGAAAAGTTGGATGCCAATACACTCTCGGCGACGGTCTATCATTAGCAAGGATATGAAAAGCCCCTCGAACGACATAGGGCTCCGTAACGCGCTCTCTTATTCTCAAATGCGTGGTGCTAAATTCTGCCCACTTATACAACTCCCTACCAGCATTTATACAAGCGTCCTCGCCACTACCTTCGTTTATATTTTCGCATACGAGAGCTCGATACCTCTTCCACTCCTCAATCAACCTGTCCTCATAGCCTTCTATTTCACCCAGAATTAAAAGATTTTCCCGTGACCAGCTCGACCTCTGCTCAAAAGCTCTATAATAATCGAGAATTGCCAATTGTATCCTCTCCTGAGGTAAATTTAAAGCATTTAATTGCATAACAAATGTACGGGACTCCTCGGCATTATCATTAAATTTACTTGGAGATTTGTTTCTAAAATTGATTGGAAGATTGTCGGATCGGTATTCTTCGGCAAGAAGAGCGAGCTTTTCCGAAACTTCCTGGACTCTGATGGGATCAGATCGAACTCCGGTCAACACATCGATGACCACGTCATTCCACCAGCCCTCTAAACTCTCAAATAATGCCTTCCTGAATTCTTTCCTGATTGTACGCAGCCGCCTATCAATTAATTCTGGGATATCCTGAATCCTGACAATCTCTGAAAAAATTGTAATCCTTTCATAAAAATCGCTTTTTTCAGCCTCCTCGAGTTTGTCGAGTTCAACTTTAATCTTTTTTATAAATTTAGATTTACTTTTTTTTATGGCTTCTTCAGCTTTTTTTGCTTTATCAGAAACAGTGCCTGCATTCTCCGTAAATTTTAGGAGAAAAGAATCCTTTGAAATGGAAGAAGTGCTATACAGTAGGAATCGAGCGTCAGACGAGACCTTTCCGTTTTCATTGTAATATTTAAGCCAAACTCTTACTGATTTCCAAAAATCAATTGATAGGTCTGTTAATCGGTCGTCTGCGTCTTTATGCTTTAAAGATGCAAGAGACACCTTTCCGTCGATAGGCACGAACTCAACATCGTCATTTCGTTCGATATAAATAAAACAATCCTCAGGTAAATCTATAGCTTTAAGAAGAGCAAATCTTGACTGATAAATATACCCTAACCCTTGTTCAGCTGCAGAGAATTGCGAACTTCCTGCCGACATCAGAAAATAACCTCATTCTCCGCGCGATCGCCGACTGCGCAGGAGCATTACCCCGTTAGGTTGAATCAATACCCTGCCTAAGAGGTTTCGGGAAGTGCCAACTGCGATCAACAATCCCTGTCCGTCGTCGTTCGTGTGCATGTCACAGAAAACCTGCCATGAACATGACAACGAATTCCTAATATCCATATGCTGTAGGCAGATAAACTTACCCCTCTCAAGTGCGCTCAAGCAAAATAAAGATTTATAGATAACAGTTCGGCGATGCGCTGCACGGACAAAAATTCTATCCTATGACATCTATTTTAGTAGTAACCAATCAGAACAGGTGGTTCTTTTAGAGCGCCATGCATTTTCATATGCGCAAGATTACCATCAACAAAAAGCCGGCCACGGGATGCGCCATCCGTGGCCGGCACCAAGACTCGGACCAAATGACGCGTAGCGATCAGCTTTTCACCGCCCCAGCCGTCAACCCACCCACCATATACCGCTTGAACACATAGTAGATCGCGGCCGGCGGCAGGGCGTAGATCAACCCGGTGGTCATCAGCAGCTCCCACGGCGAGTCATCCGCCGCCAGGAAGCTGCCTAAGGCCACCGGCAGGGTCACGTCGGTGTCGCGGGAGAGGAGCAGGAAGGCGAACAGGTACTCGTTCCAGGCGAGCAGCAGCGCGTAGACGCCGATCGCGACCAGCGACGGGACCATCAGCGGCAGGTAGACGAAGCGGAAGAGCTGGGGCGGCGAGGCGCCGTCCATGATCGCGGCTTCGTCGAGTTCCACCGGCAGCTTGTCGGAGGCCTGCTTCAGCACCCAGATCGCGTAGGGGCTGGCGATCGTCACCATCGCGAGGATCAGCGCCCACTTCGAGTTAAGCAGCCCGTACGCTCCCATCGTCTTGTACATCGGCACGGCCAGGAACGCGGCCGGGATGAAGTAGGTGAACAGCGCCATGTTCATCACGGTCCGGCCGCCCTTCACCTTCAGGCGGCTGATCGCGAAGGCCGCCGCGGTGGCGACGAACAGCGTCAGCACGCCGGTCGCGAAGGCGATGACCGCCGAGTTCCAGAATTGCTGCCAGAAGTTCGACAGGAAGTAGTGCTGCTGCCCAAAGACGATCCGAAAATTCTGGAGCGTCGGGTGGGCCGGAAAGAGTGCCCCCGACATCGCGTCCTGCTTGGGCGAGATCGCGAACAGGACGAGGTGGTAGATCGGGATCACGGTCCAGAGCAGGACCGGGATGCCGATGAGGAGGAGCTTGGCCTCCGTGCCGGCCGCGCGCAGCCAGTTGGTGCGGGCGGCGGCGCGCTCTTCCGCCGAGGGTGCCGCGCGGGCGGTCAGGGTCGTGCTCATTTCGAGAGCCTCTTCATCAGCACGTAGACCAGCGGCAGCACGAAGGGCATCGCGCAGACCACCGCCGCCATCGAGGCGTCGACCTGATCGAGGCGCAGATACCGGATGCCGAGGGTCGCCAGCACGTGGGTGAGATCGGCGGGACCGCCGCCGGTGAGCAGGTAGACCGAGTTGAAGTCGCCCAGCGTCCAGATCATCGACAGGATGGTGCAGGTCACGTAGAGCGTCCGCATCGACGGCCAGGTGACGTGCAAAAACTTCTGCCACTTGGTGGCGCCGTCGACCGAGGCCGCCTCGTAGAGGTCGGCCGAGATGGCCAGCCGCCCGGCGAGCAGGATCAGCGTCCAGAACGGCAGCGACTTCCAGATATGGACGCCGATGGCGAGCGTGAGCGCGAGGCTCGGGTCGTTGAGCCAGTTCGGGCCGTCATCGCCGGTGAGCCGGAAGATCAGCGAGTTCACCACGCCCCATTCGGGGTTCAGCATGAACCGCACCGACAGGATGGTGGGGATCGACGGCACCGCCCAGGGCAGGATGAACAGCACCGACAGCCAGCGGATCCACTTCCGCTCGTTGGTGAAGAACCCCGACAACAGGAGCGCGATCGCCATCTTCACGTTGATGCCGACGATCAGGAAGATCAGCGTGTTGACGACGGCGCGGGCGAAGATCGGGTCTTCCGCCAGATGCACGTAGCTCGCGGGGCTGCGCGCCAGCCACAGGCCGTAGCCGATCGGGTAGATGACGAAGAAGATGAAGATCAGCAGGTAGGGCGCGATCAGGATCAGCCCCCAGGCCTGCCACGAGGTCAGGCGGAAGGGCTGGGCCGCGGCGACCGGCGCTGCCTCAGCGACCGTTGCGGACATGGTCGGTCTCCTGGGTGAGGCCGTGAGGCGGGGGATGGGAACATCGAGAGCGGGCCCCGATCAGGATGTGATCGGACCCCGCTCGGGATGATGGGGGTGGAGGCACGGGTGCCTCTCCTGTTGTTCCGTCGGGCCGTCTGTAAAAAGAAGAGCACCGGTCTCCCCTCTCCCCGCGGGCGGGGAGAGGGCCGTGTTCCCGTTCAGGGAACACGGCTAGCGGAGGCGCAGCCGAAGCGAGGGTGAGGGGGTGTTTCCGCAGGAGCCTCATCCGTCGAGACCCCCTCACCCCCGCCCTACGGGCTTGCCGCGCCCTCTGAACGAGGGCTCGGCCCTCTCCCCGCCCGCGGGGAGAGGAGGAAGCCCGCGCCTCATCCTTCCTCGAACAGCTCCGGCTTCATTACTGCCCGGCGATCTGCTTGATGCGGGCCAGCATCTCGTCGGCGGCCTTCTCGACCGGGACCTTCTCGCTCACCACCCGGTTCATCGCCTTGGCGAAGACGTTCTCGTTGTTGACCAGCGTGAACTTGTAGTTCTTCACGTAGTCGAACGGCTCGGTGCCGGACTTGAACTGGTTGTAGACCGCCTTGCGGTGCTTGTCGGCCTGCCAGAACGGGCTCTCGATCGACGCGGTGGTGACCGGGAACCAGCGGCCGATCGCGCCCTCGACGTAGGGACGGAGGTTGTCCTCCTCCATGATGAATTTTACGAATTCCTTGGCCGCCGCCTTGTTCTTGGCGCCGGAGAAGACCACGCCCTGCTTCACGTCGGCGCGGTAGGTCATCGGCTTGCCGTCCGGCCGGTTCGGGAACGGTGCGGTGATGATGGTCTCCTCGTAGGCCTTCTTCGAGGCCTCGCGCTGCTCGGGCGTGTTGTTCGGGTTGACGCTGTCCTCGTACCACTTCGCGGCGATCGAGATGGTGAAGTTGTGCGTCATCACCGTGGTGCGGTTGTGGAAGGCGACGTTGTTGTCGGGGTCCTTCCAGGTCGTGGCCGAGGGCGGCACGCAGCCCTTGATGTAGGGGTCGGTGTAGTCCTTCAGCGCCTTGACCACGCCCTCGCGGGTCTTCGGATCATCGACGGTCAGCTTGCCGTCGGCATCGACGAGCTTGGCGTCGTAGGCGTCCATGAAGGCGTAGAAGGACTGGAAGCTGTCGGTCGATTCGACCCCCATCGGCGCGCCGATGCCGTAGGTGCGGGTGCCCGAGGCCTTGCGGTAGGCCGGCTGGACCTTGTCGCACCAGAACGCCCAGTAGTCGGACCATTTCTGCGGGATGTCGGCCTGCTTGAAGCCAGCCTTCTCCAGCATGTCGCCCCAGATCTCGGTGTGGAGCGTCTGGCGCTTGAGCGGGAAGCCGTAATAGGCCTTCTTGCCGGTCTGGCCGTTCATGAGCAGCACGTGCTCGACGGTCTGCGGCGCGAAGCGCGACATCATCGGCTGGAGGACATCGGTCAGGTCCTCGAGCTTGCCCTCATAGGCCCACTTGCCGGCGGCCTGGTTGTTGTAGGTGTCGGAATAGCCGACATCCGGCGGCGAGCCGGAATCCAGCGCTGCCACGGTCTTGGGGATCATGTCCTGGATCGCGTATTGCGACAGCTCGACCTTGATCCCGGTCTTCTGCTCGAACTTCTTGATCGTCGCCCAGAGCGACTCGTCCTCGGACCGATAGAAGCCCTTGCTGAACCAGACGGTGAGCGTCTTGTTGTCCTGCGCCACGGCCGGCAGCGCTGCCATAACCAGGGCGCCCAGCGACAACGCTCCCGCGATCACTCGCTTCATCGATCGATTCCTCCCACTCCGCCCCGTTGGTCGGGCGGCTATCCCGGCATATCAGCACGCCCGGCGGGCCGAGGCAATTCGGCGAAAGTCAATGGACGGCATGGATCAAGCGTAATTCCATGGCGCGCGACGGACCGGGCCGGGCGCGAGGATGTCGCCAGTCGAACGGCGCCGCCCGCACTCATCAGGAAGCCCCGTCGGCAGTACAGGCGGGCCCTGCATTGACGCGCCGCGCGCCGAACACCATACGCTGGCGCTAACAAAGAACCGACGACGTCGGACGCGGCCGATGGACCGCAACCAGGGAGGAGCGCCATGCCCCGCATCGTGTCGATGGAGGCCGGGTACTACCGCGTGCCGCTGGAGGTGACCCTCAGCGACAGCATGCACGGCGACATGCCGGCCTTCGAGCTCAACACCGTCGTCGTGCGCGACGCCGACGGCGCGCAGGGCACCGGCTACACCTATACCTGCGGCCGCAACGGCGCGGCGATCGACGCGATCCTGCGGCGCGACGTGCCCGACCAGCTCGTCGGCCAGGAGGCCGACCGGATCGAGCATCTCTGGCAAAGGATCTGGTGGGGCCAGCATTACGGCGGCCGCGGCGGGCCGGCGGTGCTCGCCCAGTCGGCGCTCGACATGGCGCTGTGGGACCTGAAGGCGCGGCGCCTCGGCCAGCCGCTCTGGACGCTGCTGGGCGGCAACGACGCCAGGGTACCGTGCTACGCCGGCGGCATCGACCTCCACCTGCCCCTCGACGCCCTGCTGCGCCAGACCGACGACAACCTGAAAAAAGGGTTTCGCGCGATCAAGATGAAGGTGGGGCGGGAAAAGCTCGCCGAGGACGTCGCGCGGGTGCGGGCGATGCGCGCGCATCTCGGCGACGGTTTCCCGCTGATGGCCGACGCCAACATGCGCTGGAGCGCCGACGAGGCGATCCGCGCCGCCCGGGCCTTCCAGCCCTTCGACCTCACCTGGCTCGAGGAGCCGGTCATCCCCGACGACATCGCCGGCCAGGCCCGGGTGGTGCGCGAGGGCGGCCTGCCGATCGCCGCGGGCGAGAACCTGCGCTCCCTGTGGGACTTCAAGCAGCTGATCGCGGCCGGGGGCGTCACCTATCCGGAGCCGGACGTCACGAATTGCGGCGGCGTGACCCCGTTCATGAAGATCGCCCACCTGGCGGAAGCCTTCAACCTGCCGGTCACCTCCCACGGCGCGCACGACGTCACCGTGCACCTGCTCGCGGCCTGCCCCAACCGCTCCTACCTCGAGGCGCACGGCTTCGGCCTCGACCGCTACATCGCCGAGCCGCTCACGATCGCGGAGGGGTTCGCGGTGGCGCCCGACCGGCCGGGCCACGGCATCGCGTTCGACTGGCAGGGCCTCGCGGCGATCCGCGCCTGATCCTGCCGGCTGGAGCCTTTCCCGGCGAAGCGGGCACCGGTCCGTCGATAGACAATGCGGCAAGATCGATGATCTGGAGCAGCGCCCGGTTGCAAGGCGATCGGGCGCGGCTCTACGGCGCCGGAATGCCGGTCCCCGCCACCCGGAACCGTCCCCGCCCCTCGGCCTTGGCGGCGTAGAGCGCCGCATCCGCCGCCGCGTAGAGCTCGGCGGAGGACAGGCCGCCGGTGTGGGCGATGCCGACCGAGGCGCCGACGGTGAAGGCCCGCCCGGCCCAGGCCATCGGCCGCCCGAGCGCCGCGACGAGGCGGGCGGCGACCTCCTCGGCGATCCCCGGCACGGTGGTGGCGAGCAGGATCGCGAACTCGTCGCCGCCGATCCGGGCGACGAGGTCGCCGTCGCGGCAGGAATGGCGCAGGCGGCCCGCGACCTCGACGAGGCAGGCGTCACCCGCCGGATGGCCGAGGGTGTCGTTGACCGGCTTGAAGCCGTCGAGGTCGATGAGCAGCAGGGCCCCGAAGGGGAAGCGCCCCGGGGCCTCGTCGAGGGCCGCGAGGCGGGCCTGGAACGTCGCCCGGTTGGCGAGCCCCGTCATGGCGTCGAACTCGGCGAGGTAGCGGGTCCGGTCGGCGAGGAGTTTTTCTTCCGTGATGTCCTGCTTCATGCCGAAGATGCGCACCGGCACCGCGCCCTCGCACTCGACCACCGCGGTGATGCGGATCCAGCGGCGGCGGCCGGCGAAGCTGACGATCTCGGCATCGAGGGTGAAACCGCCGCGCTCGGCGATGGCGCGGCTGCGGGCGGCGATCATCGCCTCGCGGGATTCCGGCGCGTAGCAGGCGACGGTCCGGCTCCGGTCGAGGGGCGCGCCGCGCGGCAGGTCGAACATCGCGTAGACCTGGTCGGTCCAGGTCAGGGTCTCGTCCGGCAGGGCGCATTCCCACACGCCGATCCGCGCCGCCGCCGAGGCCCGGTCGAAGATCTTGCGGCTGTGCGCGAGCGCCCGGCCCTGGGCGGCCAGGGTCTCGCGCAAGGTCGCCCCCGCCCGGGCGAGACCGCACAGGCTCTCGGCGGCGGCGGCGAAATCCGCGAGGCGCCGTCCCTGCGCCGTGGTCAGGCGGCGGGGCCGGGAATCGAGGAGGGCGAGGAGGCCCGCGCCGGCCCCGAGCGCCCGGATCGCGACGAAGCGGCACCCCGGCGCGCCGGCGACCGCCGGATGGGCGCGCCAGCGCGAGGCGGCGAGGTCGGGGACGACGAGCACGCCCGCGCCGGCGACCGCCCGGCACAGATCGAGGAGAGCGGTCGAGGGCGCCGCGCCGTCGGCCGACCACGGCGGTGCGGCCTCGTCGGGATCGATGAGGAGGACAGCCTGAACGGCAAAGGCGACGCGGACGCGCTCGAGGAACGCGGCCACGGCCTCCGTCCCCGGGGCCGGGAACGAGAAAAGATCGGTTGCGTCGCGCAACCCATTGCTCGCATGCATTGCAGGCAGAGATCACATCCCGAACGGTCTGACCGAACGTAATGGTCACGACTTAAGACATGATTGATCGACCCGTATTCACCGGTCAAGCTCCGGACATCGGGCGATCCTGCCGTCAAACTCATCCTGAACACGGCCGCCGCCACCGCGAAAGCGATGGCGGCGGCTCGCCTCAGCCGCGGGTGAAGCGCAGGCTGTCGCGGGTGAGCTGGTCGATCGCGGTGCAGCCCATCAGCTTCATGTCGCGCTCGATCTCGATCCGCATCAGCTCCAGCGCCCGCTCGACGCCGGGCTGGCCGGCGGCCGCGAGGGGGAAGAGGTAGTAGCGGCCCAGCCCCACCGCCTTGGCGCCGAGCGCCAGGGCCTTGAGCACGTGGGTGCCGCGCTGCACCCCGCCATCCATGATCACGTCGATCTTGTCGCCGACGGCGTCGACGATCTCGGCGAGCTGGTCGAAGGCGCTGCGCGAGCCGTCGAGCTGGCGCCCGCCGTGGTTCGACAGCACGATGCCGGTGCAGCCGATCGCGACCGCGCGCTTGGCGTCCTCCACCGACATCACGCCCTTGAGGCAGAACTGGCCGCCCCAGTCGCGCACCATCTCGGCCACGTCGTCCCAGGTCATGCCGGGATCGAGCATCTCGGTGAAGTAGCGGCTGATCGAGAGGGCACCGCCATCCATGGCGATGTGGTTCTCGAGCTGCGGCAGGCGGAAGCGCTCGTGCGTGACGTAGTTGATGCCCCAGGCCGGCTTGATGGCGAACTGCGCCATGCCGCCGAGGGTGAGCCGGAAGGGAATCGCGAAACCGGTGCGCTTGTCGCGCTCGCGGTTGCCGCCGGTGATGCTGTCGACGGTCAGCATCATCACCTCGATGCCGGCCTGCTTGGCGCGGGCCATCATCTCGCGGTTCAGGCCGCGGTCCTTGTGGAAGTAGAACTGGTAGACCTGGGGCCCGCTGCTGATCCGGCGCGCCTCCTCCAGGCTGACGGTGCCGAGCGAGGAGACCCCGAACATCGTGCCGAACTTCCCCGCCGCGGCGGCGACCGCGCGCTCGCCCTGGTGGTGGAAGAGCCGCTGCAGGGCGGTGGGCGAGCAATAGACCGGCATGGCGAGGCGCTGGCCCATCACCGTCACCGACATGTCGACGTCGGTGACGCCGCGCAGGACGTTGGGGACGAGGTCGCAGGCCTCGAAGGCGGCGGTGTTGCGCCGGTAGGTGACCTCGTCGTCGGCGCCGCCGTCGATGTAGTTGAAGATCGGGCCGGGCAGGCGGCGTTTCGCCATGCGGCGGAAGTCGTGGAAGCTGTGGCAGTCGCTCAGGCGCATCGGGGCTCTCGCATCAAGGCTTTCCCGGGGGTGATCCCGCGGGCGCGGGACACCGCGCGGCCAGGCAGAGGGGAGGAGGATGGGGCCGGGGGCGGGAGCCCCCGGCCCGGCGAAGGGCTTCAGTGCGCCGGCACGAGCGCGGTGAAGGGCGGCACGTAGGCCTGCAGCATCACCAGGATGCCGACGAGGCAGGCGAGCGCGACCGAGTGGAAGAACACGTAGCGCAGGATCTTGGCCTCGCCGCCGTACCACTGCGTGGCCGTGGAGGCGACGACGATCGACTGGGCGTCGATCATCTTGCCCATCACGCCGCCCGAGGAGTTGGAGGCGGCCATCAGGGTCGGCGAGAGGCCGAGCTGCTCGGCGGTGATCTTCTGCAGGCCGCCGAACAGCACGTTCGAGGCGGTGTCGGAGCCGGTCAGGGCCACGCCGAGCCAGCCCAGCATCGCGCCGAAGAACGGGTAGATCCAGCCGGTCTGCGCGAAGGCGAGGCCGAGCGTCGCGTCGGTGCCCGAGTACTTGGTGACGTAGCCGAGCGCCAGCATCGCCGCGATGGTGAGGAGCGAGTAGCGGACCATGTAGGTGGTGCGGCCGTACTCGCGCAGCAGCCGCAGCGGATTGAAGCCCAGGATCAGGCCGCCGACGATCGCCGCCAGCAGGATGCCGGTCCCGGTCGCCGAGAGCAGGTTGAGGGTGTAGATCGCGGCCTCGGTGTAGGGCTTGGCGACCACCGGCGGCATCTTGACCACCAGGTTGTGCAGGTACGGCACCGGCATCTTCCAGACCCAGAGCGAGTCGAGCCAGACGCGGAATTGCGGCGTGCCCCAGGCGAAGACGAAGACCGACAGGATCATCCAGGGCGTCCAGGCACGCAGGACCGCGCCGGTGCCGTGGACCTTCGGCTCCGCGACCGGCGCCGCGGCGGCATCGTCCCCGGTCGAGGTCCAGATGGTCGCCGGGCGCCAGACCCGCAGGAAGCCCGCCAGCGCCGCCATCGAGCAGAGCGCCGCCACCACGTCCACCAGCCAGGGGCCGTGGAAGTTCGAGACCAGGTATTGCGGGACCGCGAAGGCGAGGCCGGCGACGAGGAGCGCGGGCCAGACTTCCCACATGCCCTTGCGGCCGGCGAACGCCCAGATCAGCCAGAACGGGACGAGCAGCGAGAAGAACGGCAGCTGGCGGCCGATCATCGCCGAGAGCTCGATGAGGTCGAGCCCGGTCACCGCCGCGAGCGCGATGACGGGGGCGCCCAGCGCCCCGTAGGCGACCGGCGCGGTGTTGGCGATGAGCGAGAGGCCGGCGGCGGCGAGCGGCGAGAAGCCCAGGCCCATCAGCATCGCGGCGGTGACGGCCACCGGCGTGCCGAAGCCCGCCGCGCCCTCGAAGAACGCGCCGAACGAGAAGGCGATGAACAGGAGCTGGAGCCGGCGGTCCGGGGTGATGCCGGCGATCGAGTCGCGCAGGACGTCGAACTGGCCGGTCTTCTCGGTGAGCCGGTAGAGGAAGATGACGTTGAGGATGATCCAGCCGATCGGCAGGAGCCCGAAGGCCGCGCCGTAGACCGCCGTGGCGCCGGCCATCTGGGCCGGCATGCCGAAGCCGATCACCGCGACCGCCAGGGCGACGGCGAGGCCGGCCAGCGCCGCGACATGCGCCTTCAGGTGCAGGAGGCCGATGCCTCCGAGCAGCACGATGATCGGCAGCGCGGCGAGCGCCGTCGACCAGACGCTGTTCGACAACGGGTCGTAGACTTGATTCCAGCTCACCTTACGGATCCTCCCCTCTTCGACTTCCGTCCTCTCGGACCGTCTCGCCCGCTTCGGGCGTATCCGGGTCCTTCGGACCTCTCTTGTGGATGCGGCACCGTCGTCGGTCCGCGCAGCCGCCATCGCCGTCCCGCACGGGGGTGCGGGGGCGCGAGCGGGCGCGCCGGCCGGCAGGACCGCGCAACCTCGATGACTGACTTGAACCAGAGGCAAGGGAACGGTAAAATGATTTTACCATTCCGGTCAATTGGAAATCGCGATTTCCCGCATTATAGTGCCGGTCAGGGTGGTTTCGGTGTCGGTCGGTGGAGCGCGTGATGGAGCAGGACCCGATCAAGGGCGAGAGCGTGGCCGAGGGAACGGCCCGCCACCTCAAGGACCTGATCCTCGAAGGCTCGCTCAGTCCCGGCGACCTGCTGCTGCCGGAGCGCGACCTGGCTTTGCGCCTGAACGTCTCACGCCCCACCCTGAGGCAGGGCATGAAGATCCTGGAGGAGGAGGGCCTGCTGGTCGCCTCGGGGGGCGGGCGGGCCGTGGCGCCCCTCGGCCGCGAGATCACCGACCCGCTGATCGCGCTCATCGCCTCCCACGACGAGGTGGTGGACGACTACCTCGAGTTCCGGGCGACGACGGAGCGGATGGCGGCACGGCTCGCCGCCGCCCGGGCCAACGCCGTCGACCGCGACCGGCTCACCGCCTGCATGGCGCGGATCGACCGCGCCCACGAGGAGGGGGTGCAGCGCGAGGAGGCCGAGGCCGACGTGGACCTCCACATCGCGGTCTACGAGGCGAGCCACAACCTCGTGGTGCTGCACACGATGCGGGCCCTGTCGGGGATGCTGCGCCAGGGCGTGATCGAGAACCGCGAGAAGCTGTTTGCCCGTCCGGAGACCCGCGACCGCCTGCGGGCCCAGCACCGGGCGATCTACGAGAGCGTGATGGCGGGCGACGTCGAGGCGGCCGGCGAGGCCGCCGAGGCGCATATCCACTACACCCACCAGGCGCTCACCGAGATCAAGGCGGCGGAGGCCCGCCTCCAGGTCTCGCTGCGCCGGCTCAACGGCGGCAGCGTCGCGGTGCGGCGCAAGGCGGATCGCTAAGCAGACTTGCGTTGGCAGGCCAACGCTTCGCCCGCTCAGGTTCTTGTCGTGTCGCAGATTCTTGCCGCCGAACCGGTGTCCATTTCGGCGAAATCCGCTTAGGGGCCGAGCCTCACGCCCGCCGCAGCCGGAGCGCGTTGCCGAGGACGAAGACGCTCGACAGCGCCATGGCCCCCGCCGCCAGGACCGGCGACAGCGACGGTCCGCCGACGAGCCGCAGCCCCCCCGCCGCCACCGGGATCAGCGCGACGTTGTAGGCGAAGGCCCAGAAGAGGTTCTGGCGGATGTTGCGCATCACGGCGCGCGAGAGCCGCAGGGCCTCGGCGACGGTCGCCGGGTCGCCGGCCATCAGCACCACGTCGGCGCTCTCCACCGCCACGTCGGTGCCGGTGCCGATGGCGAGCCCCACCTCCGCCTCGGCCAGCGCCGGCGCATCGTTGATGCCGTCGCCCACGAAGGCGACCGGGCCGGCCCGTCCCCGCAGGTTCCGGACGGCGTCGCGCTTGCCGGCGGGCATCACCTCGGCCAGCACCGTGCCGATGCCGAGGCCTTTCGCGACGCCCTCGGCGGTGCGGCGGTCGTCGCCGGTGACGAGGGCGACCGCGAGGCCCTGCGCCTCGAGCGCGCGGATGGCCGACGCCGCCCCGGCCTTCACGGGATCGGACACCGCCAGCACGGCCGCCGGCACCCCGTCGAGGGCGAGGTAGACCGGGGAGCGCCCTTGCGCGGCGAGGCGCGCGGCCTCCGGCGCGAGGCCCGACAGGTCGAGGCCGGCGAGGTGGCGCGGAGCACCGATCGCGACCACCCGCCCGCCGGCCCGGCCGGTGACGCCGCGGCCCGGCACCGCCGCGACGTCGGCGACCGGCGGCAGGGCGAGCCCCTTGTCCGCCGCGGCCGCCACGATCGCGCGGGCGATCGGATGCTCGGAGCGGGCCTCGACGGCGGCGGCGAGCGCCAGCACCGCATCGGCCTCGAAGCCGGGGGCCGGGATCAGGTCGGTGAGGAAGGGCCGGCCCTCGGTCAGGGTGCCGGTCTTGTCGAAGGCGACGACCCGCACCCCTTCGAGCGCCTGCAGGGCCGCGCCGCTGCGAAACAGCACGCCGCGTTCCGCCGCGCGGCCGGTGCCGACCATGATCGAGGTCGGGGTGGCGAGCCCCATGGCGCACGGGCAGGCGATGATCAGCACCGCGACGGCGTGGACCAGTGCCTCGCCGAGGGCGGGCGCCGGCGCGAGGACGAGCCAGGCCAGGAAGGTGAGGCCGGCAAGGCCCAGCACCGCCGGAACGAACCGGGCGGTGACCCGGTCGGCGAGGGCCTGGATCGGGAGCTTCGCGCCCTGCGCCGCCTCGACCATGCGGACGATCTGGGCGAGCGCGGTCTCGGCGCCGACCCGCTCGACCGCGATCTCGATGGCGCCGGTGCCGTTGACGGTGCCGCCGGTCACGGCGTCGCCCGGCCCCTTCTTTGCCGGGACCGGCTCGCCGGTGAGCATGCTCTCGTCGATGCGGGACGTGCCCTCGACCACCCGTCCGTCCGCCGGCAGGCGCTCGCCCGGTCGCACGCGGACGCGGTCGCCGACCCGGAGGTCGGCCGCCGGGACCTCGGTCTCGGCGCCGTCGCGCAGGCGCAGCGCGGTCTTCGGGGCCAGCCCGACGAGGCGCGCCACCGCCGCGCCGGTGCGGCCCCGCGCCCGCGCCTCGAGGTGGCGCCCGAGCAGGATCAGGGTGACGATGAGGACCGAGGCCTCGAAGTAGAGATGGGCCGCGCCCGCCGGCAGCAGGCCGGGTGCCAGGGTGGCGACGAGGGAAAACAGGTAGGCGGCCCCGGCCCCCAGCGCCACCAGGGCGTTCATGTCCGGGTGGCCGCGCACGAGCCCCGGCAGGCCGCGGGCGAAGAACAGCCGCCCGGGCCCGAACAGGACCAGGGTGGCGAGCACCGCCTGGATTCCGGCGCTCCACCGCTCCGGCAGGAGGCCGTGACCGGCGTGGGCGCCGACGAGGTGTCCTCCCATGTCGAGCACCACGACCGGGAGCGAGAGCAGGACCGCGAGGATCAGGCCCAGGGCCGGGGGGCCGGCGTCGCGGGGGGCCGCCGGGATCGCGGCCTCCGCCGTCACCGGGCGCGGGGCGTAGCCCGCCTCCCTGATCGCGGCGTCGAGCGCGTCGCGGGGCACGAGGCCGTCGGGGTGGTGCACGCTCACGCGGCCGGTGGCGAGGTTGGCGCTCGCCTCCCGGACGCCGGGCACGGCCTTCAGCACCCGTTCGATCCGGCCGGTGCAGGAGGCGCAGGTCATCCCCTCGACGGCGAACTCGCTCGTCGCCTCGGGCACCGCGAAGCCGGCCTCCTCCACGGCGGCGGCGAGCGCCGTCGGGTCGTTGTCGGCGGTGAGATCGAGGGTGGCGCGGCCGGTGGCGAGGTTCACCGCCACCGCCGCGACCCCCGGCACCCGCCTGAGCACCCGCTCGACCCGCCCGGTGCAGGAGGCGCAGGTCATCCCCTCGACGG
>NZ_JTHF01000165.1 GCF_001043895.1 Methylobacterium indicum
CCGGCCTTCGCGGGTCCGAAGGCCGGCGCCGACGGCAAGCTGCAGGCGCGGATGCCGTTCACCGCCACGCTCCCGGTCCTGCTGCCCACCAAGGTCACGGCGAAGGGCGTGCCGGCCCATCCGCCCCTCCAGGGGACGCAGAAGGCCCAGCGCGGCGCTCCCCCGGCCGGCCACCAAGCCGCGCCGGCCGGCACGGTCGCCGCCCGCCTCCATCGCGGCGCGACCGAGGACGGCGCGAAGACCGGAAGCTCGGGCGGCTCGACGACCGCGCGGCGCTGACATTCGGACTGCGGGGGTTCCGAGCGCCCGCAACCGGCCCGGCGCGGCGGAGCGATCCGCGGTCGAGCCGATCCATCCGGGCGCCGTCGCCCGGCGACCGCTCACCCCTCGATGATCGACCGGATCTTGGTCGCCAGGCCCTCGACCGGGAACGGCTTGGTGATCATCTGCATGCCGGGGCCGAGATGGCCGTTGCCGAAGGTCGCGTTCTCGGCGTAGCCGGTCATGAACAGCACCTTCAGGGTCGGGCGCACCAGGCGGGCCTGGTCGGCGAGCTGGCGGCCGTTGAGGCCCGGCAGGCCGACATCGGTGACGAGCAGGTCGATATGCGCGTCCGATTGCAGGTGGCGCAGGCCCGCGGTGCCGTCGCCGGCCTCCAGGGTGCGGTAGCCGAGCTCGTGCAGCACCTCGATCACCAGGGCCCGGACGGTCGAATCGTCCTCCACCACCAGGACCGTCTCGCCGCGCTCGGCCCGCGGCGCCTCGCCCCGCACCTCCGCCGAGGCCTCGACCTCGCCATGGTAGCGCGGCAGGTAGAGCTTGACCGTCGTGCCCTGCCCGGTCTCCGAGTAGATCTTGACGTTGCCCTCGGACTGCTTGGCGAAACCGTAGATCATCGACAGGCCGAGGCCCGTGCCCTGGCCCAGGGGCTTGGTCGTGAAGAACGGGTCGAAGGCCCGGGCGATCACGTCGGGCGGCATGCCGGTGCCGGTATCGGTCACGCTGACGCAGACGTACTGGCCCGCCCGCACCCCGATCTCCCGGGCCGCGTAGGTGTCGTCGAGATGGGCGTTGGCGGTCTCGATGGTGAGCCGCCCGCCGTCGGGCATCGCGTCGCGGGCGTTGATGGCGAGGTTGAGGATCGCGTTCTCGAGCTGGTTGGGGTCGCAGAGCGTCAGCCACAGGCCGCCGGCCACCACCACCTCGAGCTGGACCCGCTCGCCGAGCGTGCGGCGCATCAACTCGTCCATCGAGCTGACCAGCCGGTTGGCGTCGACGGATTTCGATTCGAGCGGCTGCCGGCGCGAGAAGGCCAGCAATCGATGGGTGAGGGCCGCGGCGCGCTGGGCCGAGGCCATGGCGAGGCCGGCATAGCGGGTCAGGTTCTCGGTGCGGCCCTCGTTGATGCGGGTCTGCATCAGGTCGAGGGAGCCGACGATGCCGGTGAGCAGGTTGTTGAAATCGTGGGCGATGCCGCCGGTGAGCTGGCCCACCGCCTCCATCTTCTGCGACTGGCGCAGCTGCTCCTCGGCCCGCTCGCGCTCGGCCACCGCCTCGCGGACCCGCGCCTCCAGGGTGTCGTTGAGCTCGCGGAGCGCCACCTCGGCGCGCTTCGAGTCCGTGACGTCGTAGATCACCCCGACATGGCGCAGGCCCGAGGTCTCGGTGTCGCGGATCGCCTCGCCGCGGCGCACCAGCCAGCGCACCTCGCCACTGTCGGCCAGCCGCACCCGGGTCTCGATCGGCGGCAGCTCGCCTTCCTGGCGCTGGTCGGGCGCCATCAGCGGCGGGTCGCCCTCGACCACGAGCGCGTTGACGGCGCTCGCCGCGACGGTGCGGGACGGCACCAGTCCGAGCAGGCTGCAGAATTGCGGCGAGGCCGCCACCGTGGCGAAGCCCGGGACGTGCTCGAAGGCACCGACGCGGCCCGCCGACTGGGCGATGCGCAGGCGCTCCTCGACCCGCTTCTGCTCGGTGATCTCGACCAGCACCCCGGTGAAGCGAGCGGGCCGCCCCTCGGAGCCGAAATGGCAGCGGCCGCGGGCATGGACCCAGCGCACCGAGCCGTCCGGCCCGAGCAGCCGGTATTCCTTGTCGAACACCTCGGCCCCGCCGAGGATGCCGCTGACCGCGAGCCGCACCCGCATCCGGTCGAGGGGATGGATGCCGGTGAAGAAGTCGCTCGCCGGAAGCGGGCCGGGGCTGAGCGGCACCGTGCCGGGCCGCGCGGGCGGCGCGAGTCCGGTCAAGGCCGCGAAGCGCCCGTCGACGTGCAGGCGCTTCTCCGGGATGTCCCAGTCCCAGGTGCCGGCGATGCCGGCGGAGGACAGGGTGAGCGAGAGCTGGCGCTGCGCTTCCGCCAGCCGCCGCTCGATATCGGCGAGCCGCGTGCGCCCGGCCTCCGCCTCGTGGACATGCGACATGTCCACCTGCGAGGCGAAGTAGTTGACGAGCGCGCCGGACTCGTCGCGGATCGGGCAGATCAGCAGCTGGTTCCAGAACCGGCTGCCGTCGCGGCGGTAGTTGAGGATCGTGACCCGCGTCACGCGCTCCTCGCGCAGGCCCTCGCGGATCGCCGCCACCGCGCCCGGATCGGTCTCGGGCCCCTGCAGGAAGCGGCAATTGTTGCCCACCACCTCCTCGGCGGCGTAGCCGGCGAGGGTCAGGAAGGCCGGGTTGGCGTAGACGATCGGGTTGTCGGGCAGGCGCGGATCGGTGACGAGCATCGGCTGGCGCGTCTGCTCGAAGGCGGCGATGAACGGTCCGGCCTGGCGCCACGCCGCCGCGACGGCGGCGGCGAGCGCCTCCGACCGGCCCGCCTCGGTCTCGCCCTGTGCGCTCATGCGGAGAACCCGTCCGGCTGGGGGGAGACGGCCATCAGGCGTCCAGATCGCCGAGGGCGCGGGCGATGAACTCGTCCACCAGGCCACGCAGGTTCTCGATCGACGGCAGGTCCATCAGCATCGCCAGGTAGCCGCGGATGTCGCGCTCGCTGACCGAGAAGTCGATGTAGAGGAAGAGCACCAGGGCGTCGGAGGCCACTCCCGCCCCCGCCTCCGTCCCGAAGATCCGCGGGCCGTCGCCGCGCGCGATGCCGGGCAGCGACATGGTGAGCGTGCGCTGGAGCATGTTCGCCATGGTGGCGAGGCAGCCGTTGAGGATGATGTTGCCGGTCTCGGCGAGCGCCTCGTCCTCCAGCGCCGCGACCTCCTCGGACGACAGGTCCCCGCCGGCGACCGCGCGCACCAGCTCGCGGCCGTTCTCCTGCGGGAAGATCAGCAGGGCGCGGCCCGCGAAGGCGCCCTCGAAATCCTGGTGCACCACCACGAGGGGCGCCGCCTCGCGCTCGCCGATCAGCCGGGCGGCGGCCCCGCGCGAGACGATCTCGACCGAGGGCACCGAGAGCAGCACCTGGGTGCCGATCATCGTGCGCAGGCTGGCAGCCGCGCGGCTGACGCCGATGTTGACGAGCTCGGTGAAGGCGTCCTGCTGCAGCTCGGTCAGCCCGATGGCGGCAGGCGGCGCCGCGCCGGGGGCCGGACCGCTCACGGGGCGCCCCGGCGCAGCCGCAGGGCGGCGCCCGAGAGGAACCCCGCCAGCGCCTCGCCCGTCAGGGGCTTGGGCATGAAGGTGGCGCCGAGCTCGCGGGCCCGGGCGATCACCTCGTCCTGGATGTTGGCCGAGATCACGGCGATCGGCATGTCGGGCCTCCCGGCCCGCAACTCCGCCGCGAGGGCGAGCCCGTCCTTGCCCGGCATGTTGAAGTCGAGGAGGGCGACGTCGACCGGCTCGGCGGCGGTGACCGCCGCGGCCTCGTCGGCGTTCGCGGCCTCGCGCACCGTCCAGTCCGGCTTGAGCTGTCGCAGCAGCCGCACGGCCACCGCCCGGGCGAGCTTGCTGTCGTCGACGACGAGGACGGTAGGCGGCGAAGAGGGTTGCGACATGGAGGGCATCTAGGGTGTCTTCGCCGGGATGGAAATGCCTTCCCCAAGGGGAAAGGGAGCCGGGGAGGGCGAACGACGGAGACCGTGCGCTCCGGGTCGGCATAGCGAAAACCGGCATCGTTGCGTAGGGTTTTCTCGGCGCAGGGTTTTCTCGGCAGCGGCGGACGCGGCGCGGATCCCGGGCTCCGCAGCCGGGGCTCGTATCCCTCACGGATCTCGGGGGGCGCCCAGCACGGGAGCCAGCCAGCGGGCCGCGAAGGGATCGCCGCAGGTGCCGTGGAGCGGCGGGCGCAGGCGCAGCAGCACCTGGACCAGGGCGGTATGGAGCCCGGTGCAGCCGCTCCACTCGACCCCGATGCCCGGCTCGGCCAGCAGCAGGGCGGCCAGGGTCTCGGCCTCCTCGACCGGGCAGATGCCCTCGAGCCGGACCAGCGCCCCGTCGCGCCGCACGCTCATGCCCGTTCCTCCCCATCGATTTCCTGCCCGTCCAGTCCCGGCCCGTCGGGCCCCTCCCCTTCCCCCGGCTCGACCAGGGTCTCGGGATCGAGGACCAGCAGCACCCGGCCGTCGCCGGTCAGCACGGTGCCGGCGAGCCCCGGCAGGGCGGCGAGGCCCGGCAGCGGCCGCACCAGCCCGTCGAGGCGGCCGGCGAACCGATCGACCTCCACGGCGACGAGACCGTCGCCGGCCCGCAGCACCGCCAGCCGGGCCTCGGCGGGGGCCGGAGCCTCCTCCCTCGGCAGATCGAGCAGGGCGGCGAGCGACAGGACCGGCACCGTCCGCCCGCGCAGGACCGTCGCGGCGCCGGCGCCGAGCGTCTGGATCCGCTCGCGCGGGACCCGGGCGAGCTCGACCACCGCCTCCATCGGCAGGCCGTAGCGCTCCGGCCCGATCGCGACGACGAGGAGCCGGGCGAGGGTCTGGGTCCGGGGCAGGGTAAGACGGACGATGCTGCCCCGGCCGGGCCGGCTCTCGACCGTGCAGCTCCCGCCGAGGCGGGTCGCGGCGGCCCGCACCGCATCCATGCCGACGCCGCGACCGGAGACGGCGCCGACCTCCGCCGCGGTCGAGAAGCCGGGGGCGAAGATCAGGTCGATCACCCCGGCCTCGTCGAGGGCAGCGAGAGCCTCGGGGGCCATCAGCCCGCGCTCGGCGGCGCGGCGGCGGATGAAGGCCGGGTCGAGGCCGCGGCCGTCATCCTCGACCGAGACCACGACCCGCTCGGCCCGGGCTTCGGCCCGCAGCACGATCCGGCCCGCCGGCGGCTTGCCGGCCCGGACCCGCGCCTCCGGCGGCTCGATGCCGTGGTCGACGGCGTTGCGCAGGAGGTGGAGCAGCGGCTCGAACAGGCCCTCGGCCACGTCCCGGTCGAGCTCGGTCGCCTCGCCCGCGAGGGTGAGCGTCGCCTCCTTGCCGAGATGGCGGGCGACGTCGCGCAGGGCCCGGGGGAAGCGGCGGAAGATCCGCGCCAGCGGCTGGAGCCGCAGGCCCACCGCCTCGCGGTGCAGCTCGCCGGAGAGCCGGCCGATCCGCTCGTCGCTCGCCCGCAGGGCCGGGAGGAGGCCGGCGAGGTCGTCCCCCGCGACCGCCCGGGCGACGACCCCGCCGAGGGCCGCGCGGGCCGCCGCGAGATCGTCGGCGAGCGCCACGAGGGCGTCGACCCGGGCCGCATCGACCCGCAGGGTCCTGTCGGCCGTGGCGGCGGTGTCGGCCCCTGGATCCGCCTCCGGCACGGGAGCCGTGGCGAGGGCCGTGTCGGAGGCCGCATCGGTGTCGATCGCCCGGACCGGAGCGGCCCCGCCCGCCGCGTCGGGGGCCGGGCCTGCCGGCACCGCGACGATCGTCGCCGTCGTGATCTGGTCGCGCACGAGGCGGAAGACCGCGTCGACCGCCGCCGGCGCGTCGGTGGTCAGCAGCGTCAGCGCGAGGTTGCAGGCGAAGACGTCCAGGGTCTCGACCGGCGGCCAGGGGGCGGCGGGGTGGAGGCGCAGGGCGACGAGGCCGGGCAGCCGGCGCACCAGCGCCAGGGGGTCGTCGCCGGCAAAGAAGCAATCGGCCCGCGGGACGTAGAGCAGGGCCGTCAGCGGACCGTCCGGGTGCGGGCCCGATTCGGCGAGGAGATCCGACGCCCACCGGGGCACCGGGCCCTGCGGCATGCCG
>NZ_JTHF01000166.1 GCF_001043895.1 Methylobacterium indicum
AGGTCGCAGGCGGGATGGAAAGGCCCCTCCGGTGCGGTTTGCTCAGAGTTCCAGAATCGCCTTGATCACCCCCGCCTCCGGCCGCAGCCAGTCGCGAAACAGCTCGGGCCCGTCGGCGAGCGCGCCGCGATGGGTGCGCAGCGCCCGGGTCGGCACGCGGCCGGCCTGCATCTGGCGCACCACCTCGGCGAAGTCGTCGGGTTGGGCGTTGCGGCTGGCGAACAGCGTGGTCTCGCGCTTGTGGAATTCGGGATCCGAGAACACGATGTCGTCGCGCACCACGCTCACCAGCACGTAGCGCCCGCCATGGCCGACGAAGCCGAAGCCGCGCTGCATCGCGGCGCGGTTGCCGGTGCAGTCGATCACGCAATCGTAGTAGTCGCCGGAGGTGGCGGCGCCCGCCTTCGCCTCGGCCTCGTCATTGGCGAGGAGCAGCGCGTCGGCGCCGAGCGCGCTTTGCGTGAAGGCGAGCCGGTCCTCGCGCAGGTCCATGACCGTGACGTGGGCGCCCCGCGCCTTGGCGAAGATCACCGCCGACATGCCGATCGGGCCGGAGCCGACCACCAGCACGCGATCGTCCGCCGCGATGCCGCCGCGCTTCACGCCGTGCGCGCCGATCGCCAAAAACTCGATCATCGCGGCGTCGTCGAGGGGGGTATCGCCCACCGGCACCACGTTCCGCGCCGGCACGCTGATCAGCTCGGCCATGCCGCCGTCGCAGTGGACGCCGAGCACGGAGATGTTCTGGCAGGCATTGGTCACGCCCTTGCGGCAGGCGACGCAATGTCCGCAGGACAGGTACGGGACCACGTAGCAGTTCTGGCCCGCCACGAGCCCGCTGCCGGCCGGCGCCCGCTCGATCGTGCCGGAGAGCTCGTGGCCCATCACCCGCGGATATTGCAGGAACGGGTGCTTGCCCTGGTAGATGTGGAAATCCGTGCCGCAGATCCCGACCCGGCGGATGCGCACCAGCGCCTCGCCCTCGGCCGGGACCGGCTCCGGCCGCTCGGTCAGCCGCAGCCGGCCCGGCTCGTCGCAGAGGAGCACCTTCATGGTGGGAGGTCTTTCGAGAGAATCGATTGAGAGAGGGGTGGTGGTGAGACGATGAGGCGCGGGTAATCTCCTCTCCCCGCGGGCGGGGAGAGGGCTTCACCCCCCTCGTCGGGGGTGAAGCGAGCGCAGGCGCAGCCGGAGCGAGGGTGAGGGGGTCTCGACGAGTGAGGCCCCTCCGGAAACACCCCCTCACCCTCGCCCTGCGGGCTTGCCGCGCCGACGACAAGGTCGTCGCGGCCCTCTCCCCGCCCGCGGGGAGAGGAGCAATCATGCGCCTTATCCTGGCTACGCCAGCATCTCCGGCGGCAGGTCGCTGCCGTGATAGGTCTTGTAGATCGTGTTGAGCTTGCCGTTGCGCAGGTTCTTGTGCACCCACTCGTTGAGCGCGGCCTGGAGCTTGGTCTCGCCCTTGCGGATGCCGATCGCGTACGGAAACGTCCGCATCACGATCTTGGTCTCGAACGGCGCCGGGGGCTTGCGGGCATTGGCGGTGTTCATGACCTGCGGCGAGGTTGCCACCATGTCGACCTGGCCCGAGACCATCGCGGTGATCAGCGTGGCGTCGTCGTCGTAGCGCACCATCTGGGCGCCCTGGGCGCGCGCGGTCGCCTCCTTGTCGTTGGTGCTGCCGCGGGTGGTGCCGAGGCGCTTGCCGACGACGGCCGCGTAGTCCTTGACCTCGCGGTCCTTCGGCCCGGCGATCACCGCCTGGATCACCCCGTAGGGGTCCGAGAAGTCGATCACCTTCTGGCGCTCCTCGTTCACGCTGAACGAGGCGATGACCATGTCGGCCTTGCCGGTGAGCAGGAACGGCACCCGGTTCGGGCTCGTCACCTGCACGATCTCGAGCGGCAGCTCCCAGTCGGCGGCGAGCAGCCGCGCGGTCTCGACGTCCGAGCCGGTCGGCTGCATCGCGGCATCGGTCATGCCGAAGGGCGGCGAGCCGAGATCGAGGGCGACGAGCAGCTTCTTGCGGCTCTTGATCGTGTCGAGCGTGTCGGCGAGGGCCGGCATCGCCAGGGTCGAGGCGGCCGCGAGGCCGCCGGCCAGGAAGGTCCTGCGCTTCATCCCCAAATCTCCTTGATTCTTACAGCCCGCTGCCGACGAAGTCGCGCAATTCGGGCGTGCGTGGGTGGTCGAGGTCGCGCCCGGCCAGGGTCTCCCAGACCCGGCCCTGGCGCATGTAGATGACGGTGCCGGCGACCCGGCGGGCAAAGCCCATCTCGTGGGTGACGAGGATCATGGTCATGCCGCCGCGGGCCAGATCCTCCATGACGCGCAGCACCTCCGAGGTCAGCTGCGGGTCGAGCGCCGAGGTGACCTCGTCGAACAGCATCACCTGCGGCTGCATGGCGAGCGACCGGGCGATGGCGACGCGCTGCTGCTGCCCGCCCGACAGCTGCTCGGGATAGTGCTCGGCCTTCTCGGCGAGGCCGACCCGGGTCAGGCAGTCCATCGCGAGGTCGCGCGCATCCTTGCGGGAGACGCCCTTCACGCAGGTCGGCGCCAGCATGATGTTCTGGAGCGCGGTCAGGTGCGGGAAGAGGTTGTAGCTCTGGAAGACGATGCCGACCGAGAGCCGCAGGGCCCGCTTGTCGAGGGTGGGCGCGTGGATCGCGTGGCCGCAGACCTCGATCGCCCCCTCCTCGATCGTCTCGAGGGCGTTGATGCAGCGGAGCGCGGTGGACTTGCCCGAGCCGGACTGGCCGATCAGCGCCACCACCTCGCCGCGGCCGACCTCGAACGAGACGCCGTCCAGCACCTTCAGCGGGCCGAAGCTCTTGTGGACGTTGGCAAGCTTAACGACGGCCGACATTGAGCCTCCTCTCCAGCCCGCGGCTCCAGGCCGACAGCGGATAGCAGATGGCGAAGTAGAACAGCGCCACGGTCACAAAGATGATGAAGGGCTGGAAGATCGAGTTGTTGATGAGCTTGCCGGCCTGCGACAATTCCACGAAGCCGACCACCGAGGCGAGCGAGGTGTTCTTGACGATCTGGACCAGGAACCCGACCGTCGGCGCGGTGGCAAGCCGCATCGCCTGGGGCAGCACGACCCGGGTCAGCCGCTGCCAGGGCGACAGGGCCAGGCATTCGGCCGCCTCCCACTGGGTCTTCGGCACCGCCTCGATGCAGCCGCGCCAGATCTCGCCGAGGAAGCCGGAGGCGTAGATCGTCAGGCCTGCGCCGGCCGCGATCAGGGCCGGCAGCTGATCGAAGCCCGCGATGGCGAGGCCGAAATAGATCATGAACAGGAGGATCAGGAGCGGCGTGCCCTGGACCACCTGGACGTAGGCCGAGGCGAGCCCGCGCACGACCCGGTTCGGCGAGATGCGCGCCAGCGCCACGCCGAAGCCGAGGAGGCCGCCGCCGATGAAGGCGATGCCTGAGAGCGCCAGCGTCCAGCCGGCGGCCTGGAGCAGGAACCAGAGGTGCTGGGGTCCGAAAGTGGGCATGGGTCCCCTCCCCGCTAGAGCGCCGTGCCGAGCTTGCGCCGGCGGGTGAAGACGAGGAGGCCGAAGCCCCAGAAGGCCCAGCGGACGACGAAGGACAGGGCGAGGTAGACGAGGCCGACGACGATGTAGGTCTCGAAGCTGCGGAAGGTGTCGGACTGGATGCGGTTCGCTACCGCCGTCAGCTCCTCGGCCGAGATCTGCGAGCAGATCGAGGAGGCGAGCATCAGCAGAACGTACTGGCTGACGAGCGCCGGGTAGACCCGCTCGATCGCCGGGCGGAGCACGACGTGCCAGTAGATCTGGCGGCGGTTGAGCCCCAGGCATTCCCCGGCCTCGACCTGCGCCTTGTGGATGCTCTCGATCCCGGCGCGCATGATCTCGCAGGTATAGGCGACCACGTTGACGACGAGCGCCAGCACCGCCGCGACGTTGGCGTCGACCCGCAGGCCCAGCACCGCGATGCCGAAATAGACGAGGAAGATCTGGACCAGCAGCGGCGTGTTGCGGATCACCTCGACATAGGCGCCGACGAGGCGCTTGAGCCAGGGCGGCCCGTCCGCCCGCGCGATGGCGCAGAGCGCGCCACCGATGAAGCCCAGAACCGTCGCCACCGCCGAGAGCTGGAGCGTCAGCCAGACGCCGGCGGCGAACTCGCGCCAGTACGGCAGCAGGGCGGCGAAATCGAACTGGTAGGTCATGCCGCGGGCGCTGTCGGATAGGCGGCGGCGAGCGCCCGGAGCACCGGCGCCGGCAAGTCGGCGCCGGTCTCCCCGACCCAGGCCAGGAAGGCGTCGACCCGGCGCTCGACCTTCTGGACGTGGTTCTGGGCGATGTCGGCGATGCGGTGGTTCAGATACGGGTTGAGGAAGCGGTCGAGGGTGGCCGCCACATAGTCGCGGGCCTGCGCCTCCATCCCGCGGGCGGAAAATCCCGGCACCACCTCGTCGCGGTAGAGCGCGTCGAGCCGCGCCCGCACCGCCGGATCGGCCAGGATCTCGCGCACGGTCTCACCGGCCGGGCGGCCCTCGCGCTGCCAGATCTCGGCGAGGAAGGTGTGGCCGAGGTTGAGGATGTGGATCTTCAGCCGCTCGTAGGGTTCGAGGTCGTCGGCGAGCACGATGCAGGGGTGCTCGCACGGCACCAGGAGGCCCGGTCGGCGCTCGATCGCCCAGATGGCGTAGGGTTCGGCGACGGCGCCGACCGGCTCGATTGGCTCGGAGACGATGCGGTCGACCAGCGTGTCGGTGAAGGTCGCACCCTCGCGCAGCCAGGCGGAAAAGGCCGCCGGCAGGCCGGCCTCGGCGGCGAGATCGAGGACGAGGCCTTGCAGCACCTGCCCGTTGCGGTGGATCAGCTCGCAGGGCAGCACCGTCAGCGGGCGTCCGCCCGCCCGCCAGCGGCGGTGGAGGAGCTGGGCGAGCTTGCCCGGGAACGAGGCCGGCGGATGCGCCGCGACCCAGGCGCCGCCGCGGTCGGAGGCGGGGATCGCGTAGCCGGTATCGCCGGTATTCGAGAGGAGGATGTCGGCCTCCTCGACGACGAGGGCGGTCACGGCGTCCCAGTCGGTCGCCGCCGACAGGCCGCGATCGATGCTGGTGACGGTAATCTGCCGCTCGACCGGGACGCCGTCCGCGATGCCGCGGATGATCACCGGGTAGCCGCCGGGGGCCCCGAAGGCCGCGACGCGCCCGGCCCGGGCGGCGTCCCCCGAGGTCTGCACCACGGTCACCGGCCCGACATCCTGGCCCGCCTCGCGCGCCTCGTGGATGAACAGGTCGGCATGGGCCTGGAGGAAGCGGCTGGTCCCGAACTGGACCACGCGCCGGGTCGAGCGGGCGGCGCTCATGCGCGGACGACCGCGCAGGCGGAGATGCTGCCGAACTGGGCCAAGGGCGGGTCCTCACCGGATGGGTCTTATGTATTATCGTGCATAAAGAACCGGCGATCAGGCGCTGTCAAACGGTTTTTTATGTGCAAAGATCCGGTTCGGGGGTCGATGGACGCGCTCGCGCGGCCGTGCTGCATTGACGGCTCTCCGGAGGGGTGGGATGCGGGCGAACACGGTCCACAAGCGGGCCTACAACCGGTGCCTGGCGATGCTGGCGGCCCGGCCGCCCGGGGCCTGGGGGGTGTCGGAAGCCGACCTGTCCGAGTCCCTGGAGGTGAGCCGCACCACGGTGCGGGCCGTGCTCTCCGGGCTCGCGGGGGCGGGCCTCGTCGGGACGGAGGGCGGCCGCCGCTGCCTCCTGCGCCATCCGGTCCCGGACGACTATTTTCCCGACATCGAGACCGAGACGGTGGCGGAGGCCGTCGAGCGCAAGTTCATGCAATGGGTGCTCCAGGGCGATTGCCGCCCTGGCCAGACGGTCAACACCGCCGAGCTGGCCCGCCTGTTCGGCACCTCGACCACGGCGGTGCGGGAATACCTGACCCGGTTCAGCCAGGTCGGGCTGCTCAAGCGGCGCGAGAACAGCGGCTGGATCTTCGCCGGGGTGACGCCGGACTTCGCCGCCGAGATCTACGAGATCCGCGAGATGTTCGAATTGCGCTCGGCCCGGCGCTTCGTCGAGCTGGCGCCGGACGCGCCGGCCTGGGCCGAGCTCGACGCCATCGCGGGCGAGCACCGGGCGCTTCTCGCCGAGATCGACGCGCGCTACCGCGATTTCTCGCGCCTCGACGAGCGCCTGCACCGCCTGATCCACGACGCGTCGCGCAACCGCTTCATCCGCGATTTCTACGACGTGATCTCGATCGTCTTCCACTACCACTACCAGTGGGACAAGTCGGACGAGAAGGAGCGCCACCGTGTCGCCCTGCTCGAGCACCTCGACTATATCGATGCGCTGCGCTCCCGCGACCTGCGCCTGATCGACCAGACCTGCCGGGCCCATCTGCGCACCGCCCGGGCGACGCTGTTGCGCTCGATCGCCGTCGGACCGCTCGGCGGCGTGCCGGCTCCGGGGCGCGAGCCGGAGGCGGAGGCTGACGAGGCGCACCCCTCCGCCGGGGAGTTGTTCGGTGAAAGGAACAGCGCTGGATTTTCCCCTCTCCCCGCACGCGGCAAGGCTGTCCGGGGAAAATCCCTTTAAGAATCAAGCGCGAGATCCCCTCTCCCACACGGGAGGGGGTGGACGCGCTATTCCTCTCCCCGGACAGTCCTGCGGATGCCGGATGACAAGCTGCGATCGCATATAGTGACGATTTTTTGATTATCGATTGAATTATTATAAAAAATAATTGCGATAATGGCTCATTTTTAGATGCAAATAACATCTTTATATTCAGATCAAAGGTTGATCGTTCCGATGCATTCGCTATTAGTGCCCTGCGCAGCCACAGCCGGTAAGTCTCGGCACTCGTGGGTAAGGCTTCATTTACCCTGTTGCGCGATGAAGAAAGCAACCGCGCGAAGGACGGTCGCCGAGCCTGGTTCCCGGTTTCACTCACTGTCGGAGATCCGATGCCGGTGCGGCGCGCGAGGGTTGGGAGGCTGGCTTGCATCCTCGCGATCCTGGCGGGCTCACCCGGTGCTGCCCGGGGGCAGAGCCTGGAGGAGGCCTCCGCCGCCGCACTCGAATCGAGCTTCGTGCTGCGGGCCGAGCGCGCGCGCCAGGACGGCGCCGAGGAGCGCCTGCGCGGCGCCATCGACGCCTTCATGCCCTCGGTCGCCTTCACGGCCGACCGCCCGCTGCGCAGCCGCATCACCTATTCGCCCGATGCCGCCCCGCCGGTGGTCGGGCTCGACGCGACCCCGCGGCGCGCGCCGAGCGTCGTCGGGATCACCGCGAGCCTGCCGCTCTTCGACGGGTTCCGGCGCTGGCACAGCTTCCAGTCGGCCCGCACGCTGGCCGAATCGGGCCGGATGCTGCTGATCGGCCGGCGCCAGCAGGTGCTGCTCGACACCGCGCTGGCCTATATCGCGGTCCTGCGCGACACCCGCATCCTCGCCGCCCGCGAGGCCCAGCTCGCCGCCATCCAGCGCATCGCCGCCTTCACCGACAAGCAGTTCGAGCTCAACGACGCCACCCGCACCGACACGGCGCTCGCCCGCTCGCGGGTGCAGGAGGCCGAGGCTCTGCGGCTGCGCGCCCAGGCCGACCTCACCGCCTCGCGGCTCGAATTCACCCGCCTGACCCGGATGGCACCGGAGCGGATGCGCCCGCCGCGCCTCCCCGACGGGCTGCCGCGCACCGCCGATGCCTTCGCCGATCTGGTGCGCCGGGCCAATCCCGACATCGCGGCGTTCCAGCTCGAGGCGGAGGCCGCGGGCTACCAGGCCAAGGCGGCGGTCGCCGACCTCCTGCCCAAGGTCAACCTGCAATTCTCCAAGATCGGGCAGCTCGGCTACAGTCCGGTCCTCGACCGGATCACCGACACCACGACCCGGATCGTGGCGACCGTGCCGATCTACGAACCCGGCACCCTGCCGCGCATCGGCGAGGCCTCGGCCTTCGCCCGCCAGCGCGGCTACGAGGCGCAGGACAAGGAGCTCGCGACCCTCACCTCGGCCCGCATCGCCTTCGCGCGCCGCCAGGCCACCGCCGAGCAGTACACGCAGCTCGTCGCCCGCATCCGCGAGCTGCGCGAGACGATGCGGGGCTTTTCGATCGAGCGGACGGCGGGGTTCCGCACCGTCCTCGACGAACTGAACATCCGGGGCGAGCTCGCCAATGCCGAGGTGGCCGCGGAGATCGTCCTGAACGAGCGCGACAGCCAGTCGCTGCAACTCGCCGCGGCCGCCGCCCTTCTCGACGCCGCGCCGGGCGGTCCCGGCGCGCGGTTCGAGTCCCTCGCCCCTCCGCCGCCGCCGGCCCTGCGCCGGTCGCTCGTGGCGACACCCATTGATATGGCACTGGCCCTGCGCGGAAGTGAGGTGCCGGAGTTCAGGCCGCGTCCGGCACCGATTCTGAGGCTGTCGCGGACGGAGGTGGATAGTCGCTGACGAGTGAGAGTCAAAACCTAGAGCGCTTCACGATCGCGTTGCAATCGTGAAGCTCTCTAAGTCTTTGTTTTGCCGCATTTTCTTCGACGAACCGGCATCCACTTCGTCGGAAAATGCTCTAGTAAGCGTGACGCATGTCGGAACGCCATGGGCGAAAGGCCGCTCGGGGTGCGACGCTGCCCTCCGGTAGATGAGAAGCGGCAGACGCGGGGGTTGGGGCATGGGGTTCGCGATTTCACTTCGGAGCGACCATCCGAGTGCGGACATCGTTCGTGCGCTGTGGGATGTTGTTCAGCAGTTCGAGGATCGACCCTCGATGGCTCTCCTCGGCTATCCGCCCCACGTTACCCTCGCCATCTACGAAGGTGATGTGGTGGGAGAAAATGAGGTTCGGAGGGCGCTCGATGAAGCCACCAGAAACATCGGCGCGATGACACTGACCTTTGACGCCATTCGCAGCTTTGAGGGGCCGCCGATGGTTCTATGGGCTTCGCCCCGTCCTAGCGTGGTCCTGCGGAAGATCCACGAAGCCGTTCACGCCACCATCGATCCTATGTCTTGTCGGCTGCATTATCGTCCTGGGACGTGGAGGCCTCACTGCACGCTGGGTACGCAGGTAAGGAACGATCGGCGTGAGGCTGCGCTGGCTTATGCTCGCAACGCCGACAGCGTATTCGATGTCGTGTTCGACGCTATCGACTGTATATATTTCCCGCCTATCAAGCCTTTCGATCTGCGTAAGATTTCTTAGGCGACGAATTTCGGCATGCTGATAAGTGACAAAAAGCCAATCTCCAAAATGGTATGCTGATAAGATCTGGTAGTTGATCTGCGCGATTTCCATCCGCGCTGAGAAGCTCCCGCATAGCGACTTTTGTCCCGCGCTTACCCTATGTTATCAGCGGCTCTGGATTTAGTCTCTGCTTCCACGGATTCTGAAGGACATGATGTTTTGATCCTGGTGAGGGCGATTCAAATACCATGCCTTGAACCGTCCACCCCTCACGCCGCCTCCGTCATCGGCCCGGGCTTCGCCGGTGGGCGCGGGTCCTCGGTCAGCCGGCCGTTCTCGATGCGAAACACCCGGTCGACCTGATCGAGCAGCCGCTCGCTGTGGGTGATGAAGACCTTGGCGGCCTTCACGCCCTTCAGGCTCTCGACCAGCGCCGTCTCGGTGGCGGGGTCGAGGTTCGCCGTCACCTCGTCGAGGAGCAGCAGCCGCGGCCGGCGGCAGAGGGCGCGGGCGAGCAGCAGGCGCCGGCGCTGGCCGGTCGAGAGCACGCTGCCCTCCTCCGAGACGTGGGTGGCGTAGCCCTGCGGCAGCCGCTCGACCTCGTCGCGCAAGCCGACCCGGACCAGGGCCGCCTCCATCTCGGCATGGGACACGGCGGGGTCGAACAGCGAGAGGTTGTCGGCGACGGTGCCGGCAAACAGGCCGTCATCGGCGAAGACGACGCCGAGGTTGGACCGGTACTCGCGCTTGCCGAACTGGCCGAGCGCGACCCCGTCCACCGTGACCGCGCCGGCGGCCGGCTCGGTCAGGCTGGCCAGCACCCGCATCAGCGAGGACTTGCCGGAGCCCGACGCGCCGACGATCGCGATGGTCTCGCAGCGGCCGACATCGATGGACAGCGAGGCGCCGGTCAGGATCGGCTCGTCGCCGCGGCCGAACTGGATCGTCACGTCCTCGATCCGCACCTCCTTGCGGATCGCCCGGTGGAAGGTCGCCTCGTGCAGGCCCTCCTCCGGCGCCTGGCCGATCACGTCGTCGAGGCGGGCGACGTGGACCTTGAGGGCGGCGAGCTGCAGCAGGCTCGAGGTCAGGTGGTTGACCCGGTCGAAGAAGTCGGTGCGCAAGGCGATGAAGGCGTAGAGCGTGCCGATCGTCAGCGTGTTCTTGATGACGCCGGTGATGCCGAGATACAGCGTCGCCACGGTGCTGACCGCGATGACGACGTGCATCAGGAACTCGGCGTCGAGCCCGGCCTTCTTCGCCCGGAAGTCGAGGTTGGCGAAGCGCGCAAAACTCTCGAACCAGTTCATGGCGAAGAGTTCGGTGCTGTTATGCGCCTTGAGGCTGCCGATGCGCTGCAAGCCGTCGATCAGGCTCGCCTGCTCCTGCGAGCGGGCTTCGAGCGAGCCGGCGGTGGCGCGGTCGAGCGTCGGGAAGGTGACGAAGCGCATCGCCAGCACGGCGGCGAGCGTCGCCAGCGTGATCGACGCCATGGCGGGCGAGTAATAGTACATCAGCCCGACGAGCAGGAACGACGTGCCGATATCGGCAAACGACGTGACGAGCCCCCCGACCATGAAGTTGCGGATCGTGTCGATCGACTGGATGCGGGTGACGAAGTCGCCCGGATGGCGCAGCTCGAAGTAGCTCAGGGGCAGCCGCAGGGCGTGGCCGACGACGTTGCGGGTGAACTGGAGCTGGAGCAGCGTCGAGGCGCGCAACGCGATGTAGCCGCGCAGCCACTGCCCGAACGCCTCGAACAGCATCATCAGCACGAGGCCGGCGGCCAGCATCTGCATCAGGTCGAGGTCGACCTGCGGGATCACCACGTCGAGCGCGATCTGGAGCAGCACCGGGGTCGTAAGGCCTAAGAGCGAGATCGCCACCGAGACCAGCGTGATCTGCCACACGGTGCCGCCGAGGCCCCGGGCGCTGCGCAGGATGTCGAACAGCTTGAGCCGGTCGCCGACCTTGATGGCGCGAAAGTCCATCCGGGGGGCGAATTCGAGCACCACGCCGGCAAACAGGCGCTCCATGTCGGCGCGCTCGTAGATGCGCAGGCCGAATTCGGGGTCCTGGATGTGGTACTTCCCGCGAGAGATCTTCTCCAGCACCACGAAGTGGTTGCCGCGCCAGTGCAGGATCGCCGGCAAGGCCACCTGCTCCAGCTCGGTCACGCCGTCGAGAGCGTAGCCGCTGGCGTCGAGGTCGAGGCTGTCGGCGAGCTGCACGATGCTGGCGAGCGTCATGCCGTTGCGCGAGAGCGGAAACAGCGCCCGCAGATAGGCGAGGTCGATGTCGTGGCGGTGGTAGTTCGCCACCATCGCGAGCGCCGCGAGCCCGCACTCGTTGGCCTCGTTCTGGAGGATCGAGCGCACCCGCCGGCGCGGGCTGAGCGCGCGCTTGAGCCAGTCGGTCATCGGATCATCCCCTGGCTCATCATCCTCGCCCGCGCATCGCCCGGATCGGATCGAGCATCCAGTCGATCAGCCGGCGCCGCTCGACCACGATGTCGGCCGACAGCGTCGAGCCGATGCGGATCGGCTCGTCGATCCCGTAGGCGCGCATGGTGCGCGAGTCGGGCCGCACCTCGACCCGGTAGACGGATTGGCGCGCCGCCGCGGCGGCCGCGTCGCCGGTGCCGTCCTCGGCGGAGGCGAGCATCGGGTTGCGCAACGGCGTGCCGGAGATCACCGCGATCGTGCCCCTGGCGATGCCGAAGGTCTTGAACGGGAAGGCGTCGTATTTCAGCACGACCTCCTGGCCGACCTTGGCGAGCCCGATGGCGCGGGCCGGCACCTCGAGCACGACGAGCGGGTCGGCCCTCGTGTCGCCGAGGATCGCCACGACCTGGTCGGCGGTCACCGAATCGCCGGGCTGGACGTAGAGGCCGGCGACCTGCCCGTCGGTGGGCGCCACCACGTCGATGCGCGACTGGGCGCCGAGCGCGGTGATCTGCGCCTCGATGGCGCTCAGCTCGTTGCGGGTCGTGGCCAGCTGGGCCGCCTTCTCGGTGTCGCCGGTGCGCTGCGCCCGCAGGCGCTCGGAGGTGCTCTGCCGCAGCTCGGCCCGGCGGGCGCGCAATTCGGCGATCTGGCGGGCGTAGTCGAGGGCGGCGCGGCGCTGGCCGTTGAGGGTCTCGCGGGTGGCGTAGCCTTGGCGCAGGTAGGCCTCGACGCGGGCGACCATCTCCTCCTGCTGCTTGAGCCCCTCCTTGAGGGTGCGCTCCTGCTCGTCGAGGGCGCGGAGCACCGCCGTGACGTTGCGTTCGGTCTCGTCGCGGTCGCCGCGGGTCGAATCGAGATAGGCCGAGAGGCGCGCCTCCTCGGCGGCGAGCCCGGTGCGGCGCTCCTGGAGGCTGCGCAGCGTGGCCCCGACGGTGGAGACGCCGCCCGTCGTCTGCTCGCGCAGCTGCACCTGCATCAGGCGCTCGCCGCGCCGCACGGTGTCGCCCTGCTTGACGGTGATCTCGCGGACGATGCCGGCGGCCTGGGCGTCGAGGCGGGTGAGGCCCGAGGCCGCCGAGACGTAGCCGCGCACCGCCTCCGAGCGGGCGAGGCGGCCGAGAAAGAGGCTGGCGACGATCACCACGATGATGGCGCCGAAGAACCAGGCCATCCAGACGCTGCCGCGGTCGTGCTGGAGATGGACGGCGCCGCTGAGCCGCCGGCGCCGGAAACTGGCCTCCGCGGGGGGAGGCGCCGCGGGTTCGCTCATCGATCGTCCGCTCGCGAGGCCTTTACGCCGCGAGGTCGTGCGGCGCCCCTCCGCGCACCGGAAGGGTGTCCTGCACCGTCTCAGACGAGGGTAAATAATCGGCAAGCATCGGCCAGAGGTGCCACTGTTCCGGCCGGGCCGCGATCGCGGCCTGGAGGTGACGGCGCATGATGTCGGCCACCGTCGCCCGCTCCTCGGGCCCCTGACCGCGCACCTCGAAGGGCCGCCCGAAGGTCACGGTGTCGCCGTCGTCGTCCATGGTGGTGGCGAGCGGCACCACGGTGGCACCGGTGAGGCGCGCCAGGGTGTCGGTGCCGAAGGCGAAGCGGAAGGGCCGGCCGAACATCGGCATCTCGGCCGGCGCGCCGTAGGACGGGTCGAGGTCGCAGAACACCACGATCACCGCGCCCTTCTGGGCGAAGCGGATCGCCGACAGGAAATCGGACCGGTTGCCGACATTCAGGAAGCGGACGTCGACATCGACCTCGCGCAGGCGTTCGATGACCTCCGTCTCCATCGCCATGTCGTCGCGCTGGCGCAGCACCAGCATCGGCCGGCCGGGGAAGTGGCGCAGCATCAGGGCGGCGAGCCCGACCACGTAGGCGCCCATGTGGAGGGGAGCGAGGATCACCGGCCGGTTGGTCGCGGCGACCCGCTCCATCACCGCCGGGTCGCTCACCGTGACCCGGGCGATGTCGCGCCGGATGGCGGCGATCGGGCGCCGGTGCAGGGCGCACCACTCGATCTCGGCGGCCACGTCGTGCCGGGCGGCCTGTCGCGAGAGGCGCAGGGCCTCGCGGCGCGGCAGGCGCAGCACGCTCTCGAAGGTCGCGGCGAAGCCGGCCTCGTCGTTCCGGCCCCGGAGGCGGGCGACGAGGCCGCGCGCCGCCAGGACCGACTTGAGCACCCGCCGGCGCCACACCAGCGGCAGGCCCGCGAGGCGGGCGTAGGTCCAGGGGATGGTCGGGGCGGTGGTCATCGGATGCAACTCTCCTTCTGCCGGCGCGCCCCGCACATCCCCGTTCGGTCGACCCGGCTCAGCAGCCCTAGATCAGCAGCCCTTCTTGGACTTGGTGCTGCCGCAGGTCGGGGCCGGGGGGCAGGCCGGGGCGCAACCGATCGAGACGCCGACGCCCACGCCGACGCAGAGGGTGCCGCCAGCGACGGTGCCGAGGGTCTTGAGGTCGAGCTTCTTCATGATGTCTCTCCTGATGGTGTTCTGGTTGTGGGAAACCACGTCGCCGGAGCGAGGAACCGCGTCCGGCTCGGCAGCCCTGGCTCAGCAGCCCTTCTTGGACTTGGTGCTGCCGCAGGTCGGGGCCGGGGGGCAGGCCGGCGCGCAGCCGATCGAGACGCCGACGCCGACCGAAACGCCGAGGGTGCCGCCGGCGACGGTGCCGAGGGTCTTGAGATCGAGCTTCTTCATGGTGTTCCTCCAAGGACTATCGGGTGAGTGGGACGCCGCAGGTTCGCCGAGAAGACGTCGTGGGGGTTGTCCTCGGCAGCCCGTCTTCAGCAGCCCTTCTTGGACTTGGTGCTGCCGCAGCTCGGAGCCGGCGGGCAGACCGGAGCCGGGGGCGGGCAGGCCGGGGCGCAGACGGGGGCACAGATCGTGCCGCCAGCGATGGTGCCGAGGGTCTTGAGGTCGAGCGTCTTCATCGTGGCCATCCTCTGGTCCGGGATTGCTGTCGCGTCCCGTTCGCAGTCTTGAGATGCCAGATGTGCCGAAACGTGTCGATAGACACGAACGGATACTTGAGGAGTCGTTTACCAAAGCGGTTCTGGAAAGTGGATCGACTTCAAGGCCTTGCGTCGCCTCCGCGGCAACTGCGTAGGTAATTTCTCCAAGGAAGGCCTGTGCATGACGGGACCGCGGCGGCGCGGGAACAGGGCGGATCTGCTCTTCGGGGCAGGCTGTGGGGCGGCGTCAACTACGAGACCCGGACTTCGCGATACTGCCGTTCTCCCGGCCGCGGCTGCGTCCATCCGGGCGCCCGGCCCGACCACGGCCTTGCCGGCGCGTTCCGGGCCCAGGCGGCCGACAATCCCCGGCTCGGACGCCCGCCCGATCGCACAGTCCAGCGGAGTATTCGTGGCGGCCGCTTCGGCCGCTTCGGCCGCGTCGGCCGCCTCGGCGGTTCAAGCCGCGAGGCGCGGCGGGCCCGCCCGCAGCAGCATGCCGAAGAGGTCGCGCGGATCGTCCGGGTCGGCCAGGAGGTCGAGGTTCTCGTAGAAGGGCCGCTCGGCGAGCAGGGCGCGTACCGTGCGCAGGGCGGAAAAATCCTCGATCGCGAAGCCGACCGAGTCGAACACCGTGACCTCGCGCGCATCCCGGCGCCCGGGCGCCTGCCCGGACAGGACCCGCCACAGCTCGGTCACCGGGTAGTCCGGAGCCAATTGCTGGATCTCGCCCTCGATCCGGGTCTGGGGCTCGTATTCGACGAAGATCCCGGCCCGGCGCAGGATCTCCGGCGCCAGCTCGGTCTTGCCCGGGCAATCGCCGCCGACGGCGTTGACGTGCATCCCCTCCCCGACGAGGTTGTCGCCGAGGATCACGGCATTGCGCTTGTCCGCCGTGACCGTCGTGACGATGTCGGCGCCCCGTACCGCGTCCGCCGTGCTGGCGCAGGCCGTGATCGCGAAGCCGAACCGGGCGAGATTGCGCCGGCACTTCTCGGTCGCCGCCGGGTCGATGTCGTGGAGGCGTAGCGCCTCGATGCCGAGGAGCGCCCGGAAGGCCAGGGCCTGGAACTCCGCCTGGGCGCCGTTGCCGATCAGCGCCATGGTCTGCGAGCCCGGCCGGGCGAGGTGTCGCGCGGCGAGCGCCGAGGTGGCGGCGGTGCGCAGGGCCGTGAGCAGCGTCATCTCGGTCACGAGCACCGGGTAGCCGCTGCCGACATCGGCCAGGACGCCGAAGGCGGTGACGGTCTGGCGCCCGTCGGCGGCGTTCTTCGGGTGGCCGTTGACGTACTTGAAGCCGTAGGTGGTGCCGTCGCTCGTCGGCATCAGCTCGATCACGCCCTCGGCGCTGTGGGCGGCGATCCGGGGCGTCTTGTGAAACGCCTCCCACCGCGAAAAATCCTCGGCGATGGCCGCGGCGAGGCGGACCAGCAGCGCCTCGATGCCGACCGCGTGGACGAGGCGCATCATGTTGTCGACGCTGACGAAGGGGACGACGTTGAGCGCGGTCATCTAGAAGCTCCGGGTCGGGCGGTCGAGGATGCGCCGGCCGAAGAGGCTGGCGGCGAGGTCGGTCATCAGCCGGGCGGTGCGGCCGCGCTCGTCGAGGAAGGGGTTGAGCTCCACGAGGTCGAGGCTGCGCACCAGGCCGGAATCGTGCAGCAGCTCCATGATCAGGTGGGCCTCCCGGAAGGTGGCTCCGCCCGGGACCGTGGTGCCGACGCCGGGCGCGATGCCGGGATCGAGGAAGTCGACGTCGAGGCTGACGTGGAGCAGGCCCTCCGCCGCCGCGACGTCGCCCAGGAAGTCGCGCAAGGGGGCGACGATCCCGGTCTCGTCGATGTCGCGCATGTCGTGCACCCGGGCGCCGCTGCCCGTCAGGGCCGCCCGCTCCGCCAGGTCGACGCTGCGCAGGCCGACCATGCAGATCCTGGCCGGATCGAGGGCGGCGTCGAGGGCCGGGAAATAGCCGGCAAAACCCGGCCGCCCGGTGAGGTAGGCCAGCGGCACGCCGTGCAGGTTGCCGCTCGTCGTGGTGTCGAGGGTGTGGAGGTCGGCATGGGCGTCGAGCCAGAGCAGGAAGAGCGGGCGCCCCTCGGCCTTCGCCCGGAGCGCCATGCCCGCCACGGTGCCGGCCGAGAGGCTGTGGTCGCCGCCCAGAAAGATCGGGCGGGCCGCGTCGCTGACCCGGAAGGCGGCCTCGGCGAGGGCCAGGGTCCAACCCGCGGTCTCGGCGAGGTGATGGATCGCCCGGTTCGGATGCGCCGGCGCGTCGAAGGGCTTCGGGACGACGGTCCCGGCATCCTCGACCGGGAGGCCGAGGTCGCGCAGCGCCTGCGGCAGGCCCGCCGCCCGGTAGGCACTCGGCCCCATGTCGCAGCCGAGCCGGTCCGTGCCCGACTGCACCGGCGCCCCGACCAGGACGCACCGATCCAGATTCCTCAGACCCATCCGCTCGCCTCCCCGAACCGTCGAACCACCTCGACGGTACCAAAGGGATGCGTCACTCCGAACACGGGAAGTTGGTCGATTTTTCAGGCCGATCGCGCATTCTGAGAAGCCACGTCGCGCAGAGTGGCGGAATGGACGATCTCGATCAGGCCCTGGTCACCCTGTTGCGGCACGATTGCCGGCGGCCGGTCTCGGAACTGGCGGTGCTGCTGAAGGTCTCGCGCGCCACCGTGCGGGCGCGGATCGACCGGCTCGAACGCGAGGGCGAGATCATCGGCTACACGGTGGTCCTGCGGGCGGATGCCCAGCCGGCGGCGGTGCGGGCGATCACCCTGATCGCGGTCGAGGGGCGCCGGGCCGGCGACGTGATCGACGCCCTCAAGGGATTCGCCGAGATCACGTCCGTCCACACCACGGTCGGCCGCTGGGACATCATCGTGGAGGTGTCGGCCGGCAGCCTGCCGGAACTCGACGAGATGCTGCGCCGGGTGCGCCTGGTGCCGGGCGTGACGACCTCGGAGACGCATCTGCTGCTCGCGACGCCGCGGAGCGCCCGGGCGCGGCTGTAGTCGTCCGGGCTCGGGTCACGCGACGGGCCGGATCAGGAATCCGGCATCCCGGGCGCCGCTGTCGCGGCCCCGGGACGGCGTCATGGGAGGCAATCGCCGATCGCCGGCGTTCCGCTCAGACCGGGCGCTGCAGCTTGCAGGCGTCGATGGCGTCGAGCGCCTTGGCGCGGGCCGACTCGTTGAAGTAGCCGGTGGCCCGGTAGGCCTCGATCTCGGAGGCGTCGAGCGAGCGCAGGGTGGTCTTGGCGTAGCAGCCGCAGGGGCGCTCGAAGCCGGCCTCGGCAGTGCTCTGCAGCCGGGCCTGGACGACCGTGCAGGCGCGGCGCACCCGGCTCTCGAGATCCGCCTTGGGCGCGGTGCGCAGGGCCGGGTCGGGCTGGTAGGCCTCGAGCTGCGACGAGGACGCGCCGGCGAGAGCCGCGGTAGCGCCGAGCGCGAGGAAGCCGGCGGCGAGAAGGGTGCGGAGACGCATGGGAGAAGAGGTCCGTTGGGCTGCTTGTCGTCAAGCTCGACCGTTGGACTCCGAAACTCCCCGCCCGCACAAGGGCGGGCGGGCCACACCGGGGCGCGAAACGCCGAGCGTGCGCTACTGCGGCAGCACCGCGATCGCGACGTGGTTGTCGTGGAAGGCGGCGCCGCCGAAGGGGGCGGCCGCATCGGCCCCGGTGAGGGTGTTGATGCCGCGCCCGTCCGGGTAGGCATCGTTCGGCCAGATCGACTCGGCGATCAGCACGCCGCGGCGCAGGCCTGCAAACAGCGTCGCCCGCAGGGTGACGGCGCCGCGCTCGTTCGAGAGCCGCACCCAGGCCCCCTCCCCGATCCCGAGCGGACCGGCATCCTCCGGGTGGATCATCACCGTCGGGTGGCGCTCCTTGGCGAGCGAGGTCGGGGTCTCGGTGAAGCTCGAATTGAGGAAGTTGCGCGCCGGGCTGGTGGCGAGGCGGAACGGATGGGCCTCCGTCGCGCTCATCAGCGGCGCCTCCCAATGGTCGGGGAGCGGCGGCAGGGCCGGCCCGCGCGGGCCATCCTTGGCCACCGGCACACTGGTCCAGTCCGGCTTGAAGCGGAAGCGCCGGTCGGGATAGGCGAAGCCGTCGAGGAAATGGGCGCGCTCGTAAGTGGGCTGCACGTCGAGGAAGCCGTCCTCCTCCATCTCGGCCAGGCTGCCGCGGCGCGAGGCCTTCAGCGTCGCGTCGACCAGTTCGCGCGGGCTCATCGCGAAGCCCGGATGCTCGGCGCCGAGCCGCTCGGCGAGGCCCACGATCACCTCGTGGTTCGAGCGGCAGAGCGCGGGCGGCGCGATGCGCTTCAAGCCGAGCTGGATGTGCTGCTGGCCGCCGCCGGTATAGAGGTCGTCGTGCTCCAGGAACATCGTGGCCGGCAGGACGAGATCGGCCATCCGGGCGGTCTCGGTCATGAACTGCTCGTGGACGCAGACGAACAGGTCCTCGCGGGCAAAGCCCCGCTTCACCAGCTCCTGCTCGGGGGCGACCGAGACCGGGTTGGTGTTCTGGATCAGCATCGCGGTCACCGGCGGGCCGTGGCGCAGCGCCTCCGGGTCGCCGGTGAGCACCCGGCCAATCTGCGACTGGTCGAGCATCCGGGTGCCGGGGCGGACGACGTCCAGCCCCTCGATCAGGCGCTTGTCGAGGCCGAACACGCCGCTGTTCGAGTGGAAGGCGCCGCCGCCGCGATGCTGCCAGGCCCCCGTCACCGCCGGGATGCAGAGCGCCGCATGCATGTTGGCGGCGCCGTTGCGGCTGCGGGCGAAGCCGTAGCCGAGGCGGAAGAAGGTGTTCTTCGTCGTCCCCACGAGGTGGGCGAAACGCTCGATCTCCTCGACGGTCAGGCCGGTGATCGCGGCGGCCCATGCGGGGTCGCGGGTCTTCAGGTGGGCTTCCAGCTCCTCCGGGCAGTCGGTGTAGCGGGCCATGTAGGCGCGGTCGGCCAGCCCATCCCGGAACAGCACGTGCATCACCGCGCAGGCCAGCGCCCCGTCGGTGCCCGGCCGCAGGAGCAGGGCGAGGTCGGCCTGCTTCATGGTCGGGTTGTCGTAGATGTCGACGACGACGACCTTGGCACCGCGGTTCTTCCGGGCGGCCTGGACGTGGGTCATCAGGTTGACCTGGGTGTGCACCGGGTTGGTGCCCCAGATCACCACGCAGTCGCTCTCGGCGATCTCCCGCGGATCGACCCCGGCGAGGCGGCCGGTGCCGGCGATGTAGCCCGACCAGGCGAGCGTGGTGCAGATGGTCGAGAACTGGCCGGAATAGCCCTTGGCGTGGCGCAGGCGGTTGATGCCGTCGCGCATCACCAGCCCCATCGTGCCGGCATAGTAGTAGGGCCAGACCGCTTCCGGCCCGTGCGCGGCCTCCGCCTCGCGGAATTCTGCCGCCACGCGATCGAGCGCCTCGTCCCAGCCGATCGGGGCGAACTGCCCCGAGCCCTTGGGCCCGGTGCGGATGAGAGGCTGCGTCAGCCGGTCGGGATGGTGGATGCGCTCGGCGTAGCGGGCGACCTTGGCGCAGACGACGCCCGCCGTGTAGCTGTGGCGCGGGTTGCCGCGCACCCGGCCGATGGTCGCGCCGTCGATCACCTCGACCTCGAGAGCGCAGACCGACGGGCAGTCGTGCGGGCAGGTGGAGGTCGTCCGCTCGATCCGTGGCTGCGCCGTCACCTGCTCGCTCCCCATGAAAAAAAGCCCCCGCCTTGCGGCGAGGGCCCTCAACCTATCGGTGTTTCCCGGGCGGGGAAACCGGTCAGCCGACGATGTCCTTGTCGTCGAAGAACTGCTTGATCTCGATGCCGGCGTTCTCGAGGCTGTCGGAGCCGTGGACGGTGTTCTCGCCGACCGACTTCGCGAATTTCTGGCGGATGGTGCCCTCGGCGGCCTGGGCCGGGTTGGTGGCGCCCATGACCTCACGGTACTTGGCGACGGCGTTCTCGCCCTCGAGCACCTGGACCACGACCGGGCCCGAGGTCATGAACTCGACGAGCTCGCCGTAGAACGGACGCTCGGCATGGACCTCGTAGAACTTCTTGGCCTGGGCGTCGGACATGCGGATGCGGCGCTGGGCGACGATGCGCAGGCCCGCCTCCTCGATCACGGCGTTGACCGCGCCGGTGAGGTTCCGGGCGGTGGCGTCGGGCTTCAGGATGGAGAAGGTGCGCTCGGTGGCCATGGGAACGGTCCGTTCAGAAGAAAAGCGGTGGCGGGGGCGGTGGGAGGCCGCGCGGCACCGGACCTGAGGGTCCGGCGGAGCCGGGCGCGAGCGCCCGCGCGCCGGGGCCATGCGGACGCCCGGCGCCGGGCTTATAGCGGCGGGCCCGGCGCCCCTCAAGCACGGAAGGCGGCGCGGGTGCACCGCGCGCTGCGGCTTTGCCGCAACGCGGTCGAAAAATCGCCCCAAACCCCCGGCATCCTGGCTTCAACGTGACCTTTCGGCCACGCTGCCCGGTTCGCCCGCGGCGGCGTCCCTCGCCCCTCCCGTCGCGCGCGCTCCCTCCGGGGGGATGGCCCGCGGCGGACAGCCAGGAGCTTCCTGCATGCGCTCGATCCTGATCCCGACCCTCGCCGTCTCGCTCCTCTCGGCCGGCGTCACCGCCGCGGCCGCCGCGGGCGACCCGTCGGGCACCTGGCTCACCGAGGACGGCCGGGCCAAGATCAAGATCGAGAAGTGCGGTCCCGGTGCGGCCCATGCCTGCGGCAAGGTGGTGTGGCTGAAGACGCCCCTCAACGAGCAGGGACAGCCCCGCACCGACATCAAGAATCCCGACCCGAAGAAGCGCAGCCGCCCGGTGATCGGCCTCACCCTGATGGACGGGCTGAAGCCCGAGGATGGCGGCTACAAGGGCCAGATCTACAACGCCGAGGAAGGCAAGATCTACGACGTCTCGGTCAGCCGCGAGAGCGCGAGCGAGCTGGCGATCTCGGGCTGCATGCTGAAGATCCTGTGCGGCTCGCAGACCTGGACCAAGGCCCCGGACGAGTTCGCTCAGGTCGCGCCGGCCCCCGCCAAGGCGAAGCCCGCGGCAAAGCCCGCGGAGTAGGAAGGCCCCCACGCGAGCGCGGCGCCCCGCGGCTCAGCCGCGGGACGCCGCGCCCGGCGCCTCCTCGGCGTCCGGCTTGAGCCGGAAGCCGCGCTGGACCGCCGGGCGGGCCTTCATCCGGTCGAGCCAGGCGCCGACATTCGGAAATTCGGCGATGTCCTGGCCCTGGCGCTCCCACATCTTGGCCCAGGGCAGGATCGCGATGTCGGCGATGGTGTAATCCTCGCCGGCGACGTGGGCGTGGCGGCCGAGCTGGGCGTCGAGCGTCGCGTAGAGCTTCGTCGTCGCCGCGGTGAATCGGTCGATCGCGTACGGGATCTTGTCCGACGCGTAGATGCGGAAATGGTGGGTCTGGCCCAGGGTCGGCCCGAAATTCGCGGCCTGCCAGTAGAGCCAGATGTCGACGGCGATCCGGGCCCGCTCCTCGGCGGGGTAGAACAGTCCGGCCTTGCGGGCGAGGTACTGCAGGATCGCGTTCGATTCGAACACCGTGATCGGCGCGCCGCCGGGCCCGTCCGGGTCGACGATGACCGGGATCTTGCCGAGCGGGGCCACGGCCAGGAACTCGGGCGCGGTCTGGGCGCCCTTGCCGATGTTGATCGGGATCATCCGGTAGGGCAGGCCGCATTCCTCGAGCATGATCGAGGCTTTCCAGCCGTTCGGCGTCGTCCAGTAGTAGAGGTCGATCGGCGGCGTCGTCACGGCCGACATGCGGCTGGTCCTTCTCGCACGGCGGGGACGGGGTACGTCCGTCGCGCATCGGGCTTCCCCGTCAGGTAAACAGGGCCGCGCCCGCCCTGTACAGGGTGAAGGTTGTCTCAACCGGGGGTCTTGCAACGGTGTTTTCGGTCCCGGCCGATCCCGGCGCGGCCGCGCCGCGCCGCGCCCGGAGGCGACTTGCCCTTGCGTCAGATTGTGGCAGTCTCGGCGATGCGGCACCGCTCCCGGTCCGCGCCCTGCCCTCCGCGAGACCGCCCGGTGAGTCCGACCATGATCCGTCCCGTCCTGCGCGCCGCCCTGGCGGCCCTGATCGTCGCCGCCCCCGCGATCGCCGTCGCCCAGGCCGGCCCGGACGCCGGCGCCGCGCCGCGCCGCGAGCCCGGCATCCGGGCCCTCGCCGCCCGGGAGCGCCAGCGCAAATGCGGCGCCGAATGGCGCGCCCTCCCCCCGGCCGAGAAGGCGGCACAGGGGCCGCGCTGGCCGCAATATTACAGCCGATGCGTCCGTCGCCTGAAGGAGCAGAAGGCCTGAGGTTCCGGGGGCCGGGGGCCGGGCGTCGGATCGTCCGGCATGGCCGCAGGGCTCGGTGCGCCGGTCGCGCCGGGGATCTTGTCGATGGGACGGAGGGAGCCGTTTTTATTTGGCTCCCCAATCAAATTCGCATTCGATAGTTGAAATCGACTTCGATGCCTGTCATACATTGAAAATCCTGAGTTTCGAGACCCAGGGCACCTGCAAGGCGCACTCATCGAGTGCGCCTTTTTTCTTGTTGCCGCAGTCGATCACGAAAAAAGGGCCCCGGCTTGCGCCGGAGCCCCCGATTTTCGACTAAGAACGATCTTAGAAGTCGCGCTGGACGCGCATGCGGATCTGGAACGTGTCCGTCGCGTTGGTGGTCGGCAGCACGCCGCCACCGGCGATGACCGGCTGGCCGTTCACGACGTTGACGATCGAAGCGGCGGAGACGCCGGGCGCCTTGTTCTGGTCGATGGCGCGGCCGTTCTGCAGGGCGAGGCGGGCGTAGTTGCCCTCGATGCCGATGTCGAGGTCACGCACCGGCGACCAGATCAGGCTGGCGCCCGCGACGATCTGGTTGGTGTCGCGCAGCTGGTTCGTGAAGGCGAAGCCCGGAGCGAACGGGCTCGGGAGCGGACCGGTGGTGAAGCCGGCGAGCTGGTTCACGAAGCCGAGATTCGCGCGGCTGGCCTTGCCGTAGGACATCTCGCCGTAGCTGCCGAACACGGCCGAGCGCCACTCGGGGGCCCAGTAGTGCAGGTAGGCCGCGGTGACGGTCCAGGACGTCGACAGATCGAGCTTGCCGGTCAGCGGATCGACCACGGCGTCGACGAGCGAGGTGCCGAAGGTGGTGCCGGTGGCGAGCGACGCGAAGTTGGTGTAGCTGCCCAGCCACATGTTGTAGCCGGTGGTGCGGGTCGTGCCCTCGCCGTAGGAGCCCTGCAGGTAGAGCAGGTCGCCCGGGGCGATGAACGGCATGTTGAGCTTCAGGCCGCCCTGGATGGCCCAGCCGTATTCGGTGGCCGGACGGGGAGCGACGGCGCCGACGGTCGAGACGCCGGCGATGCTGCGCACGCCGGAGGCGTTGGCGGCGTTGATCTCGTGCACGAGGGCCGAGACCTGAGCCGAACCCCAGGCGGCGTCGTAGCGGAGCGCGCCGACGAAGTCGGGCATGCGGTTGCGCTGGACGACGTCGTAGTCGGCGATGATCGGCTGGCCGAGGGCGTTGGTGCCGATGACCGGGGTGAAGTTGCCGGCGCCCGGCTGGAACACCTGGAAGCCCGTGAAGGTCGAGCCGCCGCTGGCGCTGCCGTAGATCGGGGTCTTGCGCAGGATCGGGTCTTCCATCGACAGGGTCGCCGAGAAGCCCTGACCGAAGGTCGCCGTGTAGGCGAGCAGGTTGGTCGAGGAGTTGTCGGAGCCGAGCGACGAGCCGATGAACTCGAGGTCGTGGGCGTAGAAGTCGAAGAACGAGGCCGCGCGACCAGCGGTGAAGCCGGCGAACTGGATGAAGGCCTTGTCGAGGTTCACGCCGTTGGTGACGCGACCGAAGGTGTCGACGCCCAGCGCCGGGAAGCCGGTGCCGCCCAGACGCGCGGTGCCGGAGGCGAGGAACGGACCGCTGCCGTAGGACAGGTCCATACGCACGAAGGCGCGCAGGGTGCCGTAGGCGGTCGAGGTGCGGGCGTCGAGGTTGAGGCGGCCGAGGCCCTGGTAGCCGGTCAGGTCGCCGGAGCGGCTGTAGGCCTGCAGGTAGGTGGCCTGGAACCGGGCGCGACCCGAGACGCGCAGGCAGGTGTCGGTACCCGGGATGTAGAAGAAGCCGGCGCCGTGCGTGGAGCAGACGCGGACGTACTCGACGGGCGCGGCCTTCTTGATCGGCAGATCGGCAGCGTGCGCAGCAGCAACGACGGTCAGGCCAGCGGCCGAACCGAGCAGAAGGCTCTT
>NZ_JTHF01000167.1 GCF_001043895.1 Methylobacterium indicum
ACCAGCACGTTGGCGCCGAGCATGGTGGAGAACACGATGCCCGCGATGGTCAGCACCGGCAGGATCGCGTTGCGCAGGGCATAGGTCACGATCACCCGCCGCCGCGGCAGGCCGAGCGACCGGGCGGTGCGGATGAAGTCGCTGCCGAGCACGCTCAGCATCGCCGCCCGGGTGATGCGGGCGAGCGGCGCCAGCACGAACAACGCCATGGTGAGGGCCGGCAGCACCAGTTGCCCGGCTGCGGCGCGAAAACCCTCCCAGTCGCCGACGAGCGGGAAGTCGATCAGCAGGAAGCCGGTGATGTCCGGCGGGCTCGCCGCGAACACGTCGACGCGGCCGGTCGGATCCGGGGCGATGCCGAGCAGATAATAGAACACGTAGATCAGCAGCAGCCCCGACACGAAGGTCGGCACGCAGACCCCGAGCGCGCAGAGGAAGCGCACGGCGTGATCCACCGCCGAGCCGGGCCGGAGCGCCGCCGCGATCCCGAGCGGGATCGCCAGCAGGAGCGCGATGACCAAGGCCGTCAGGGTCAGTTCGAGGGAGGCCGGCAGGCGCTGGCGGAGATCCGTCAGCACCGGCTGGCCGGTCGTCATTGAGCGGCCGAGCTGGCCCCGCGCCACGTCGCCGAGATAGCGCACCAGCTGCTCGGGCACCGGCTTGTCGAGGCCCATCTGGCGGCGGATCTCCTCGATCTCCGCCTTGCCGGCATTGGGCCCGGAGGCGAAGAACACCGCCGGATCGCCGGGCAGTACCCGCATCAGCAGGAAGGTGAAGACCAGGACGCCGAGAAGCGCCGGCAGCGAGGACAGGAAGCGCCGCCCGGTGCGCCGGGCGATGCCGGAGGCGGAGGCCATCCGCCTACTTCCGCGACAGGTCGCGGTAATCGACCTGTCGGTGGAACTGATAGGTGTAGCCCTCGACGGATTGGGCCATCACGGCGTCCTGGTTCGGCTGCCAGATCGGGATCTGCGGCATCAGGGCGAGGTGGCGCTTGTTCAGGGCCCGGGCCTCGTCGTCGTACTTGGCCGGATCACGCTCGAACCGTGCCTTGGCGGCGAGCTCGTTGATCTCGGGATCGTCGATCGAGCTGTAGTTCCAGCGCTGGTTGCCGGTGTAGAAGTTGCGGTAGAAGTAATCCGGCGAGGGCAGCCAGGCGACGATGCCCTCGGTGAAGAACGGCAGCTTCTTCTCGCTCACCTGCGTCGACATCTGCGCGTCGGGCAGCTTCTGGATCTCGACCCTGACGCCGATCTTTTCGAGCGATTCGCGGATCAAGGCGGCCATCGGCTCGGCGGTGGCGGCCTGGCCGACATTGAAGCTGAAGGTGGTCGAGAACCCGTCCGGCAGCCCGGCCTTGGCAAGGAGCGCCTTGGCCTTCGGCAGATCGAGGGTCACCGGCTGGGCGACGGGGAAGACGGGGGCGGGATCGCCCTCGCCCCAGGTCGCCCCGAAGAGCGGCTTGCCGCGGCCGAACAGGGCGGCCTTGAACATCGACTCGTAGGGCAGCGCGTAGGCGAGCGCCTGGCGCACCTCGACCTTGTCGAAGGGCGGCATCTTGGTGTTGAAGGAGATCAGCGTCACCGCGTTGAATTGCGGCGTGGCGATCACCTTCAGCTTGCCGCGCTCCTTGAGCGCCAGCGCGTCGTTGGCCTGGAGGTCGATGACGATGTCGGCATCGCCCTTCTCGACGAGGTTGGCCCGCGTCGCCGGATCGGGAATGGTCTGGGCGATGATGCGCTTGAAGCCGGCGGGCTTGTCCGGCGCGGCGCCGGTCCAGTCGGCGTTGCGCTTCAGCACGACCTGCTCGCCGGGCTTGAACACGTCGACGCTGTAGGCGCCGCTGCCGACCGCATGGTCCTTGAGCCAGCCTTGCGCCCAGGGGTCTTCCGGCGTCGCGTGCGCCTTCGCGACCTTCGAATTGATGACGATGGCGTAGACGGTGGCGAGGTTCGGCAGCGCCAGCCGGTCGGGCTTCGGCAGCGTGACCTTGAAGGTGTGGGGATCGATCACCGTGAACTGGTCGGGGCTCGTCAGCGAGCCGGTGAGGAGCTGCGGCCCGGCGAGCGACTTCGCCGAGACGGCGCGGTCGAGGGACCACTTCACGTCCTCGGCCGTGACGGGCGTGCCGTCCTGGAACTTCGCGTCCTTGCGGAGATAGAAGGTGAGGGTGAGCCCGTCGGGGCTGACCTCGTAGCGCTCGGCCAGTTCGCCGCGCACCGTGTCGAGGTCGAACACCCAGTTGTCGCCGAGCTTCTTGCGGCCGAAGGTGACGAGGCGATCATACGTCGAGAGGCTGATCGCGAAGGCCTCGCGGGTGGTGCCCGGCATGGTCGGATCGAGGGTGTTGACCGCAGCCCCCGTGACGTAGCGCAGGGTCTCGGCCCGGCTCTGGGCCCGGGCCGGCGCCGTGCCGACGATGAGCGCCACGACGAGGGCGCCCACGAGGCCGGCCACTGGGCCGCCCGTCCGCATGCTGGTCTTCGTCACGCCGGTTCCTTCCCTGCATCCCTGATCGGTCGGCCTTCTTGCAAGGGCCGTTCCAGCGGGTGCCATTCCAGACCAGGGATCGCTCCGGGGCAAGAGCTAACACATGACCTTTCAGCGCAGCACCGCCTGGGGCACGTCGTAGGCCCGGAACTCGGCCCAGAGCCTGTCGAGGTCGGCGGTGAACAGCCCGCGGGTGAGGCCGGAGACGAGGCGCGGCACCGCGGTCGTCATGGCGTTGATCGACGAGCCGGACGGGCCGTGGCTCACCGTGGAGGCGATGCCGAACAGGTGGATGTCGCGGATCCACGGCGTCAGCCCGGGCTCGCGCTCGGTGAAGGCGTAATCGTCGCCGAGATACGGGTAGGCGGCGAGGCGGTCGTCGCGCTCCTGAGGCGGCGGCGCGTAGCGGTCGCCCCAGGTGGCGATGTTGTGGGCAAACGCTAACAATTCGGGCCGCGCCGCATAATCGACGGCGATGCCGGTGGCGGCGATCACGAGATCGGCGGTGACCATGCCCTGCGGCGTGTCGAGGACCACCGCGCTGCCGTCCATCCGCGCCGCGCGGATCGGGGCGCCGGGGAGAAAGTGGAAATGCGGGTGCCGGGCGCAGCGGTCCCAGGTCGCCTGCGGAAACCCCTCGCGCAGGCCCATCACGGCGCTCATGAAGCGCCAGCGCCAGGCATCGTCGAGGTCGCCGAGATGGCGCAGGAAGCCCGCGAAGGTGAGCCAGCGATAGGGCTGCACTACCTGCGCCTCCGCCCGCCGGCACAGCAGCGTGACCGCGGCGGCGCCGGCTTCGAGCGCGGTGGCGGCGTTGTCGAAGGCCGAGGCGCCGGCACCGATCACCGCGACGCGCTTCCCCTCCAGGCCCGCGAAATCGATCGCGTCGTCGGTGCGGGCGACGCGGCCGGGCGGCAGGTCCGCCAGCGCCTCGGGCATCGCCCAGCGCCCGGCGCCCTCCTGGCCGGTGGCGAGCACGACCTTGCGGGCGTACCGCACGGTGCCGTCCGAATCCGTCACCGCCAGGAGGTTATCGGCCGGCGCGATGCCGGTGACGGTGACGCCGTTCTCCACCGGCACGCCGGTCGCAGTCCGCACGAAGGCCAGGTAGGCGGCCCAATCCTCCCGGAGGATGAGGTCGAGCGCCTGCCAGCTCGCTTGCCCGTACCGGGCCTCGTGCCAGGACTGGTAGGTGAGCGCCGGCAGGCCGAGATCGGGCCCGGTGAAGTCCTTCGGGCTGCGCAGGGTGCGCATGCGGGCATAGGTGAGCCAGGGGCCTTCCAGGCCTCTCGGCGCCCGGTCGAGCACCAGGATGTTGGTGACCTGCGCCCGCATCAGCCCGAAGGCGATGGCGAGGCCCGATTGCCCGGCCCCGACCACGATCACGTCGTGGGCCGGCCTGCCGTCCGGGCCGGTCCGCGGCACGAGCCAGGGCGCGCGGGGATGGGCGGTGCGGGCGATCTCGTCCTGGACATGGACGAGGAGGGCATCGAGGGACATGGCGACCCTTCAGGCTGAGAGCCAGCCGCCCTCCACCGGCAGGGCGGCGCCGGTGGTGAAGGAAGCGGCATCGCTGGCGAGATAGAGAATGGCGCGGGCGACCTCCTCGGGCCGCCCGAGGCGCTTCATCGCGTGGCGGGCCTCGGAGGCCGCGCGGGCGGCGGCCGGGTCGGGAGCACGCTTGAAGCTGCGGGCGAGGAGCGGCGTCTCGATCGCGCCCGGCACCACCGCGTTGACGCGGATGCCGTCGCCCGCGAAGTCGAGCGCCATGGTGCGGGTGAGGCTGAGCACCGCGCCCTTGGCGGCGATGTAGGCGCTGTTGCCGCGACCGCCGGCCAGCGCCAGCTGCGAGGCCACCGTGACGATGGCGCCGCCGCCCCGCGCCCGCATCAGGGGCACCGCTGCCTTGGCCCAGAGCCAGGTCCCGCCGACATGGGCGCGGAACACCGCGTCCCAATCTTCGGGCGCGGTGGTCTCGACGGTGCCGCCGACGGAAAAACCCGCCGCCGTCACCAGGACGTCGATGCCGCCGAAGGCGGCCACGACCGCACCCGCATCGGCCGCCACCGCCGCGGGATCGCCGACATCGGAGGTGCGGGCGAGGCCGCCGATCTCCGCGGCCACGGCCTCTGCCGCCGCACCGTCCCGGTCGATCACCGCCACCCGGGCGCCGAACTCCGAAAGGAGCCGCGCCGTCGCGGCACCGATGCCGGAGCCGCCGCCCGTCACCACCGCGACCTTGCCGTCGAGCCTCATGGCCACTCCCGCCTCATCGGACATCGTCCTGCATTTCCTGCCAGGCCAGGAACGCGTCGGCGGAGGCGTCGCATCCATGCGCCGCCTCCCAGCCGAGCTCGTCGCGCAGCCGGTCGGTCGCGAGGGGCGGCCGGTCGGTCCCGCCGTGCAGCGCGATCGTCGGGGCCTCCCCGGGCGCGGCGAGGCGGCAGACGAAGCCGGGACGCGCCAGCCTCGACCGTCCCAGCCGCTCGCCCCAGGCCAGCACCGGCCACGTGACGGGGCTCGACACGTTGTAGAGCCGCGCTCCCAGGCGTGGCGCGTCGATGATCCGCGCTACCGCGGCGGCGGCATCCGGGGCGTAGAGCCAGTCGCGCATGCCCGGCCGCGGCAGCAGGGCCGGGATGCCGGCCCGCACCGCCGCCCAGATCTGCGCCTGAGGGCTGAGGGTATCGCGCAAGCCGGTGTCGCGCTCGAACGGGCCGAACACCGCGCTCAGGCGCACGCTCACCCCGTCGAGCCCCCAATGCCCGCAGAGCCGCGCCAGCACGGCTTCCGAGGCGAACTTGGTCACGGCGTAGAGGCTCTCGGGCCGTGCCGGCAGATCCTCGGACAGGCACTCGGCCCCGACAGTGCCGTAGGCCGCCGCCGAGGACAGGTTCACCACCCGGCGCACCCCGGCCCCGCGGCAGGCCTCGAGGATCGGCACCATCGCCGACAGATTGACGGCCAGGATCGGAGCCGGGTCGGCCGCCTCCCGGGCCGCATCCGCCGTCACGGCCGAGGCGATCACCACCGCATCGGTACCCGGGCGGATCGCGGACGAGAGGGCGGCCGGGTCGGTCACGTCGCCGGATGCGACATCGAGGCGACCGGTCGGCGCGGCCAGCGCCCGGAGGAGCGGCGGCGGGGGCGGGGACCGGTCGAGGATCCGCACGCTGCCGCCACCCGCGAGGAGGTGGCGGGCGAGGTTCAGCCCGACGAAGCCGGCGCCGCCCAGGATGACGGTGCTCATGCAGCGAAAGGGCTCATGCCGCCTGCGAGGCGTCGCGACGTGGCCATACCGACATCCCACCTGCCCGATCTGTTTCCGGGATGCCATGCAGGAAGCGGGCCTGTCGAATGCCCATGGCCGCGATGCCCCAGCATCGCCCTGCCACCGTCATGAAACCATCACGCGAAACCCCCACACGGCCTACTCGTCGCATGCTCCGCGCGGCCGTACGAGGCAGTCGCCGGCGGGGTGTCGTTCGAAGATCTTGCGGCCTTGAGTTGGATCGAGGCAGATCACGCACGGGCCAAAACTCGTGTAAGCTACGGGTCGCGAAGTGGAGCGCGGCGCGAGACCGGCCCGGCATTGCCGTGCCGTGAAGTTGGGAGACGACGACATGGTGCAAGACGCGGCCGCACAGGCCGGCCCCGGCCGCCCCGGTCCCGGATCCGCGGACCTGCCGACGGCCCGACCCGATTCCGGCCTCGGCGCGCTCGCCCTCGTCGCCTCGTTCCACCAGATCCCCTGCGAGCCGGCGCAGGTCCGCCACGATCTCGGCCTCGGCCAGGCGCCGATGAGCGGCGTCGACATCGTCCGCGGTGCGCGCCGCCTCGGCCTCAAGGGCCGATTGCTGCAGGACCAGAAGCCGGCCCGCCTCGACAGCATCCCGCTTCCGGCGATCCTCGAGGTCGATGACGGCCGCTTCGTCGTGCTCGGCCGCCGCTTCGAGGACGGCAAGCTCCGCATCATCGATCCGGTCGCCCGCACCGCCGACCACGTCGAGGCCGAGGCCTTCCTAGCCCGCTGGACCGGCACCATCGTGCTCGTCGCGCGCCGGGCCAACCTCCAGACCGCGCTCCACAATTTCGGCCTGACCTGGTTCGTCCCCTCGATCTGGCGCTACCGCCGGCCGCTCGCCACGGTGCTGGTCGCCTCGCTGTTCATCCAGCTCTGCGCGCTCATCACCCCGATCTTCTTCCAGATCACCATCGACAAGGTGCTGGTCCATCGCGGCTACTCGACCCTGACGCTCGTCGCCGTCGGCCTCGTGGTGCTCGGCCTGTTCCACGTCGTGCTGCAATACTTGCGCGGCTACATCCTCACCCACACCGCGAGCCGCATCGACGTCGAGCTCGGCGCGCGGCTGTTCGACCACCTGATGCGGCTGCCCCTCGGTTATTTCGAGACCAGGCCCGCCGGCCAGACCGTGGCGCGGGTGCGCGAGCTCGAGACGGTGCGCAACTTCCTCACCGGACAGGCGCTGACCTCGGCGATCGACGTCCCGTTCACGCTCCTGTTCCTCGCCATCCTCTACTTCTACTCGCCACTCTTGGCGCTGATCGTCACCCTGTCGATCCCCTGCTACATCCTGGTGGCGGTGCTTCTGCGGCCGGTCCTGCGCGAAAAGACCCTGGAGCGCTTCAACCGCTCGGCCCTGTCGAGCCAGTTCCTGATCGAGTCGGTGGTCGGCATCCACACCGTCAAGGCGCTCGCGGTCGAGCCGACCTTGAAGAGCCAGTGGGAGGAGCGGCTCGCCGCCTACGTCAAGACCTCGTTCGTCGCCGGCCTCGTCGCCAGCATCGGCCAGAACGCGATCCAGTACATCTCCAAGGTCACGACCGCGCTCGTGCTGTTCTTCGGCGCCTACGCGGTGATGAACGGCGAACTGACCGTCGGCAGCCTGATCGCCTTCAACATGATCATGGGGCAGGTCACCGCGCCGATCCTGCGCCTCAGCCAGCTCTGGCAGGACTTCCAGCAGGTCAAGGTGTCGCTCGAGCGTCTCGGCGACGTGCTCAACTGCCCCCCCGAAACCCGGGCGCTGGCGCAGGCCCACCTGCCGCCGGCCAAGGGGCAGGTCACGGTGCGGGGCGTCTCGTTCCGCTATCAGCCCGGCACGCCGGAGGTCTTGCGGGACGTCAGCCTCGACATCCCGGCCGGCCAGGTCATCGGCATCGTCGGACCCTCGGGCTCGGGCAAGTCGACCTTCACCAAGCTCCTGCAGCGCCTCTACGTGCCGGAGAAGGGCCAGGTGCTGGTCGACGGGGTCGACATCGCCCAGGTCGATCCGGCCTGGCTGCGGCGCCAGATCGGCGTCGTGCTCCAGGAGAACCTGCTCTTCAACAAGACGGTGTTCGAGAACATCGCGCTCGCCAATCCCGGCCTGTCGCGGGCGCAGGTGATGCAGGTGGCGCGCCTCGCCGGCGCCGACGAGTTCATCAACCGGCTGCCGCTCGGCTACGACACCCCGATCGAGGAGCGCGGCGCCAACCTGTCGGGCGGGCAGCGCCAGCGGCTCGCCATCGCGCGGGCGCTCGCCACCAACCCGCGCATCCTGATCCTCGACGAGGCGACCTCGGCGCTGGACTACGAGAGCGAGCGGATCATCCAGGAGAACATGAAGCACATCGTGCGCGGGCGCACCGTCATCATCATCGCCCATCGCCTCGCGGCGGTCAGGATCTGCGACCGGATCATCGCGCTGCAGGACGGGCGCATCGTCGAGGACGGCACCCACCGCGAGCTCGTCGAGCGGCCGTCCTCGCTCTACGGCCGCCTCTGGCGCCTGCAATCCGACCACGGCACGAGCCAGGGAGAGGCCGCGTGAGCGCGAACCCGCAACCCGCTTCCCCCAACCTGCCGGCGCCGCGTCGCACCCCGCCGCCGCCGGCCCGCTTCAGCCCGCGCGGTCTGACCGACCGGGTACGGCGGCTCGCCGACGACCGTTCCGACCAGGAATTCCTGCCGGCGCATCTTGAGATCCTCGACACCCCGCCCTCGCCCTACGCGGTGGTGTTCACCTGGGTGATGTGCCTGATGTTCGGGGCGGCGCTCGTCTGGAGCATCTTCGCCCAGATCGACATCCACGCGGTGGCGACCGCCCGCATCCAGCCCTCCGGCCGCTCGAAGGTCGTGCAGCCCTTCGACACCGGCAAGGTCCAGACCATCGCGGTCGAGAACGGTAGCCGGGTCCAGGCCGGCGACGTGCTCCTGACCCTGGAGCCGACCGAGGCCGAGGCCGACCTGTCCTCGCGCCAGGGCGACCTCGCGGCGTTGGAGGCCCAGATCGCCCGGCGGCGCGCCACGATCACGGCGGTGGAGACGAACCAGCCCACCGCCAAGGTCGAGTTCCCGGCCGCGGTGCCGCCGGCGGTGCGGGCCCGCGAGGAGGGCGCGATGCTGGCCGAGATCGGCCAGTACGTCAGCACCCGGGACGCGTTCGAGGCCCAGCTCGCCGAGAAGGTCGCGACGCAGGAGCGCTTCACCGCCAGCATCGCCGCCCGCCAGCGGCTCCAGGCGGTGCTGAAGGAGCGCGCCGACATGCGCGAGACTCTGGTGGCCAAGGCCGCCGGGACGCGCGCGGCGGTGATCGACGCGGTGCAACAGGTCGAGCAGGTCTCGGCCGATCTCGCCTACGACCGCGGGCAGCTGACCGAGGCCAAGGCCGCCGCCACCTCGCTGCAGCGGCGCATCACCCAGCTCACCAGCGAGACGGTGGCGCGCCAGTACCAGGCGCTGACGGAGGCGGCGCAGAAGCGCGACGCCCTGGTGCAGGACGTGGTGAAGGCCACGCTCAAGCGCGAGCGGACCCAGCTCAAGGCGCCGATCGCCGGCACGGTGCAGCAGCTCGCCGTGACGACGCTCGGCCAGGTGGTGACGGCGGGCCAGCCCCTGATGGTGGTGGTGCCGACCGACGGGCCGATCGAGGTCGAGGCCCAGGTCCAGAACAAGGATATCGGCTTCATCCTGCCCGGCCAGGAGGCGGTGGTGAAGATCGACGCTTTCCCGTTCACCCGCTACGGCTCGATCGAGGGTCGTGTCGTGCGAGTGTCGCGCGACGCGGTCGACGACCGCGAGGCGGGGGGCGGCAGCGACGCCCTGTCGGTGGCGCGCGGCCAGGGCCTCAACCCGGTGACCGGCACGCAGAAGACCCAGAACCTGATCTTCCCGGTGACGGTGGCCCTGTCGCAGACCACGATCATGGCCGACGGCAAGGCGGTGGCGCTCACGCCGGGCATGACCGCGACGGTCGAGATCCGCACCGGGCGGCGCCGGGTGATCGACTACCTGCTCTCGCCGGTGCGGGAGACCACCGCGACGGCCGGGCACGAGCGCTGAGGGAATCAGCGGACGGCGCCGGGGCGCCGTCTCGCCGCCCTTCCTGTGCCCGAAACATCCCTCACGGAGGGATGAAAACCGGGCGCTCGCGCGTCTTACGTCAGGAAAGCCGGAGCGATCTTCGTCATGCGCAAAGCGGGCGACCGCCGGCTGCGATCTGTCAAAGGCCGTCGATGTCCGATCCGCTCCACCTCGTCCGGCACGCTCTGCCGTTCACCGGCTACCCGTATCGGGGCGAGGCCGTGGCCTGCAATCTGTGCGGCTGCACCGGCACGCTGGTCGTGGCGGAGACCGACCGGCGGCTGAAACGGCTGCGCTCCGTCGCCTGTACCGAATGCGGCCTGATCCGCACCGACCCGATGCCGACGCAGGACGAACTCGGCGCCTATTACGCCTCGGCCTACCGCGCCGCCTACCAGTTCGCCCTCGGCAAGCGCCCGCCGCGCCACCACCTCAACCGGTCCCGGCGCGAGGCGGCGTTCCGGGCCGATCTGCTCGCCCCCGCCCTGCGGCCCGGTGCCCGGGTGCTCGATTTCGGCTCGGGCTCGGGCGAGTTCCTGGCTGCCGCGCGGGCGCGGGGGGCGACCGTCACGGGGGTCGAGCCCGGCCTGTCCTACGCCGCCTTCGCGCGCGAGGAGCACGGCGCCCGGGTGCTGGACCGGCTCGACGCCCTGGCGCCCGACGAGGCCTTCGACGTCGTCACCGTCCACCACGTGCTCGAGCATCTGCGCGACCCGGTCGACACCCTGGAGCGCTTGGCCGGCCGGCTGGCGCCCGGCGGCGTCCTCTACGCCGCGGTGCCCAACATGGCGGCGACCGGCAAACCGCCGCACGAGCGCTTCCACTTCGCCCATGTCCACGGCTTCGTGCGCGAGACCCTCGACCGCGCCGCCGCCCGCGCCGGCCTGACTCCGCATCCCGATTACTGGCGCGAGGACACCACCGCGGTCTACCGGCGCGACCCCGCCGCCAGACGGGGACCGGCCCGGACCGACCTCGCCCAGGCCCTCGCCGCCGCCCTCGCGCCGGCGAGCCCCGGCACCTACATCGCGTCCGGCGCCTGGCTCGGCCCGATGATCCGCCGCAACGCCAAGGCGATCCGCGACACGTTCCGCGCCTCCTGACGGCGGTCCAGCGTCGGCAGGGGCGGGGGGCATCGTTCATCTCCGGCGGGGACGGAAGACGCCCCCGCCTTGCGCCCCAGCCGGCTCTATGCCGGCATCCCCGCGCGATCCTCGCCCAGGCCGTAATACGTCGCCAGCAGGTTGCTGTACGTGACGTGTTCGTAGGGAGCCCGCCGAGCGTACAGATCGGGGAGCGACAGGCCGAGCAGCAGGTCGTTCAAGGCGCTCGCGTCGAGAGCCAGCCCCGGATCGACGAGCGCGCCCTCGTCGCGGGCGCGCAAGCGCTCCGCCTGGGCTCCCAGATCGAACGCGACAGGGGGGACACCCGCCGCCTGGGCGAGCGACAGGGTGTAGCAATAGGTCTCCGGCCAGATCGAGCCGATCAGCACCAGGTCGATCTCCAGGTCGTGCAGCAGGCCGATCGCCTCCTCGTCGGTCCGGTAGCGGCCGGTCTCGATCACGCCCAGGGCGGCGAGGCGCTCGGGCATGTTGCTGTACCCGACCACCCGGTATGTGATCGGCAGGTCGCGCAGTCGGGCATCGACGGCGAGGTCGTGCAGGACGTTCGAGCCCTTGTGGGGTCCGACGCCTCCGAGGCTGGCGATGCGCAGCGGGGCGTCGGGCCCGACAGGCACCGTGCGGGCGGAGGGCCAGGCGACCGAAGGCAGCTGCTCCTCGTGCGGCCGGATCGTGATCCGGCTGCCGGGAAGGTAGGGCGCCAGACGCCGGGCGATGTCGTGCGAGGGGGACAGCACGACCGCGGCGCCGGCGAGGAGCCGGGCATAGGCCTCCCGCCGAATGGCGGGATCGGGCACCCCCCTGCTGCCGTGATCGATGGCGATGCAGCGGCGGCAGGCTTCCGCGTCCGGCAGGCCGCAATACCGGGCGAGCGGCGTCACGAGGTCGTTGCGATGGCAGACCGCCGCGTAATCGTGGAGCGTGAACGCGTAGGGACCGCCCGCCTGGATGATCGTCATCATCTGCTCCGTCGACGCCCAGTCGAGGCCAACGAACGAATGGATGTGCACGAGGGCGGGCCGCAGCCATTCCAGAAACGCGGTGACGAGGTGGCCCTGCCTGTCGATCTGCAGCGTCTCGACCGACGAGGTCGGGATCGCCCGCGTGGAGTCCGGCAGCGTCTCGATCCGGATGCTGCGTTCCGTCGCCGCCTTCAGGATCACGACCTCGTAGCCCTCTTGCGTCAGGCGGTCTGACAGGTCGCGGATATGGGTGACGATGCCGCCGATCCGGTTGTGGGTGACGAACACCACCGTTTTCGGCCCGAGGCTGCGCGCGAGACGGAACAGATCGAGCCGGATGCGGGCTTCCCGGGCCGGATCGGCTTCTACGTAGGTCAGGATCTGCGATGTATAATCCGGATGCTTGCCGAGCAGGCGCTGCTCGATCTGCTCCATATTTTTTGTGAACGTATTGTCGAACGACGCGCCACCCGAATGATAGACGAAGATGTCGTGGGCCAGGAGATTGCGATAACCCGCCTTCCGGGCTCGCAGGCAGAAGTCGTTCTCCTCGCCGTAGCCGCGGCCGAAGGTTTCGGCATCGAAGACGCCGATCCGGTCAATGATGGTGCGCCGCATGTAGAAGCAGAAGCCGACACCGGTCGGAACGTCGGACGAAAGATGGCGGTTGGCGTCGCGTGCGCAGGCATCCAGTTCCGGTAGGGTGAGCTCGAGGTGGATGCGGTTGTTGTAGTTGAACAGCGGGTAGCTGCAGATCGTCGCGTTGTTCGACAGCGGGGTGATGGTCGCGGCGTCTGGATTGGCCTGGGCGTGCCACAGCATCCGGTCGAGCCAGTCGCCGTAGGGGATCGCATCCGAGTTGAGAAGGATCACGTCCTTCCCTGTGCAGAAGGCCAGAGCCTTGTTGACCGACGCGACGAAGCCGAGATTCGTCTCGTTTTCGAGGTAGACGAAGAGCCCCTTGGCGGCGAGCGCCGCCAGGGCATCGTTCAGCTCTGGCAGCGGTCCGCAATCGTTGACCACCAGGAGGGCGAAGCGGCTCGACTGCCGATTGGCGAGCACGGCGTGTACCGCCCGCAACGTCTCCTCGTAACCCTTGTAGACCGGGATCACCACGACGACCTCCGCCGAGGTCATGTCCGTGGCCGGGCTCGCCGCCGCCCACTCGGCCGCGGATGGTGCCGTCGGGGCCGGCCAGAGCGCGGGGCCGAACGGGTTCGGTTTGAGGCCGAGGGCACGGCCCTCGGTGACGTAGTGGTAGAGCGGGTTGACCGTCGTGGGAACCGTGGACGCGTATTGCTTCCGGTAGTGCTCGGCCCAGAAGATCTCGGATGGGTTGCGCCCCTCCTTCCATCCGTGCTCGGCGTAATGGCGGAGCGGGTCAAGGCCCGCCTCGCGGACATCGGTGTAGCTCGACAGGTAATAGATCTCGTCGAAGTCGGCCGCGATCGCCGCCATCGTCGCAGCGAGCGTGACGGCCTCCGTCGCGTCGGACGGGACGTCGTCCCCAGTCTTGCGGGCCGACGGATTGGGGCTCAATCCGAGCGCACGCCCCTTGATCACGTAGTGATAGAGAGGATTGACCGTTGGTGGGACCTCGGTGCCGTGGGTGCTCCGGTAGTAGTCGTTCCAAAAGCTTTCCGACGGGTTGCGTCCCTCCTTCCATCCGTGCTCGGCATAGTGGCGCAGCGGGTCGTGCCCCGCCTCGCGGACGTCATCGTAGCTCGACAGGTAGTAGCTCGCGTCGAAGTCGTCGGCGATCGCCGCCATCACCGCGGCGAGGGCGGCGTCCGTCGTCCGCGCCAGCCTCACGAGGGGGGGGGTGCCGCCCAGCAGGCGATGGGTCGAGACGTAGTGGTAGAAGGGCGGAATCCGGCCGGCGCCGAGATGCTGATTGCGATTGAGGTGATCGTGCGTGACGAAGTACGTGTTGGGCTCGTAGCCGTGCCGCCAGCCCTCGGTCAGGTAGTGGTGCAGCGGATCCGTGCCGGGGTCGAGCGTATAGGTTCGCGTATAGAACTCGGCGTCAAAATAGTCTTGAATGACCCGCCGCTGAATTTCAACAAAATCGTCCATTTCCCCAGTCGAGATGATTCTACGTTGCGCCTCAGGGAGCGACCCGTAGTGATCAAGCGGATTAACCTCGAAATTATCAAACGATAAATATTTATCTTTATAGTATAAAGTAGAAAAATGTGCCGACGGGTCGCGGCCTTCGCGCCATCCGCTCGTCATATAATGTTGAAATGGATCTTGCTTAGTGAGGGCAACATCGCGGTATGTGCTAGTGTAGAAGTCGGCATCAAAGTGCGTCTCGGCGCCTTCGGCGCGCCGTAACTTTCGGAGAGTTCTTTTAATCATTGCCGAAACTACCACCTTCTTCCGATCGGTCCGACCCGCACGAGCGATGCATCCCCCGCGCCACACCGTCGGCCGGCACGGTGCGAGGTGGCGCGTCGTTCGCGGGCCGTGCCATCGCATGCGTGTAGCGGAGTCAGTCCCGCAGGAAACGCTAGCGCCGACGCCTCTACCACGGATCGTGCTGCGCGTTCATCAAGTTCCGTGACATTCCGGCCTCCGTCACTGCCCAAGCGCAAAATTGCGGCTATCGCACGGCACATTACGTCATGACATGCTCCGTGCCCTCGCGACCGTGGGCGGATGTCGCACTCAACTTCGTCCGGTTCCGCGTTCCACCTGGATCGCCGTGGATTCCGGTCCCGGTTCTCGCGCCAGCCAAGCGTGGCCTGTCGTATCGATGCGACGATCGTTTGACGATGGAACGCCGCCACCGCCGGTCGCGGCAGGCGCGTTGCGGATCCGCCACAGGCTCTTACATCTGCCGCAAGGCTCGGGTTGCCGACTCCACGGGTCGGGCGTTCGTGCTAAAAAAGCAAGTAAGAGCAATAGCTTATTATCATTCTAAAGAGTGGCTTCGACCCTCGGGAGGCTCCTCCCGGGGGCATGCCGCCCACGGCCCAAAGGTCCCGACATGCGTTCTCGTCCCTGCGTTTCCGCTCGTCGCCGCATTGCCGGCTCCCTCGCCGGCGGCGTTTCTCTGCTCGGGTTGATGACAGCGGCGGTGACGGCCCAGGAGGCGACACCGCCCCGGCAGGGGGCGGCGGCCGGCGGCGCGATCCAGCTCGAGGCGATCGACGTCGCGGGCAACGGCGCCCGGCCCGGCGCCACCGTGGTCGCGGCCCGACCCAAGGAGGATCCGCGCGGGCCGATCGACGGCTTCGTGGCCACCCGTACTCTGACCTCGACCAAGACCGACACCCCGCTGATCGAGACGCCGCAATCGGTCACCGTGATCGGGCGCGAGCAGATCGACGCCCTCAAGCCGCAGCAGGTCGGCGACGCGGTCGCCTACTCGGCCGGCGTCTACGGCAACGTGTTCGGGCCCGACCCGCGGGTCGACTTCTTCCTGATCCGCGGCTTCACGGCGAACGACACCGGCCTGTACCGGGACGGCCTGCAGCTCTTCAATTACGGCTTTGCCGCCTACAAGGTCGACCCGTTCGGGCTGGAGCGCATCGACGTGCTGCGCGGTCCCGCCGCGGTGCTGTTCGGCCAGGGCGGCCCCGGCGGCCTGATCAACCTGATCAGCAAGAAGCCGCCCGTCGATCCCCTGCGCACCATCGAGGTCGGCGGCGGCTCGTTCGGCCAGAAGTACCTCGCCTTCGACCTCGGCGGGCCGGCCGACAAGGACGGTCACTGGTTCTACCGCCTGACCGGCATCGGCCGGCAGGGCGGTACCCAGGTCGACGGCCTCGACGAGAATCGCGGCTACATCGCCCCGACCTTCACCTACAAGCCGGACGGCGCCACCACCTTCACGCTGCTGTCGAGCGTCCAGTACGACGATACCGGCCGCCTCAACGCGTTCCTGCCGTATTACGGCACGGTGCGGCCGACGGTGCTCGGCCTGCGCATCCCGCAGAACTACAACGTCTCGGATCCGTTCAACAATACCTATCGCCGGACTCAGGCCAATATCGGCTACGAGTTCGAGCACGTCTTCGACGATACCTGGACCTTCCGGCAGAACCTGCGCTACGCCTTTAGCGATTCGCTCGACGACGCGTTCCTCGGCGGCATCGGCTATGCCGACGCGAACCAGACCCAGATTGCCCGCTACCGCTTCCGCGCCGCCTCGCGGGCGCGCCTGTTCAACGTCGACAACCAGGCGGTCGCCCGGTTCGACGACGGCTTGTTCAAGCACACTTTCCTGATGGGCCTCGACTACAAGAACTTCCAGCTCAACGACAACCAGGCCACCGGCGGCTTCGCCGGGGTGCCGGTTCCGAACTTCAACATCATCACGCCGAATTACGGCGCCGCGAGCGTCCCGGTCGCGCCCTATCTCGTCAATTACGACGTGTTTCAGCAGCTCGGTCTCTATTATCAGGACCAGATCAAGCTCACGCCCGAGCTGACCCTGGTCGTGGCCGGCCGCGGCGACTTCACGTCGAACGAGGTCAACAACCGGCTCGCCAGCACCCAGACGCGGCAATCGGCCAACGCCTTCACGCAGCGCTACGGCCTGATCTACAACTTCGATTTCGGCCTGGCGCCCTACGTCAGCTACGCGACCTTCTTCAACCCGCAGGTCGGCACCAACGCCTTCAGCCAGCCGTTCAAGCCCACCACCGGCGACCAGTACGAGGTCGGCGTCAAGTACGAGATCCCGGGCGCGAACGCCTTCCTGACGGTGGCCGCCTTCGACCTCGCGCTCGCCAACACGCTCACCGCCGACCCGAACAGCGCGATCAACCAGCTTCAGCTCGGCGAGACCCGCTCGCGCGGCTTCGAGGCGCAGCTGGTGGCCAACATCACCAAGGACTTCAACGTCGTCGCGTCGTTCACGAGCTACAACCTTGAGATCACCAAGGGCGACGTCGGTACGATCGGCCGGACCCCGACCAACACGCCCGAGACCCTGGCCTCGGTCTTTGCCGACTACACCATCCCGACCGGCGACTGGGCCGGGTTCGGCTTCGGGGCGGGCGTGCGCTATGTCGGCCGCTCCTTCGCCGACGTGAGCAACACCCTGACGGTGCCGGAGCGGGCGCTGATCGACGCGGTGATCCACTACAGCCGCGACAACTGGCGCTTCGCCATCAACGCGGCGAACCTCACCGACAAGCGCTTCGTCTCGTCGTGCCAGTCGGTCAATGCCTGCTTCTACGGCGAGCAGCGCCGCATCACCGCGAGCCTGAGCTACAAGTGGTGAGGCGAGGGGCGGGGAGGCGGCTTCCCGCCCGTCACGCCGGATCCGGCATCGTCCCGGCGACGTGCCCGGGAAAGCCCGGCAGGGCCACCGTCCCGCGCTCGTAGACCTGGAACACCCGCAGCGTCCCGTCCCGGATCGCATCGCGCGGCAGCTCCATGTCGAATCCGGCCGTCAGGGCGTCGGCCTCCTTCAGGTGCGCCGCCACGTCCTGCCGGGCGACGCACTCCGCGATCATGTATCGGCGCTGCCCCCGCGCCCCCCAGCGGGCGATCCAGGCGAGCGGCCGGCCGCGCCCCGGCACGAAGCACCAGCCCGCCGCCGCCACGGACGGGCCGAGCAGGTCCGACGTCTCGCCGGGCACCACGGCGTCGAGGTTCGGCCGGGTGCGCAGCTTCGGAATCCAGGTCCGGCGCAAGGCCTGCGGCATCTCGGCGGTGACGAGGCAGGCGCGGGTGGAAGGCGCGACGAAGAGCGTGGCGCCGGTCTCGAACAGCTCCGCCCCGCGCGGCTCCGCTCCGGGATCGTCCTCGACCGCGACCGAGAGGCGGTAGGAGCCGGGCGCGAGATCCCGGGCCTGCGCCTCGGTGCCGACCCGCGTCGTCCCGTCTTCCTCGCTCCGCACCGCCCGGGTCCAGGCCGCCCCCTGCGGTCCTTCGAGCACCAGGGCCGGCTGCCCCGCCCCAGCATCGGCGGGCAGCGCGACCGCGATGCGGGTGAGGCCGCCCTGGCGTGCCACCGGGACGCCCGCGACGAGCGGGAGCCCATGGCCGGTCACCGTCGCCCGCGCGGCGCTCCGGCGCAGGGCGGCATCCGGCAGGCCCGGCCGCCACGGCGTGACCGGGCCCGGTGCGGGAAAGCCCGCGGCGGTGAAGCGCGCGACCTCGCGGGCGACCGCGAGATGGTCGGAAAAGACCTGGACGAGGTCGACGACGTGGAGACCCGCCGACAGGTCCTCGGTGCGGATCCGGGCCGCGAAGCCGGCCTGCTCGGCCCGGCCGGTGCCGAACCGCCCCGCCAGCTCCGGGCGGCGCTCGGGCTGGGTCGCGACGAAGCGTGTGGCGGAGCCGGCGCGCAGCCGCAACCAGGTCTGGAGCGGTCGTCCCGCGTCGGGGCGCCAGAGCCAGCCGCGCAGGGACAGGCTGTCGCCCACCGCGCAGGGGCCGATCCGGCCGGGCAGCCTTTGGCCGTCCGCGACGAGGTCGGCGATCTCCCAGGACAGGCCCGGATCGTCCGGCGCCAGCGCCCGCTCGGGCAGGAGCGCCGCGGCGGGCGGCAGGGCATCGGCGACCGCGCTCGTCTCGTCCGCTCCGTCCCAGACGATCGTCGGGTCGGTCCAGTCCGGGTTGTTGAGACGGAAGCCGAGGTCGAGGGCCGAGAGGGTGAAGGGAGCGGCCGGCGCGTCGGGCCCGGGATGGGGCGCGGGCCGGGCCGCGATCAGCGTGCGGTACAGGTCCGCCATGGCGGCGGCGTGCCCGGCCACGCTCGGGAAGGTCTTTTCGCGGATCGCGGCGCGCAGGGTCGCGACGAGGTCCGGGTCGTGCGCGAGCCGCCGCAGGGCCTGGCGCACCGCGCCCGCATCGCCCGGCGGCACCTTGAGCCCGTCGACGCCCTCCGTGACCCGCTCGCCCGGGGCGCCGAGATCGGTGACGATCGGGATCAGCCCCGCCCGCCACGCCTCGGTGAGCGAGATCATGTAGGTCTCGGGCCAGAGCGAGAGGTGAAGCGACACGTCGCAGCCGGCAAGGAGCGCCGGCACCTCGTCGCGGGTGTAGCCGCCGCGCAGATGAAGCCGGTCCCCGGCCAGCGCCTCGAAGGCGGCGACGAGGTAGCTCTCGACGTAGCCGAGCACCTCGAACGCGATGGCCTCGCCCTCGGTGATGCGCACGAGCTCGAGCAGCGTCCGGGCGCCCTTGTGGTCGACCACGTTGCCGAGCACCGCGACCCGCAAGGGGGAGCGGGCTCCGGGCCCGCCCGAGAGGGACGGTACGGGCTCGATCGGGGCCGGGCGCGCCGGCCCGGCATCGACCATCTCGATCACCGCGACCCGGGCCGTCGCCTCGGGATAGAACGCCCGGACGTATTCCGCGGTGGCCGGCGTGCTGGTGACGACGGCATCGACGCTCGCCAGCATCCGCGCCACGAAGCCGTCGCGCCGCGCCTTGGCGCCGGCGGGCAGTCCCTCGGCGGTGGACAGGCAGCCGTCGCACTGGCGCTCGCCGCGATGCACGACGTCGCAGAAGACGCCGTGCTGGTTCATCAGGGTGTAGCGGCTGCAGATCAGGAAGAAGTCGTGCAGCTGCATCACCACCGGCACGCCGTGGGCCCGGGCGATCGCCGGCAGGCTCAGCGGCAGGCCGAGGAGGTGATGGACGTGGACGAGGTCGATGCGCCGCTCGACCAGGATCCGCTCGAAGAGCGCCTCGATCTCCGGGCCGGCGAGCAGTCGCTCCGCCGGCGGGATCGGCAGCGCCTCCGAGGTCTCGCCCTCGTCGAGGCGCAGGACCCAGGCCTCCTCCTCGAAGGAGGGATAGAGGAACAGGACCTCGAACCCGGCGGGCGCTCCATCAAGCGCGTCCGCGAGCTGCTCCTGATAGAACTCGACGCCGCCGCCCTGGCGCCGCCCGGCCCGGTTGTGGGCGACGAAGAGGAGGCGGGGTTTTCTCGCGCTTGGGCGGGACCCAGTCGCATTCGCCGTTGGCGCCGCCGCGGCCCCGCGCTCCCGCACCGCCCGCAGGATGACGTCGACCCGGTGGTCGTAGAGATGCGCGGCCAGGGTGCGGGCGCGGGCGCGCTCCGCCATGGCGATCCGGCCCTCCGGGGCGGCCAGCAGGGCGGCGAGGGCCCGGACGGCGTCGTCCTCGGCGCAGGCCCGGATCTCGCGGTCCGGCTTGTAATAGTCGACGGTCTCGGGGTCGGCGCCGACGACGAGCTGCGCGCCGCCGGCGAGCGCCGCCTCGAACAGCCGCGGCGGCGGCGTCGTGCCCGAGGCCGCCTCGTCGGCGCCGGCGGTGAAGACCCGCGGCAGGGTCAGCACCACCCGGCTGGCATTGGCGAGCCGGGCGAAATCCGCGTTGCCGCAGCGCCAGTCGACGACGAGGTCGTCGCGCACCAGCACCGGGGGCGGCAGATAGGCGTTCGCCGGGAGCGCGATCTTCGCCTTCAGGTCGCGCGGCAGGGTGGCGAGGATCCGGTTGAGCGTCGCCACCCGGTTCGGCCAGGCCGTGCCGACGAACAGGAGGTCGTAGCGGTAGTCCGCGTCGTCCCGTCGGACGGGCAGGTCCTGGAACAGGGTCGTGGCCGCCAGCGGCAGGTGGCGGGCCTTCGCCCCGTAGCGGGAGAGCGAGCCGCGGTCGTTGGTGAAGACGAGGTCGAAGCAGCCGGCGAGGCGGGCATTGGCCGCGCTGAGATAGGGGTCCTCGGTCGTCCACAGCGCGCTGGTGCCGGCGAGCGCCGAGAGGCGGCGCAGCAGGGCGTGGTGGCGGCTCGCGCCGCCGAGGGCGAGGACGAGGTCGAACCGCTCGCCCTGCGCCCGGGCCACCGCGTCGGCATGGGTCGCCCGGACCACCCGGGCGACGGCGGGGTGGCGCGCCAGGGCGTCGGCGACCGCGAGCGCGATGTAGGCGTTGCTCGTGCGCGGCTCGGTGTCGAGGAGGAGCACCGAGAGGGGCGCGAGGGAGGACCGGGAGGAGGGCATGGGTCTGTCCGTCACGCGGCCATCGCCGCCAGGATGGTCTCGGCCCGGTGGCGGTAGGTGTGGCCGTCGAGCACCCGGGCGCGGGCGCGCTCGGCCATCGCCAGGACGGCGGCGGGCTCACGGTGGGAACGGGCGATCGCCTCCGCGATCTCGTGGACGTCGTCGAAGAGCAGGATCTCGCGGCCCTCCTCGAGGTAATCCAGGATCTCGAGGCCGGCGGCGAAGCAGAGCTGCGGGGTTCCGGCGAGCGCCGCCTCGAACACCCGCGGCCCGGGGGTCGAGGCCGGCAGCCGGTAGCGCCGGTTGGCGATGTCGAGATCGCGGCCGACCGCGAGGACGAGGCGGGCCGCGCTCGTCCGGTCGGCCATCGCGGCCGCGCTCAGGCGGGTGTTCTCGGCAAATGCCAGGGAGGCCGGCCAGCCCGCCCCGCGGACCTCGACCCTGTGCCCCACGAGGCTCGCCTGGGCGCGCTCGAGGAGCGCGATCCGGTTCGGGAAGGCAGCGCCGCAGAAGAACAGGTCGAGGCTGCGCTCGGCCATCGGCCGCACCGGCCGCAGATGCGTCCGGCGGCAGGCCGCGAGCGGCAGGTGCGAGACCGAAGGGTGCCGGTAATGGGGCAGGGCCCAGCGGTCGTTGGTGAAGATGTGGTCGGCCAGGGCCTCGGCCCGGGGCGCGTAGTCGAACTCGTAGGGGTCGTCGTGCAGCCAGAAGGCGAGGCGGGCGCCCGCCCGCCTCGCGCTCCGCGCCAGGGACCGCAGGGGCGCGGCCTCCACGGCGACGCTGCCGAGCGCCACGACGAGGCTCGGGCGAAACTCCGCGATCGCCTCCTCGGCGAGTTCGAGGGGGCTTGCCCGCACCGCGTCCGCGCCGCGCACCTCCGCGAAGCCCTCGCGCAGGTAGGCGCGGATCGCCGCGTTGTGGTTGACCGCGTCCGGGCTCAGGCTCGTCACCAGGACCTTCGCGGAAGCTGTGGGGCGCATGCGGACCGGCCGGGAGGAGGGGCGGGTGATGGCGAAACACGCAAAAGCCGCCGAGATCAAGGCTCGGCCGTTGCCGCGTCGTCCGCGCGACCGGGGAGTGGGGCCGCGCGAGCGCTCCCGCCCGGCGACCGGGGGCGTCTCGGGCCGCGATCCGTCGGTCTTCGGCCGCTCCGGCATCGGCGACACGCCGCCTCGCGCGTGATAGCTTGACCCATCATGGCTGCCCTCCCGCTTTCGTCACGTCACCCCGCCGCGTCCCCGCGCCGGCCGACCGCCC
>NZ_JTHF01000168.1 GCF_001043895.1 Methylobacterium indicum
GACGCTGGTCGGGATGTCGGCGAGGTGGCCGGGCGAGATGAAGAGCGGGTGCTTGCCCGTGCGGGTGCGGACCACCGCACCGATCGTCTCGCCCTTGTCGATCAGCGGCTGGTGGGCGCCCTTCGCCTCGTCGAGGGGCGCGTTGCGGCCGCAGAGCCGGGTCTTGCCGACGCCGACCGTCGGGCGCTGCAGCCACAGGCCCATATGGCTGGCGATGCCGATGCGGCGCGGATGCGCCGTGCCCATGCCGTCGAACAGGAAGACGTCCGGCTCGGCGGCGAGCCGCCCGAAGGCCTCTTCCAGCACCGGGCCCTCGCGGAAGCTCAGGAGGCCCGGCACGTAGGGAAACGGCGTCGCCATCTCGGCGGTCACGGTCTCGACCACCCGGAAATCGGGAAAGGTCGCGACCACGATCGCGGCGTGCGAGCGCTCGTTCTTCACGCTGACGTCGACGCCGGCGACGAGCCGCACGGCGTCGAGTTTCAGCGGCCGGTCGGACACGACCTCGCCGGCAAGCTCGCGCTGGAGCGCGACCGCCGCCGTGGGCGTCAGGTCCCAGCCGTGGCGCCGGACGAGGTCCATCAGGTGTTGAAGCGGAAGTGCAGCACGTCGCCGTCCTGCACCAGGTACTCCTTGCCCTCGAGCCGGAGCTTGCCGGCCTCGCGGGCGCCCGCCTCGCCCTTCAGCGCCGTGTAATCGGCAAAAGCGATGGTCTCGGCCCGGATGAAGCCCTTCTCGAAGTCGGTGTGGATCACCCCGGCGGCGCCCGGCGCGCGGGTGCCCTTGGTGATGGTCCAGGCGCGGGCCTCCTTGGGGCCGACGGTGAAGTAGGTGATGAGGCCCAAAAGCTCGTAGCCGGCGCGGATCACCCGGTTGAGGCCCGGCTCGGCGAGGCCGACGGCCTCCAGGTACTCGACCTGCTCGGCCGGCGGCAGCACCGCGATCTCGCTCTCGATCTTGGCCGAGACGACGACCGCCTTGGCGCCTTCCTCCTTCGCGCGGGCGAAGACGGCGGCCGAATGGGCGTTGCCGGCATCGGCCGCGCCTTCCTCGACGTTGCAGACGTAGAGGACGGGCTTGGCCGTCATCAGGCCGAGCTGCGAAAAGAGGCGCTCCTCGTCGGGCTTGCGCTGGACGAGGCGGGCCGGCTTGCCGTCGCGCAGGAGCGGCAGCGCGCGCTGGACGAGGTCGAGGACCTCCTTGGCTTCCTTGTCGGCGCCCTTGGCCTTCTTCTCCAGCGCGGTGAGGCGCTTCTCGAGGCTGTCGAGATCGGCGAGCATCAGCTCGGTCTCGATCGTCTCGATGTCGGCGATCGGGTCGACCTTGCCCTCGACGTGGGTGACGTCGCCGTCCTCGAAGCAGCGCACGACGTGCGCGATGGCGTCGACCTCGCGGATATTGGCGAGGAACTGGTTGCCGAGGCCCTCGCCCTTCGAGGCGCCGCGCACCAGGCCGGCGATGTCGACGAAGGTCAGGCGGGTCGGGATGATCTCCTTCGAGGAGGCGATCCGGGCGAGGTCGTCGAGCCGGCTATCCGGCACCGCCACCTCGCCGACATTCGGCTCGATGGTGCAGAACGGATAGTTCGCCGCCTGCGCCGCCGCGGTCTGCGTCAGCGCATTGAAGAGCGTCGACTTGCCGACGTTCGGCAGGCCGACGATGCCGCATTTGAAGCCCATCAGATCGTTCCGTTCCGTTCAAGCCAATCGCCGGCCCGCGGCGTTCGCTGCATCGCACTGGGTTGCGCCGGACTTGCGGCGTCGGGGGGCACGGGTCAAGCCGGCTTCTCGCCGACGCGCTTCACCTCGTCCCAGCCGCGGCCGGCCATGGCGAGGTGGACCTTGTTCTGGAAGCGGGCATCCTCGCCGGCCGCCATCAGCTCGGCGGCGTCGGCCATCGCATCGCACAGATCCTCGACCCAGGGCATCTCGGCCTTGGCGAAGTCGTTGAGCACGTAGGCGTGGACCAGGGCCTTGTCGCCCGGATGCCCGATGCCGAGGCGGGCGCGCCAATACTCGTTGCCGCATTGCGCGGTGATCGAGCGCAGGCCGTTATGGCCGGCATTGCCGCCGCCCTTCTTCACCCTGAGCTTGGCGGGCGCGAGGTCGAGCTCGTCGTGGAACACCACGACGCTCTCCAGCGGGATCTTGTAGAAGCGCTGCGCCTCCGTCACCGCCCGGCCGGATTCGTTCATGAAGGTCAGGGGCTTCAGGAGCAGCACGCGCTCACTGCCGATCACCGCCTCGGTGCAGTCGCCCTGGAACTTGCGCCGCCACGGCGCGGCGCGGTGCCGGCGCGCGATCGCGTCGAGCGCCATGAAGCCGATATTGTGCCGGTTGCCCGCGTAGCGGCTGCCGGGATTGCCGAGGCCGACGAACAGCCGCATGCCGAAACGAGGCTCCCCGAGAAAAGGGAAACGCCCCGGGTCTCGCGACCGGGGCGTTCCAGGACTGGAAGGGATCGAGCCCGGAGGGCTCAGTCCTCCTTGGCGGCCTCGTCCTTGGCGGCCTCTTCGGCGGCCTCTTCCGCAGCCTCGGCAGCGGACTCGGCGCGGGCGGCCTCGGCCACCGCGGCCTCCTCGGCCTCGACCTCGGCGCCGAGCACCGTCGGCGGCACGACCGTGGCGACGACCTCGTCACCGCCGAGCACGAAGGTGACGCCGGCCGGGGCGGGCAGGTCGGAGACGTGGATGGTGTCGCCGATCGCCTTGCCGGTCAGGTCGACCGTGATGGCATCCGGGATCGACTCGGGCGCGACCTCGACGGTGACGGTGTGGTGCACCACGTTGAGCGTGCCGCCCTCCTGCTTGATGCCGGGAGCCGCGTCCTCGTTGGTGAAGTGCACCGGCACCTCGACCTCGATCGACTGGCCGGCGACGACGCGCAGGAAGTCGACGTGCATCGGCACGCCGGTGACCGGGTCGAGCTGGAAGTCGCGCGGGATCGCCCGGACCTTGCGGCCGCCGGCGCTGATCTCGAACACGGTGGTGCGGAAGCCACCGGCGTAGATCAGGGTGCGGGTGCGGATGAGGTCGATGGCGATGGCCTGCGGCGGCTGGTTGCCCCCGTAGATGACGGCCGGCACCTGGCCCTGGCGACGAACGGCCCGGGCGGCCCCCTTGCCGACCCGGTCGCGTGCCACGGCCTCAAGCGGCTTCACGGCGCTCATGGCGTGATCCTTAAAACTGGTGTTGCGGATGGCTCAAACGCCGAAGGCCGCCCCCTCGAGGACGGCCCTGTGAACCGACGTCGCCACGCCCGTCCCCGCGAGGGGATCCGGCCTCCAAGGGTGTCCGGCGGGCGGTGGAGCCCCTAGCAGACCTCGCCCCGGATGGCAAGGAAGCGGCCGGGATCGGGGGATCACGCGGTTTTCGTCCGAAGGTCCGGACGGATCCTTAACCGGTCGGCCCCGACCCTGCGCGGCATCGCCCTCACCCGAAAGCCCGGAGGTTGTCCGTGACGCGCCCGATCCTCTGGGCCCTCGGCGTGCTCGCCGGGGCCGTCGTCGCCGGCGGGTCCGTCACCGAGCGCATCGCGAGGTCCGGCCTGTCCGGCTCCGCGCCCCTCACCGTATCCCCGGCCGCCCCGGCGCCCGTGCCCGCCCGGCCCGGAGCCGAGGCGAGCGTGACCCTGGCCCAGGACCTGTCGGGCCACTACAAGGCCCACCCCGAGGTCGAGGGCCGGGTGCTGCGCATGCTGGTCGATACCGGGGCGACGCTCTGCGTGTTCACCCGGGAGGATGCGGAACGGATCGGCCTGCGGGTCACGGAGCGCGACTTCACCGCCAAGGTGGGCACCGCCAACGGCACGGTTCCGGCGGCCCCGGTGCGGGTGCGCGAGTTGCGGGTCGGCGGCATCGCGGTGCGCGACGTCGAGGCGCTGGTGCTGCCGAGCGGCCGGCTCGAGACCAGCCTGTTGGGCATGTCGTTCCTGCGCCGCCTGCGCGGGTTCGAGGTCGCGGGCGGCCGGATGATCCTGCGCGGGTGAGATCACGCGCCCCGCGCGCGACGCGCGGCCGGCCCGGCTCAGCTCGCCGGGCAGGCGCCGCCGTTGCGGGTATCGGTCACGGTCGGCAGCACCACCTCCGGCGAGGCCGTCACCGCGACGTTGTAGACCTTCCCGTTGCGCACCGGCCAGACCACCGTCTCGGTCATGGTGCTGAGCTTGAACTTGTCGGCGAGGGTCGTCCCGAACAGGGGCTTGTAGGTCATCGTCAGCTCGACGACGACGTAGCGCGCCCCCGCGGTCTTGAACGCGTCCGGCACCGGCGGCGGCACGGTCGTCGGAGCGGTCGGCTGCGCCACGCCGGCATTGCCGGCATCGACCGCGTAGGAGCAGACCCGCGCCTGGCCGCCGGTGTCGTAGACGCCGATCGCCTTGGCGGAGATCCGGGCGGACGCGCCGTCGAAGGGCGCCAGCACCGCCCGGCCGGCCTTGGCGATGGTGGCGAACTGGGCGGCCGGGATATCCCCCGCCTCCCGGGCCACGAGATCGGCCACCGTGCGGGCGGCGAGCGTGACCTTGCGGAAATTGCTGACGTAGCCGGCGACGTCGGTGGTGCCGAGATAGAGCAGCAGCAGGAGCGGCAGCACCATGGCGAACTCGATCGCCGCGAGACCGTCGGGCGCCCGCCCGAACCGCGCCAGCGCGGCCCGAAGTCCTTCGGCATCCTGCTCCCGCCGGCTCATTGGTAGGGCTCCGTGCGGAACGCCACGGTGCTCTGGAGCACGCGCTTGCCGTTTGCCAGGGTGTTGGGGTTGAGGAAGCTGAAGAAGACCGGGAACTCGACCGCGGCCTGCACGATCACGATCCGGTTCGAGCCCGGATCCTGGTACTGCGTACCGAAGGCCGTGGGAGTGGTGCGCCAGGACTTGGTCGTCGAATCGATCGGGCTTCCCGGTGTGTAGCTGCCGCCATCCGGCATCGTCAGCACGTCGACCTTGACGCTGCTGCACGCGAAGATCGTGACCCGGCCATTGCAGATCGCCGCCTTGAAGGCATCGAGGGCGACCTGCTGCGTGGTCTTGCCCTGGGGCGGCGGCGGGTCGGAGGCGCGGGCGGCCTGGAACTGTCCCGTGTAGAGCTGGCGGGCCGCGCTCGACACGGCGTTGTCGAGGACCTGGCCGGCGAAGAATGCGAGCGCGGTCTCGACAATGGCCGCGACGAGGCAGAGGAACGGCATCGCGATCAGGCCGAACTCCACGGCGGTCGCCCCGTCCCGGGCGGCGCAGAACCGCCGGATCGTCGCGCCGCCGCGCGTGGGCCGGCCGGATGGCGGCCCGGCTTCGTGCTGCGCGCGACGAGAGGGCATGGGGCGGTTCGTCTCCGTGCGGGGCCTCGGCACGCTCGATGACGGCTGGACGTTGCCGATCCGTTACGCCGATCCCCGAGACCTCAGCGCATCCCCGCCGCGGCGCCCGCGGCGGCGGCGCCCGCCGTCGCCAGGGAGTTGCGCTGGCCGGCCTGCCCGCTCACCTCGGAGAAGTACCGCTGGGCATCGCCGAGCTGCATCGCGGGTTGGCAGGCCGGCGTGCAGGAATACGATTCGCGCTCGAGCCCGCGCTGCACGGTGACCACCGAGGGGCTGCCGGCCCGGACGCTGATGGCCGATTCGGCCAGCATCGTGCCGCTCGAATCGAGGGCGATCAGGTTGGTGCTGCCGAAGCTCTTGCCGGTGAGGACCACGATGCCGTTCCGCTGCAGCGACACGTCGGCGATGATCGGGTTGCCGACGATCACGGTCGCGGTGCGCTCCGGCAGGCGGATCACCTTGGCATTGTCGACCATGACGGTCACGGTCGCCCCGTCGCTTCCCTGCGCGGCGGCGGGACCCAGCAGGGCCGCGGCCAGGAAGAGGCACGCGGCGCTCGGGAAGCTGGGACGGCGGGGCGGGTTCATCGGCGAGGCGAACTTTCGGGCGCGATTCTGCACTCGCGCCAGTCAAGCGCCGGACGGTTGACAAACCGCTAAGGCTGTTCGGCACTGCCGGGGATCGGGATGCGTCCTCGATTGCGGCAGGCGCCCGTTAACCAAGGCCGAAATTTCAAATCGGCCCGCCTGGATCGACGATCGCTTTAACGCAACTGCAACGCAGTCGGCCTAGGTTGTCGTCAGTCCCGATCGGCGCCAGTCGATTGTCGGTGGACTAACCGAGATCATCCAGGCGGGAACAGAGTTATGATCACCAAGCTGAAGCGTTTCGTCAGCGACGAGTCCGGTGCGACCGCGATCGAGTACGGCCTGATCGCGACCCTGATCGCCCTGGCGGTGATCGTTGCGGCCCGCACCGTCGGCCAGAACCTCGGCGCCCAGTTCAACTCGATCGCCGGCAACCTCAAGTAAGTCTCGCAGGGCCGGCCCGCAATGGCGGGCCGGCGCGCGAGGGCGACACGGCCGCGAAAGCCGCGTCCCGAGGCGGGTCGAATGCCTGGTCGTCCCCACGACGACCGGACGGCCTGCACAACGGCGGCAAGGCGCACGGCCTCTCCTTGGAGGGCGGTCGGGCCACGTGCCGCCTTTCTCGATTCCGCGCGCATCGAGGCCTCTTCCGTCGATCCGCGCTCGTCGACACGTTTCCCGCGAGCCCGCATGGCCAGCCTCTGCCTCCTCGTCGTGTTCCCGTTCCTGATGGCCTACGCGGCCGCGAGCGACGTCCTCACGATGACGATCCCCAACCGGGTCAGCCTGATCCTGGTGGCCGCCTTCGTGCCGCTGGCCGCGACCGCCAGTCTCGGCTGGACCGAGATCGGGAGCCATATCGGCGCCTTCGGCCTGGTGCTGACGGTCGGTTTCACACTGTTCGCCTTCGGGGTGATCGGCGGCGGCGACGCCAAGCTCGCCGCGGCGACCGCCCTGTGGCTCGGATTCGAGCCGCTCCTCGACTATGTCGTGAATTTCTCGCTGCTCGGCGGCGTCCTGGCGCTGGCCATCCTGTACGTGCGCGGCCAGCCCCTCCCCGGCTTCGTGATCGCCTGGCCGTTCGCGCTGCGCCTGCACGACCGCTGCGTCGGCATGCCCTACGGGGTCGCCCTGTCGGCGTCGGCGCTGATCACCTGCCCGTCGGCGCCGCTGTGGCGCCTCGCGTTGTCGGCGTGAGAGCCCGCCGGGCGCTTTCTCCCTCTCCTCCCGAGGTTTCAGCGCACCGTGCCCGGCCCCGGCCGGACGCGGTGCGTCGGCCCGTCCCGCGCGCGGGACGAACCGCCGCCGTCGCGGGAGGCGGATCGTTAACCCTAAGGACGGTTAACCTTAATTTGAGGATTGCCTGATGAAGTCCGGTGGAGGGCGGCACCGCGTCGTCCCCTGCCGTCTCCTCTGTTTGGCGCCCCATGAAGTCATCGCGCTTGCTTCTCATCAGCGTCGCCGTCGTGACCGGGGCCGGGGCCTTCGTCATGATGAGCGGCCGTGAGCCGCCCCCGCCGCCGCAGGTCGCCCCGGTCGCCGCGCCGGCCCCCGCGATGGAGACCGTGGAGGTGCTGGTCGCCGCCGCCGAGCTGCCGATGGGACAGACCGTCAAGGCGCCGGACCTGCGCTGGCAGCCCTGGCCGAAGACCGCCGCCGGCGACGGCTTCCTGCAGCGCGCCGCCGCCCCCTCGGCCCTCGAGGACACGGTCGGCTCGATCGTGCGCAGCCCGTTCCTGTCCGGCGAGCCGATCCGGCGCGAGAAGCTGATCAAGGCCAACGGCAGCGGCTTCCTGTCGGCGATCCTGCCCTCCGGCATGCGCGCCGTCGCGATCTCGATCGACGCCCGCGGCTCGAACACCGCCGGCGGCTTCATCCTGCCCAACGACCGGGTCGACGTCCTGCGCACCTCCCGCGACGAGGACGCGGCGCGTTCCGGCGGCGGGGACGTCCAGACCGCCGAGACGATCCTCACCAACATCCGCGTCCTGGCGGTCGGCCAGACCGTGCAGGAGCGCAACGGCGAGCGGGTCGTCACCGGCGACACCGCGACCCTCGAGCTGACCCCGTCCCAGGCCGAGGCCGTCACCCTGGCCCAGAAGGTCGGTCAGCTTTCCCTCACCCTGCGCAGCCTCGCCGATGCCGGCCAGGCCGCCCCGGCGGCGACGGAGCAGCCGCCGGCCGAGGGCGGCCTCACGGTCGTCCGCTACGGCGTCGCCAAGCAGATGCCCCGCCGATGAGCGCGTCCTCTTCCGGCCTCCCCCGCGCGACCGGCCCCCGCGCCGCGAGATCCCGTGCCGCGAGCCTCCGTTCCATGACCCTGTTCCAGATCCGTCCGGCGGCCGCCCTCCTCCGTGCCACCCTGCTCGCCGGTGCCGTGGCGTCCCTGGCCGCCGGTCCCGCGCTCGCCCAGGGCGGCGTGGCGATGCGCGGCGGCATCGTGCCCGCCCCGGTCGTGAATGTCGGCGCCAACGAGGCCGACGTGTCGCGCCGCCTCGACCTGACCATCGGCCGCTCGCTGGTGATCGACCTGCCGCGGGACGCCAAGGAGGTCTTCGTCGCGAACCCCAAGGTGGCGAACGCCGTCGTGCGCTCGACCCGCAAGGTGTTCGTGATCGGGATGGAGAACGGCGCCACCTCGATCTTCGTGATGGACGGCGAGGGCCGGCAGATCGCCGCCCTCGACGTCACGGTCGGGCGCGACCTCAACGTGCTGCGCCAGACGCTCGCCACCAGCATCCCGGGCGCGCGGTTCGACATTCGTCCGGCGGGCGATTCGGTGCTGCTGACCGGCACCGTCGCCTCCTCGGGCGAGGCGCAGCAGGCCATCGACATCGCCAACGCCTTCGTGGGCGTCGGCGGCGCGGCGACCGGCGCCCGCGGCGCGGTGATCAACAACCTGACGATCCGCGGCAAGGACCAGGTGATGCTGCGCGTCACCGTGGTCGAGGTGTCGCGCCAGGTGCTCAAGCAGTTCGGCGTCAACCTGAACGCCAACTGGAGCGCGATGAACTTCGTGAACGGCGTGCCGTTCCCGCTCACCGGCGGGTCCTACCCGGCCGGCAACGACATCTCGGGCTCGATCAAGGCCGGCGGGTTCTCGCTCCAGGCGACCCTGCGCGCCTTCGAGCAGGCCGGCGTGTCGCGGGTCCTGGCCGAGCCGACCCTGACGGCGATCTCCGGCGAGGCGGCGAACTTCACCGCCGGCGGCGAGATCCCGGTGCCGACGAGCCAGAGCTGCTCGGCGGTGATCGCCTCCAGTTCCTCGAACTGCTCGGTCGGCATCGAGTACAAGCCCTACGGCGTCGCGCTCAACTTCACCCCGGTGGTGCAGTCCGAGAACCGGATCTCGATCCGGGTCGGCACCAACGTCACCGAGATCGACCCCCAGGCGGCGATCCCGGTCTCGAACGGCAACAACACCATCTCGGTGCCGGGCCTCACGGTGCGCAAGTCCGAGACCACGATCGAGCTGCCCTCGGGCGGCACGATGATGATCGCCGGCCTGATCCAGCAGCGCAACCGCCAGGCGATCAGCGGCCTGCCGGGCATGGTCAACCTGCCGGTGCTCGGCGCCCTGTTCCGCTCCCGCGACTACCAGCGCCAGGAGACGGAGCTGATGATCATGGTGACGCCGTTCATCGCCAAGCCGATGGATCCGGGCCAGGTCAAGAAGCCCGACGACGGCTTCACCGAGGTCAGCGACAGCCAGTCGGTGCTGCTCGGCCGCTTCAACCGGCTCTACGGCGTCGTCGGCGCCGCGCCTCTGGGCGCGCGCTATCGCGGCCGGGTCGGCTTCATCACGGACTGATCCGTCCCCTCCCCGCGCCGTTGCCGAGACTTCTCCGGTCAAGACTTGGTCCGTCGAGACATCGCCCCATGATCCGCATCGCCCTCCGCCTGACGCTCCTCGCCGCCTCGGCCGGCCTTGCCGCGTGCACCAGCACCCGGCCGCCGCTGACCACGGGATCGACCTATCCGATGACGGTCCCCGAGCGGCACCCGATCGTGCTGTCGGATTCGGCCCGCAACCTCGACGTGTTCGTGACCGGGACCGGCCATATCGACCCGCGCCAGGCCGACGACGTCGACGGGTTCCTCACCGAGTACCGCCGCTACGGCCGCGGGGTCCTGGTGTTCGAGGTGCCGCGCGGCTCGCAGGTCTCGGGCGTCGCGGTCGAGCGCACCCTCCAGCGGGTGCGGGCTCGGGCGCTGGAGCGCGGCGTCACCCTGCGGGAGATCGTGGTCGCGCCCTACCCGGTCGCCAACGTCGCGGTGAGCGCGCCGGTCCGCCTCAGCTTCCAGCGGATGCAGGCCAAGGTCGCGGGCGCCTGCGGGCTGTGGCCGCAGGATCTCGGCTCGTCGAATGCCGGCTTCAACACCCGCAACGAGCCGTACTGGAACCTCGGCTGCGCCATGCAGTCGAACGTCGCGAGCCAGATCGCCGACCCGGTCGACCTCGTGCGCGGCCGCCAGGAGGGCCGGATCGACACGGCGATCCGGACCCAGAACCTGATCGACCTGCGCACCGGAAAGGATCCATCAACCAGTTGGAAGCAGGATGGCCGCGCGAGCGTGAAGAACCAGGTGGCCCAGTGATGATGACGCGCCGGACGACAGACGCCGCCGCGCCCGCGGCGAGGCGGGCCGGCGCCACACGGGCCCGGACCCGCCGCCGACCCTGCTCCTCCCGGTCCCGGCCGGCCCCGATGCGGGCCCGGCGTGTCGCCACCGTCCCGCAGGCGCTCCGTCATGTCTGATGCGACCTCGCCGACCGACCGGATCATCGCCCCGGTTCCGCGCATCACCGTCCAGGCCTTCTGCGAGAGCGCCGACGTCGCCGCGGTGATCGAGGCCGCCGCCGCCGACCGGCGGATGCAGAAGGCCCATACCCGCGTCCAGATGGGCGGCGCGCCCGCCGCCACCGAGGCCTACCGCAACGCCCCGACGCCGAACGTCATCATGGTGGAGATCGGCGCCTCGAAGGGCAGCCCGCTCGCGACCCTCGACGGCCTGGCGGAGGTCTGCGACGCCGGCACCAAGGTGGTGGTGGTCGGCCACGTCAACGACGTGGTGCTCTACCGCGAGTTCATCCGCCGCGGCGTCAGCGAATACCTGATCGCGCCGATCGAGCCGGTCGCGGTGATCGCGGCGATCTCCGACCTGTTCTGCGATCCCGCCGCCGAGCCCCTCGGCCGGACGATCGCGGTGGTCGGCGCCAAGGGCGGCGTCGGCGCCTCGACGCTCGCCCACAACCTCGCCTGGTCGGTGGCACGCGACTTCGGGACCGCCACGGTCATCGCCGATCTCGACGTCGCCTTCGGCACCGCCGGGCTCAACTTCAACCAGGATCCGCCCCAGGGCGTGGCCGAGGCGGTGTTCGCGCCCGAGCGGGTGGATTCGAACTTCGTCGACCGGCTCCTGTCGAAGTGCACCGACAACCTGAGCCTGCTCGCCGCGCCCGCCACCCTCGACCGCCCGACCGACTTCGCGGAAGGGGCCTTCGACGGCGTGATCGACGTGCTGCGGGCGAGCGTGCCCTGCATCGTGCTCGACGTGCCCCATGCCTGGTCGGCCTGGTGCCGCCGCATGCTGATCGGCGCCGACGAGATCGTGGTGGTGGCCGCCCCCGACCTCGCCTCCCTGCGCAACGCCCGCAACCTGTTCGAGCTCCTCAAGAGCGCCCGTCCGCACGACCGGATGCCGCGCCTCGTCCTCAACGGGGTCGGGATGCCCAAGCGCCCCGAGATCGCCACGGCGGAATTCGCCAAGGCCCTCGACGCGCCGGTCGCCGCGGCCCTGCCGTTCGATCCCGCCCTGTTCGGCACCGCCGCCAATAACGGCCAGATGCTGGCCGAGGTGCAGGCCGGCGCCAAGGTCACCGAGATCCTGACCGAGCTCGCCGGCAGCCTCACCGGCCGCGCCGAGGCCCGCCGCGGGCGGCCGAACCTGCTCGAGCCGCTCCTCGCCCGGCTCGGCCGCCGCAAGGCGTCCTGAGCGGGCGGCCGAGCGCCGGCGGCGACGACCGGCAGCACGACGCGGCGTGAGGGCGCCGCTCCGGCGGGGCGAGTCTCCTCCCGCCGCGTCCCCTCGCCCCCGACTCCCGCGCGGCGGGGTCCCGTTTTCTCGAGAAGGCCGCTGATCCCATGTTCGGCAGGAGACCCGGAGCGACGGCGCAGAAGAGTCCGGCCCCGCGCCCGGCCGGCCCCGCACCGGTGCCGGTCGAGGCGGTGGCGCCGGTCTTCCAGGACGGGCGGCGGACCGAGTCCGCTCCCCCCCGCGAGGTCCCGGTTCCGGTCGAGAACACCCGCTCGGACGAGTATTACCGCACGAAGAGCATGATCTTCGGCGCGCTGATCGAGGCGATCGACCTCACCCAGCTCGCCCGCCTCGAGCCGGACGCGGCGCGGGAAGAGATCCGCGACATCGTCATCGAGATCATCGGCCTCAAGAACGTCGTGATGTCGATCGCCGAGCAGGAAGAGCTGCTCGACGACATCTGCAACGACGTGCTCGGCTACGGCCCGCTGGAGCCGCTGCTCGCCCGCGACGACATCGCCGACGTGATGGTGAACGGCGCCAACCGGACCTACATCGAGGTCGGCGGCAAGATCCAGCTGACGGGCGTGCGCTTCCGCGACAACCAGCAGCTGATGAACATCTGCCAGCGGATCGTCAGCCAGGTCGGCCGCCGGGTCGACGAGGCCTCGCCGATCTGCGACGCGCGCCTGCCCGACGGCTCGCGCGTCAACGTGATCGCCCCCCCGCTCGCCATCGACGGCCCGGCGCTCACCATCCGCAAGTTCAAGAAGGACAAGCTCACCCTCGACCAGCTCACCCGCTTCGGCTCGATCTCGCCCGAGGGCGCCAAGATCCTCCAGATCATCGGGCGGGTGCGCTGCAACGTGGTGGTCTCGGGCGGTACCGGCTCGGGCAAGACCACGCTCCTGAACTGCCTGACCCGCTACATCGACGACGACGAGCGCGTCATCACCTGCGAGGACGCGGCCGAGCTGCAATTGCAGCAGCCGCACGTCGTGCGCCTCGAGACGCGGCCCCCCAACCTCGAGGGCCAGGGCCAGGTCACGATGCGCGACCTGATCAAGAACTGCCTGCGCATGCGGCCCGAGCGGATCATCGTCGGCGAGGTGCGCGGGCCCGAGGCCTTCGACCTCCTCCAGGCGATGAATACCGGCCACGACGGCTCGATGGGCACGCTGCACGCCAACTCCCCGCGCGAGTGCCTGGCGCGTATCGAATCGATGATCGCGATGGGCGGATTCAGCCTGCCCTCGAAGACCCTGCGCGAGATGATCGCCGGCTCGATCGACGTCGTGGTCCAGGCCGCGCGCCTGCGCGACGGCTCGCGGCGCATCACCCACATCACCGAGGTGATGGGGATGGAGGGCGACGTCATCACCACCCAGGACCTGTTCGTCTACGACGTGGTCGGCGAGGACCCGAACGGCAAGCTGATCGGCCGCCACCGCTCGACCGGGGTCGGACGGCCGCGGTTCTGGGAGCGGGCGCGCTACTACGGCGAGGACCGGGCGCTGGCCGCCGCCCTCGATGCCGCCGAGGTCCGCGTGGAGGAGACGGCATGACCGCCGCTCCACGCCGACGCCGCCTGCCCTCCGGATCCGGTCCGGACGCCGGAGCCCGCCCGTGATCGAGTTCGACGCCACCCTCGGGGCGGGCCTCCTCGTCGTCTGCGCGGTCTGCATCGCCGCCGCCGTGGTGGTGCCGATGCTGCCGGGCGAGGCGCGGGCGGCCAAGCGCCAGCGGGCCCTCGTCGGCCAGCGCCAGGCCGTGGAGCGGGTGCAGGCGGTCAGCCGCCGCGACCAGGTCGCCAAGAGCCTGAAGGAGATCGAGGACAAGGAGAAGAAGGCCAAGATCAGCCTCGACATGCGGCTGACCCAGGCCGGCCTGTCCATCGGCACGCGCCAGTTCTACATCTTCAGCGCGGTCGCGGGCGCCGTCGTCGGCGTGTTCGGCTTCCTGTTCGGCGGCGACCCGCTGATCGCCCTCGGCCTCGCCTTCGCGGCGGGGTTCGGCCTGCCGCGCTGGGTCCTGTCCTACCTGCGCAAGCGCCGGATGGCCCGCTTCATCCTCGAACTGCCCAACGCCATGGACGTGATCGTGCGCGGCATCCGCTCGGGACTCCCGGTCGGCGATTGCCTGCGCATCATCGCCCGCGAGGCGCAGGAGCCGGTCAAGAGCGAGTTCCGGGCGATGGTCGAGGCCCAGGCGCTCGGCATCTCGCTCTCCGAGGCGGTCGCCCGCCTCTACGAGCGGATGCCGGTCTCCGAGGCGAACTTCTTCGCCATCGTGGTCGGCATCCAGCAGAAGTCCGGCGGCAATCTCTCGGAGGCGCTCGGCAACCTGTCGAAGGTGCTGCGCGACCGGCGCAAGATGGCCGAGAAGGTGCAGGCGATGAGCATGGAGGCCAAGGCCTCGGCGGCGATCATCGCCTCCCTGCCCTTCGTCGTCGCCTCGCTGGCCTACCTCACCAGCCCCGACTACATCTCGCTGCTCTGGACCACCTCGATCGGTCACGTCGCCCTCGTCGGCTCGGCCCTGTGGATGATCATCGGCGTGGTGGTGATGAGCCGGATGATCCGCTTCGACATCTGATCGCGCCGGGGTCCTCGCGGCCCCGCCGCCTCGTTCCACGCCCGGCCCCCACGCGGCCGGCGCCACCGCTCCCGGGAGACGGCGCGTGCAGTTCCTGTCCCAGCTGATCGACCCCCACTTCGCCGGCGCGATGCTCGCCGCAGTGGCGGCGGCGGCCACGGTCTTCACCCTGGTCCAGCCGCTCCTCGAGCCCGACCGGCTCGCCGGGCGCATGAAGAGCGTCGGCAAGGAGCGCGACCGCATCCGCCTGCGCGAGCGCGAGCGGCTGAACCAGAAGGCGTCCCTGCGCCAGGAGCCCAAGGCCTACATGAAGCGGGTGGTCGAACGCCTTCATCTCGGCGACTGGCTCGGTGCCGACAACGCCAAGAACAGCCTGGTCATGGCCGGCTACCGCGGCCCGCAGGCCGAGGTGGCGTTCCTGTTCTTCCGCCTGGTGATGCCGATCGCCTTCTTCGTCCTGGCGGTGTTCTACCTGTTCGTGCTGGAGGTGCTCGACCAGCCGGTGCTGGTGCGCTTCGGCATCGTGGTCGTGGCGCTCTATCTCGGCATCAAGGCGCCGGAGCTCTTTTTGCGCAACAAGACCTCGAAGCGACAGGCCGAGATCACCCGCAACTGGCCGGACGCCCTCGACCTGCTGCTGATCTGCGTCGAATCCGGCATGGCGATCGAGGCGGCGTTCCGCCGCGTCGGCGTCGAGATCGCCAACCAGTCGATGACGCTGGCCGAGGAGATGGCGCTCACCACCGCCGAACTGTCCTACCTGTCGGACCGGCGCACCGCCTACGAGAACCTCGCCCTGCGCACCGGCCTCGAATCGGTGAAGAACATCACCACCGCGCTGATCCAGGCCGAGCGCTACGGCACCCCGGTCGGCCAGGCCCTGCGGGTGCTCTCCCAGGAGAGCCGCGACCAGCGCATGAACGAGGCCGAGAAGAAGGCCGCCGCCCTGCCGCCGAAGCTCACCGTGCCGATGATCCTGTTCTTCCTGCCGGTGCTGTTCGTGGTGATCCTCACCCCCGCCATGGTGCAGGTCTTCAGCATGAAGTAGGCCCGCGCGCGGAGAACCGGTCACGCGAAGAACCGGTTCTCCGGCCGTGGGAGCCCGAGATGCTCGCGCAGGGTCGTGCCCTCGTAGTCTCGCCGGAACAGGCCGCGGGCCTGCAGCTCCGGCACCACCTTCCGGGTGAAGTCCTCCAGCCCCTGCGGCAGGTCCGAGACCATGATGTTGAAGCCGTCGCTGGCGCCGGCCTCCAGCCAGGCCTGCATCTCGTCGGCGATGGTGGCCGGTGTGCCGACCATCGCCAGGCCGGCATAGCCGCCGAGGCGCTGGGCCAGCTGCCGGACGGTCAGGTTGTCCCGGCGGGCGAGGGCGATCGCCCGTTCGCGCCCGGTCTTCGACTGGTTGGTCTCCGGAATCTCGGGGAGCGGCCCGTCGGGGTCGAAGGCCCCGGCATCGACGCCAAGCGCGATCGACAGGGCGGCGACGGCGCTCGCCTCGTGCACCAGACCGTCGAGATGGGCGCGTCGCGCCCGCGCCTCCTCGACCGTGTCGCCGACCACCACGAAGCAGGCCGGCAGGATCTTGAGATGGTCGGGATCGCGCCCGATCGCCGCCATGCGCCCGCGCACGTCCTCGGCGAAACGGCGCCCGTCCTCGAGGCTGCCGGCGGCGCCGAAGATCACCTCGGCCGTCTCGGCGGCGAGCTGGCGCCCGGCCTCCGAGGCGCCGGCCTGGACGATCACCGGCCAGCCCTGGACCGGCCGCGCGACGTTGAGGGGCCCGCGCACCGACAGATGCGGTCCCTGGTGGTCGAGGACGTGCATCCGGTCGGGATCGAAGAAGATCCCGCTCTCGACGTCGCGCAGGAAGGCGTCATCGGCGAAGGAATCCCACAGGCCCTTCACCACCTCGACGAATTCGCGGGCGCGGTCGTAGCGGTCGGCGTGCTCGGGATGGTGCTTCAGCCCGAAATTCTTCGCCGCGTCGGGGTTCGAGGTCGTCACCACGTTCCACCCGGCGCGGCCGCCGCTCAGGTGGTCGAGGGAGGCGAAGCGCCGGGCGACGTGGAACGGCTGGTCGTAGGTGGTCGAGGCCGTGGCGATGAGCCCGATCCGCTCGGTCACCATGGCGAGCGCCGGCAGCAGCGTGGCGGGATCGAACGACGTGACGGTCGCCGAGCGCTTGAGCGCTTCCACGGGCATGTTCAGCAGCGCCAGATGGTCGGCCATGAAGAAGGCGTCGAACTTCGCCGCCTCCAGTTCCCGGGCGAAGCGCGCGAGGTGGCGGATGTCGAAATTGGCGTCGGGCAGGCCGCCGGGATAGCGCCACCAGGCGGTGTGGATGCCGACCGGGCGCATGAAGGCGCCGAGATGAAGCCTGCGGGGTCGCGCCATGGTCGGGCTCCTGTGCTGGGCCGCGTGCGAGCGGCGCGGGCCGGATCTGGATCCGCCGCCCTGGCCGGTCAACGGAAACCGTGTACGACTCCGCTCCAGCCAGGCTGGATCGGAACGACGAGGTGGGGATGAGCGGGACCGAACGACAGGAGGCCGTGACGGCGCGGTACGGCGGGGAGGCCGCCCGCGCCGTCGCCGAGGGTCCCTGGAACGACGTGATCGCGGCGCTTCTGGCCCACCGCACCGTGCGGGCGTTCCGGCCCGATCCCCTGCCGGAGGGGACCCTGGACACGCTCGTCGCCGCCGCGCAATCGGCCGCCTCCTCCTCCAACCTCCAGACTTGGAGCGTCGTCGCCGTCGAGGATCCGGCGACCCGCAAGCGCCTGTCGGGGATCGCCGGCGGGCAGCGCCACGTCGCCGAGGCGCCCCTGGTGCTGGTCTGGCTCGCCGACCTCTCGCGCCTCGACGCGCTCGGGCGCGACCGGGGGAAGCCGACGGACGGGCTCGCCTACCTCGAGATGCTGATGGTCGGCGTGGTCGATGCCGCGCTCGCCGCGCAGAACGCCGCGGTGGCGCTCGAATCCCTCGGCCTCGGCACGGTCTATATCGGGGCGCTGCGCAACGACCCCGAGGCGGTGGCAGCGCTGCTTGGCCTGCCGCCGAACGTGCTGGCGGTGTTCGGCCTCTGCGTCGGCCATCCCGATCCGGCCCGCCCGGCCGCCGTGAAGCCGCGGCTGCCGCAGGGCGTCGTGCTGCATCGCGGCCGCTACGACCCCGCCCTCGCCGATGGGGCGGTCGCCGCCTACGACGCGGCGATGCGCGATTTCCAGGCCGGACAGGGAATGCCGCAGGTCGGCTGGAGCGACGCCGCCCTCGACCGGGTGCGCGGTCCCGAATCCCTGAGCGGCCGCGACCGGCTGCGGGAGATCCTGGAGCGCCGGGGCTTCGGCTTGAAATAAAGTTCGCGCCGTACGCCGCGCCGAACAATATCCCGTTGATCGTCCGTTTTGTTCGTCATACAGAACGAAACGCGGGGCGTCTCCCGCGCAGCGGGATGGGAGAGCGGCGTGTCGGACGAGAGCGTGGTGCACGAGCGGCGGCGGCGGGCGGAGACGATCGCGGCCGCGAACGGGATCGGCACCGACACCGCCTTCGGGGCGGTGACTCCGCCGCTCTATCTCTCGACGACCTACACCTTCGCCGAGTTCGAGCAGCCCCGGGCCTACGACTACGCCCGCCTCGGCAACCCGACCCGCGACCAGCTCGCCGATACCCTGGCGAAGCTCGAAGGCGGCGCCCGGGCCGTCGTGGTGTCGAGCGGCATGGCGGCCCTCGACCTCGCCCTGTCGCCCCTGCGCCCCGGCGATCTCCTGGTGGCGCCGCACGATTGTTACGGCGGCACCCACCGGCTGCTCTCGATGCGGGCGGCGCGGGGCCATTACCGGGTGGCCTTCGTCGACCAGGGCGACGAGGCGGCGCTCACGGCCGCCCTCGCCGAGGGGGTCCGGATCGTGCTGACCGAGACGCCGAGCAACCCCCTGATGCGGATCACCGACATCCGCCGGGTCGGGGCGCTCGCCAAGGCCGCCGGCGCCCTGTTCGTGGTCGACAACACCTTCCTGTCGCCGGCCCTGCAGCGGCCGCTCTCCCTCGGGGCCGACCTCGTCGTCCACTCGACCACCAAGTTCCTCAACGGCCATTCCGACGTGATCGGCGGCGCGGTGATCGCCGCGGACGCGGCGCTGGGCGACGAGCTCGCCGCCTGGGCGAACACCGTCGGGGTCACCGGCTCGCCCTTCGACGCCTACCTCACCCTGCGCGGCGTGCGCACGCTGTTTGCCCGGATCGAGCGCCAGGAGCGCAACGCCGCCGCGGTCGCGGCCTTCCTCGATCGCCATCCGGCGGTGGCCCGCGTCCATTATCCGGGCCTGCCCGCCCATCCGGGCCACACCCTGGCGAAGGCGCAGCAGGCGGGCTTCGGGGCGATGCTGAGCGCCGAACTCGCGGGCGGGCGCGAGGCGGTGCGCCGGCTCGTCGGGGCACTCACGATCTTCAGCCTGGCGGAATCCCTCGGCGGGGTCGAGAGCCTGATCGCCCATCCGGTGACCATGACCCACGCCGCCATGGACCCCGAGGCCCGCGCGCGGGCGGGCGTCGGCGACGGGCTGGTGCGGCTCTCGGTCGGCCTGGAGGCCGAGGCCGACCTGCTGGCCGACCTGGCCCAGGCTCTCGATACCGTCGCCAAGGGCTGACGGCCCCGCGGCGCCGGCGCCCTAAATCCGATCGGGTACGTGACAATCCGGGATGCCGGCCGAGCGAGGACGCGATGACACACGGGACGATGCGCCTCGGCGCCTTCTTCTACGCCACCGGCCACCACGTCGCCGGCTGGCGCCACCCGTCGAGCGAGGCCGATGGCGGGATCAACCTCGACCGCTATGTCGGCTGGGCGAAAGCCGCGGAGGCCGCGAAGTTCGACCTGATCTTCCTGGAAGACGGCACCGGCATCCGCGACGCCGACCTGCGCTCGAGCGAGCGCACCGCCCGCTCGACGCATTTCGAGCCCGTCACCCTGCTGTCGGCGCTGGCCGCCGTCACCCACCGGATCGGCCTCGTCGCCACCACCTCGACGAGCTTCAACGAGCCCTACAACGTCGCCCGCCGCTTCGCCTCCCTCGATCACCTGAGTGGCGGCCGGGCCGGCTGGAACCTCGTGACCTCCGCCACCGATCTGGAGGCGGCGAATTTCGGCAACGACAAGATCGCCCGCCACGCCGACCGCTACGAGCGGGCGGAGGAGTTCGTCGATGTGGTCCTGGGGTTGTGGAACACCTGGGACGACGACGCGGTCGTGATCGACAAGGCCTCGGGCCAGTTCTCGAAGCCCGACGGTTTCCGGCCCCTCGACCACAAGGGCAAGCATTTCGAGGTCCGCGGCCCCCTCAACCTGTCGCGCACGCCGCAAGGCCAGCCGGTGCTGGTCCAGGCCGGCTCGTCGGGTCCCGGCAAGGACTTGGCGGCGCGCACCGCCGAGATCGTGTTCACCGCCAACCAGACCCTCGAGGAGGCGGTCGAGTTCTCCCGCGACCTTAAGGGCCGCATGGCCCGGTTCGGCCGCGCCCCGGACGATCTGAAGGTGATGCCGGGCCTCTTCCCGGTCGTCGGCCGCACCGAATCGGAGGCGCGGGACAAGTTCGAGGAGCTGCAGGCGCTGATCGACCCGGTGGTGGGGCTGGCACTGCTCAGCCGCATGGTCGGCCACGACCTCTCGGAGCACGACCCGGACGGCGCGGTACCGGAACTGCCGGCGACCGAAGGATTGAAGTCGCGCCAGCAGCTCATGTTCGACCTCGCCCGCCGTGAGGGCCTGACCCTGCGCCGGCTCTACCTGCGCATCGCCGGGGCCCGGGGCCACTCGCAGATCGTCGGCACGCCGGCCCAGATCGTCGACGAGATGGAGGCGCGATTCCGGGCCGGGGGCGCGGACGGCTTCAACATCATGCCGCCGACCCTGCCGGGCGGTCTCGACGACTTCATCGAACTCGTCCTGCCCGAGCTGCGCCGCCGCGGCCTCTTTCGCACCGAGTACGAAGGCACCACCCTGCGCTCCCATCTCGGCTCGCGCCCGCCCGGCGGCCACGGGCCGGCCCGTTAAAGATACTCCCAGGGACCTTTGCCGGGTGCCGTTGCGTTCTCCGTCCGGGCGCGTGCCCGGACGGAGAGTTTTCATTCCCATGACCCATCACACCGGCGCCCGCCTCGCGCTCGCCTGCCTCCTCCTCGCCGGTGCCGCGCCTGCGCTGGCGCAGGGCGCCTCCGCCCGCCTCGACAAGGTCGCGAGCTTCGACCACCAGGTCACCGGCGTCACGGTGGCCCGCGACGGGCGGATCTTCGTGAACTTCCCGCGCTGGAGCGAGGACGCCCCGGTCTCGGTGGCCGAACTCAAGGACGGCAAGCCGGTGCCCTACCCGGATGCCGGCTGGAATTCCTGGCGCAACGCGAAGAAGGACGAGATCGACCCGAAGTCCCACTTTGTCTGCGTGCAGAGCGTGGTGGCGGATGGCCAGGACCGGCTGTGGGTGGTGGACGCCGCCGCGCCCGCGATGGGGGCGGTGGTGAAGGACGGGCCGAAGCTCGTCGGCATCGACCTGAAGACCAACCAGGTGATCAAGACGATCCCGTTCGACGCGCCCACCGTGCTGCAGGCCTCCTACCTCAACGACGTGCGGATCTCGCCCGACGGCAAGACCGCCTACCTGACCGATTCCGGCGCCGAGGGTGCCCTGATCGTCGTCGATCTCGACAGCGGCTCGGCCAAGCGGGTACTGTCGGGCCATCCCACGACCATGCCGGACAAGAGCGTGACCGTGACCGCCGACGGCCAGACCCTGCGCCGTCCGGACGGCCGCGGCGTCGAGTTCTCCGCCGACGGCATCGCGCTCTCGCCCGACGGCAAGACGCTCTACTGGCAGGCGATCAAGGGCAAGACGCTCTACAGCCTACCGACCGACGCCCTGACGGGCTGGGCGACCGCCACGGTGGTGCCCGAGATGCTCACCGACCGGACGCTCGGGGGCAAGATCGTCACGGTCGGCGAGAACGGGCCGGCGGACGGCCTGCTGATCGGTCGCAAGGACGGCCGGATGTACGTGACCTCGCCCCAGGACAATGCCGTGAAGGTCCGCGACCTCGCCAATAACGGCGCCGGGCTGACGACCCTGGTCCAGGATCCGCAGCTGCGCTGGCCCGACACCTTCGGCGAGGGGCCGGACGGAACGATCTACGTCACCACCTCGCACATCCAGGATTCGGCCGACTACAAGCCCGGCGCGCCGATCAGCCTGCCGACGGAGTTGTGGGCGATCCGCACGGGTCCGGCCGCGGGATCGCCGGGGATCGCGCCGGCCCGGTGAGGAAGCGGGCGGCCGGTTCCACCGCCGCCCAACCCCTCGGCCGCGACCCCTTGGCCCCAACCCCTTGTCCACAACCCCTTGGCAAGGCCTGGCAACCTGTGCTGGATATCCCTCCATGCCGGCCAGGCGATGCACGGGGTGTCGCCGGCTGGTCCCCGGGGACGCAGTTTGGCCTTGCCCAGGTCCCGAGAGACGACCGGTTCGCCGCTCCTGACGCCGGTCGAGCTCGCCGGGCGCATCGCGGGGCTCGCGGGCGGCGGCCGGCTCGCCGTCCTCGGCCTCACCCGGGACGGCGTCGGTCAGGTGCTGGCGGGGGCGGGGATCGGCCGGGGGGCACTGCTCGTCGCCGCCGAGGAGCCCCGCAGCGCGGCGACGGTGGTGGACCGCGTGCTCGACGATCTCGCCGAACTGGCCCTCGCCCGCTGGCCCGACTGGCCGGACGGCACCGTGCCCGACGTCTCGGGGCCGTGGCTGAAAGCGGCCGCGACCCTGGCGGCCGCCGGGCGCCCGCCCCGGTTCCGGCGGGCCGCGCGGGCGCTCGAATTCGCCCAGCTCCTGCGGGCGGTCGATCCCGGCAGCGTGATCCTGGTGGCGGAGGTCGATCCGGCCTCGGCGACGCGGGCCGCCCCGGTGATCGAGGCGCTCGAATGGTGCGCCGGGCACGGCGCGGCCTGCATCGCCGCCCTGCCGGCCGCGCCGCCCGATACCCCACCCTACGACCGCATCCTCTACGGCGCCTGCACGCTCGGCCATCCGGCCACCCCGGCCGCGTCCCGCTTCATCCCCGCGCGCTCGCGCGCCCACCCGGCGAGCGCGGTCGAGCGGCGGGTCGAGGCGGCGCCCGCGGGGGACCCGGAGCTCGCCGGCCCCTTCTCC
>NZ_JTHF01000169.1 GCF_001043895.1 Methylobacterium indicum
CCCTCCCCCCTCTGCGGCAGGGCTTTCCGGGGAAAGTCGTGGCGCGGGTCTCCCCCTCTCCCCGCGGGCGGGGAGAGGGCCGACTACACCTTGTCGTGTAGTCGGCAAGCGGAGGCGCAGCCGGAGCGAGGGTGAGGGGGTATCGACGAGTGAGGCTCCTCCGGAAATACCCCCTCACCCTCGCCCTGCGGGCTTGCTGATCCCCCTGGACAGGGGATCAGCCCTCTCCCCGCCCGCGGGGAGAGGGGAAACCCGCGCCTTCTCCATTCTTCGTACAGTCCTGCCGCGGAGCGGGAGGGTGGGTTAAAGGCCAGCGGTGCGCCTTACCGATCCGCCGCCTTCTGCACCGCGCGCCGCGCCATCACGCCGATCAGGTGGGCCCGGTAATCGGCATCGGCATGGATGTCGCTGTTGAGGCCGCTCGCCGAGGGCGACATCCCTTCGAGCGACTTCGCGGCGAAGCGCTTGGCAAGAGCTTCCTCGGCCTCGGTCCAGCGGAAGACGCCGTTCGAGCCCGCTCCCGTCACCGTGACGCGGATGTCGCTCGGGCGCTTGGCGACGAACACGCCGACGAGGGCGTAGCGCGAGGCCGGGTTGCGGAATTTCTCGTAGGCCGCCTTGTGGGGGATCGGGAACGAGACGCCGGTGACGATCTCACCCTCCTCCAGAGCGGTCTCGAACAGGCCGGTGAAGTACTCCTCCGCCGTGAGCTTGCGCTTGTTGGTGCTGATCGTGGCGCCGAGCGCCAAGCAGGCCGCCGGATAATCCGCCGCCGGATCGTTGTTGGCGACCGAGCCGCCGATCGTGCCGCGGTGGCGCACCGCCGGATCGCCGATGAGCGCGGCGAGTTCGGCGAGTGCGGGAATCGCCTCCTTCACGTCGGCCGAATCGGCGACGGCGCCATGGGTGGTCATGGCACCGATGGTGATCGAGCGCGGGCTGCGCTCGATGCCGACGAGGTCCGGCACCTTGCCGAGGTCGATCAGCGTGCCGGGGGCGGCCAGCCGCTGCTTCATCGTCGGGATCAGGGTGTGGCCGCCGGCGACGAGCTTGGCATCCTCGCCGCCGAGCAGGCTCACGGCCTCCTTGAGGCTGGTCGGCTGGTGATAGGCGAAAGCGTACATGGGGCTCTCCAGACTTCGACTTATTCCGCGGCTTCCGGGCGCAGGTGCGGGCTGGCTTGCGCCGCCCGCCACACCGCCAGCGGGGTCGCCGGCATCGCGATGTTCTCGTGGCCGAGGGCGTCGGTGAGGGCGTTCATCACGGCGGCAGGCGCCGCGATGGCGCCGGCCTCGCCGCAGCCCTTGATGCCGAGGGGGTTCGACGGGCACGGCGTCACCGTCATGCCGACCTCGAACGAGGGCAGGTCGGCCGCCCGCGGCATCCGGTAATCCATGAAGCTCGCGGTGACGAGCTGGCCGTCCGAATCGTAGAGAGCGCCCTCGAACAGGGCCTGGCCGACGCCCTGCGCGATGCCGCCATGGACCTGGCCCTCGACGATCATCGGGTTGATGACGTTGCCGAAATCGTCGACCGCCGTGAACTTCTCGATGGTGACAACACCGGTATCGGGATCGACCTCGAGTTCGCAGATATGCATCCCGGCCGGGAAGGTGAAGTTGGTGGGATCGTAGAACGCCCCCTCCTTCAGCCCCGGTTCGAGCTGCGCGCCGCTGAACTTGTGGGCGACGTAGGCTTGCAGCGCCACCTCGCCGAAAGCGAGGGACTTGTCGGTGCCGGCGACCGAGAAGCGGCCGTCCTTGAACTCGATGTCGTCCTCGCCGGCCTCCAGCGCATAGGCCGCCACCTTGCGGCCCTTGGCCACCACCTTGTCGATCGCCTTGGCGATGGCCGACATGCCGACCGCGCCGGAGCGCGAGCCGTAGGTGCCCATGCCGAACTGCACCTTGTCGGTGTCGCCATGGACGATGGTGACGCTCTCGATCGGCACGCCGAGCCGGTCGGAGACGAGCTGGGCGAAGGTGGTCTCGTGCCCTTGCCCGTGGCTGTGTGAGCCGGTCAGCACCTCGATCGATCCGGTCGGGTTCACCCGCACCTCGGCCGATTCCCACAGGCCCACGCCGGCGCCCAGCGACCCCACCGCCTGCGACGGGGCGATGCCGCAGGCCTCGATGTAGGACGAGAAGCCCAGCCCACGAAGCTTGCCGTTGCGGGCGCTCTCGCGCCGCCGCCGCGCGAAGCCCTTGTGGTCGGCGATCTCGAGCGCCTTGTCGAGGGAGGCGGAATAGTCGCCGCCATCGTACATCATGATGACGGGCGTCTGGTGCGGGAAGCTCTTGACGTAGTTCTTGCGCCGGAACTTCGCCGGGTCCTGGTTCAACTCGCGCGCCGCGACCTCGACCAGCCGCTCGATGACGAAGGTCGCTTCCGGCCGCCCGGCGCCCCGATAGGCATCGACCGGCGCGGTGTTGGTGTAGACGCCATCCACCTCGCAATAGATCGCCGGGATGTTGTACTGGCCCGACAGGAGCGGCGCGTAGAGGTAGGTCGGCACCGACGACGAGAAGGTCGAGAGATAGGCGCCGAGATTGGCGATGGTGTGGACCTTCAGCGCCAGAATCTTGCCGCCCTCGTCCATCGCCAGTTCGGCATGGGTGACGTGGTCGCGGCCATGGGCGTCGCACAGGAACGCCTCGGTGCGGTCGCTGGTCCACTTCACCGGCCGGCCGACCTTCTTCGCCGCCCAGACGCAGACCGTTTCCTCGGCATAGATGAAGATCTTGGAACCGAAGCCGCCGCCGACATCCGGGGCCACCACCCGGAGCTTGTTCTCCGGCGCGATGCCGATGAAGGCCGAGAGGACGAGGCGGGCGACGTGCGGGTTCTGGCTCGTGGTGTAGAGGGTGAAGGCTTCCTCCGCCTCGTCGTACTCGCCGACGGCGGCGCGGGGCTCGATCGGGTTCGGCACCAGGCGGTTGTTGACGATGTCGAGCTTGGTGACGTGCGCCGCGCGGGCGAAGGCCGCCTCGACGTCGGATTGGTTGCCGAGATGCCAGTTGAACACGGTGTTGTCGGGGGCGACGTCGTGGACGACCGTGCCGGCGCCCGCGGCCTTGGCGGTCTCGACCACCGCGGGCAGCACGTCGTAATCGACGTCGATCGCCTCGGCGGCGTCCTTGGCCTGGGCCAGCGTCTCGGCGATCACCACCGCGACGTGGTCGCCGACATAGCGCACCTTGCCCTGGGCCAGCGCCGGGTGCGCCCCGGCCTTCATCGGCGTGCCGTCCTTGGAATGGATCATCCAGCCGCAGATGAGGCCGCCGACCTTGTCGGCCGCCAGGTCCTCGCCGGTCAGGATGCCGACGACGCCCGGCATCCCTGCTGCGGCGGCCGTGTCGATGCCCCGGATGGTGGCGTGGGCGTGGGGGGAGCGCAGGAAGTAGGCATAGGCCTGGCCCGGACGATTGTAGTCGTCGACGTAGCGGCCCTTGCCGGTGATGAAGCGCTGGTCTTCCTTGCGGCGCACCGAGGCGCCGATACCCGTGGCGGTCATGGCGTTGAGTCTCCCGGATCTGGCCTCGTGGGCCGGCGCCGAGGGGCCGGCCTCGTTCTTGACGGCGTCTTGTTATGGGTCCGGATGGCGCGGACGGTCTTTTAGTAGAGCGCAGGCCTTCAACCCTCCCCCCTCTGCAGGGGAGGGTGGCGAGCGTAAGCGAGCCGGGAGAGGGGCAGCGCAACGCTGATTCAGGTGGCTGCCTTCATCAAGCGCGCGACATCTCCGGAAGCGGCGTCCCCTCTCCCGCCCCACTTCGTGGGGCACCCTCCCCCGCAGAGGGGGGAGGGTTCAAAGCGGCGCTACTCCGCCGCGACCTTCTGCGGCTCGCCCGCCATGTTCTCGGCACCCGAGGCGATCGCCTTCACGATATTGTGGTAGCCGGTGCAGCGGCAGATGTTGCCTTCCAGCTCGTGCCGGATCGTCTGCTCGTCGAGGGCATGGCCCTTGCGGCGCACCAGGTCCACGGCGGTCATGATCATGCCGGGGGTGCAGTAGCCGCACTGGAGGCCGTGATGCTCGCGGAAGGCCGCCTGCATCGGGTGCAGCTCGCCGCCGGAGGCCAGGCCCTCGATGGTGGTGACGGAGCGGCCGTCGCACTGCACCGCCAGCACGGTGCAGGCCTTAATCGCCTCGCCGTCGAGATGAACCACGCAGGCGCCGCACTGGCTGGTGTCGCAGCCGACATGGGTACCGGTGAGGCGCAGGGTCTCGCGCAGGTACTGCACCAGCAGCGTGCGCGGATCGATGTCGGCGGTCACGGCCTTGCCGTTCACCGTCAGGCTGACAGCGCTCATGGGTGACGTCCTCCTCCTGGACCAGGACACTTGGCCGGAAACCCGCGGGTCCTTGTGACGGACCCTGTCGCGCGTGGTGGCCGGGTCGGCCGTGCCTCTCTGGAATCGCTCGAATTCGAGTGTCGACCGCCCGGAAGCGCCGGTCAAGGCGGGGCGCGCCGGCTTTTTGGCGCGCAAACCGGCCGTTTCCGGCCGATTCGGGTCATTCTGCCCGATCGCCTCGCAACAAGTTGATCGCGGGCGATCGAAGTTCGGCCTCAGGCCGCCGGGGTCTCGCCCGCGGTGCCGCCCTGAACCTCCTTGGCGAACGTGTCGAAGAAGTTGTCGGCGTATTTCTTCGCCACGCCGTTGATCAGGCGGCCGCCGAGCTGGGCGAGCTTGCCGCCGACGCTGGCCTCGACGTCGTAGGTCATCTTGGTCTGGCCGCCCTCGGCCGGCTCCAGCCGCACCACGGCCCCGCCCTTGGCGAAGCCCGCGACGCCGCCCTGGCCCTCGCCGGTGATGCGGTAGCCGTTCGGCGGGTCGATGTCGGTGAGCGTCACCTTGCCCTTGAAGGTCGCCTTCACCGGGCCGACCGCGATCTTGGCGGAGGCCTGCAGCTCGTTGTCGCCGACCTTCTCGAGGGTATCGCAGCCCGGGATGCAGCGCTTGAGCACCTCGGGGTCGTTCAGCTTCTCCCAGACGGTCTGCTGGTCGGCCGGCAGCACGACCTCACCGGTCATCGTCATCGCCATGGCGGCGTTCCCCTCCCCGATCGTCTCTTTTGCCGGCCGCTCGAACCGGCGCCGCCGTAAGGGTAGCGGAGCCGTAGCATGTGGGCCACCCGGTCTTTCGCACGGCGACCCCGCATTCGCCGATTGTCGTGTGGTGCGGTGCTTGCTAAGCCTCGCCGCAAGGGACGGTCGTGACACCCGGATGACCGGGGCGCGGCCAGGGAGGCCCGGGCTGACAAAGCAGCCCGACAGTGGAGAACGTGACCGCATGGAGGTCTTCGCGCAGCAGCTCATCAATGGGCTGACGCTGGGGTCGATCTACGGCCTCATCGCCATCGGCTACACGATGGTGTTCGGTATCATCGGCATGATCAACTTCGCCCACGGCGACGTGTTCATGCTCTCGGCCTTCATCGCGCTGATCACCTTCCTGATCGTCACGACCTGGCTCGGCATCTCGTCGATCGCGCTGGCGCTGCTGATCGTGCTGATCGTCGCGATGGCGCTCACCGCCCTGTGGGGCTGGTCGATCGAGCGGATCGCCTACCGGCCCCTGCGCGGCTCCTTCCGCCTCGCCCCGCTGATCTCGGCGATCGGCGTCTCGATCTTCCTGTCGAACTTCGTCCAGGTCGTGCAGGGCGCCCGCAACAAGCCGACCCCGCCGATGATGCGCGACGTGATCACCCTGTGGACCGGGGAGAACGGCTACGCCGTCGCCCTGTCCTACAAGCAGATCATCATCATGCTGACGACCGTCGTGCTGCTCGCCGGGTTCTGGTACCTGGTGCAGAAGACCCCGCTCGGCCGGGCGCAGCGCGCCTGCGAGCAGGACCGCAAGATGGCGGCGCTGCTCGGCATCGACGTCGACCGCACCATCTCGCTCACCTTCGTGCTCGGCGCGGCCCTCGCGGCGGTCGCCGGCACGATGTACCTCCTCTATTACGGCGTCGTGTCGTTCTCGGACGGGTTCACGCCCGGCGTGAAGGCCTTCACGGCCGCGGTGCTCGGCGGCATCGGCAGCCTGCCCGGAGCGGTGCTGGGCGGCCTCCTCATCGGCCTCATCGAGACCTTCTGGTCGGCGTATTTCTCCATCGAGTACAAGGACGTCGCGGCGTTCTCGATCCTCGCGATCGTGCTCATCTTCATGCCGTCCGGCATCCTCGGCCGGCCCGAGGTCGAGAAGGTCTGATGGCGAACCCGGCCAACACCCTCGCGGCCCATCCCGCCGCCGACCGCGCCGCCGACATGGCGGCGATCGTCAAGGACGCGGCGCTGTTCGCGCTCGTCACCTTCGGCCTCTGCGTGCCGATCATCGCCTACCGGACCGATCTCAGCCAGACCGCGGCCCTCGACCTCGTGCCGCGCTGGGGCCTGGTGGCGCTCCTGTGCGGGCTCGTCTTCGTCGGGCGCCTGGGCCAGCGGCTGATCCTCGCCAACCGCGACGCCCGCCGGGCGCTCACCCCGTCGCCGACCCAGGCGACGGAGGCGGTCCATGCCGAGCCGAACGCCTCGCAGAAGCTCTCCTCCTACGCGCTGCCCGCCTTCCTCGGCGTGACGCTGGCCTTCCCGCTGCTGGCGGTGCTGGGCACCGGGGGGCTGGGCGAATCCCGCTACTGGATCGACCTCGGCATCCTGATCCTCACCTACGTGATGCTGGGCTGGGGCCTCAACATCGTGGTCGGGCTCGCAGGGCTTCTCGATCTCGGCTACGTCGCCTTCTACGCCGTCGGCGCCTATTCCTACGCGCTGCTCTCCACGGTGTTCGGCCTGTCGTTCTGGGTCTGCCTGCCGCTCGCCGGCCTGTTCGCGGGCCTGTGGGGCATGGTGCTGGGCTTCCCCGTGCTGCGCCTGCGCGGCGACTACCTCGCCATCGTGACGCTGGCCTTCGGCGAGATCATCCGCCTCGTCCTCATCAACTGGACCGACTTCTCGGGCGGGGCCGCCGGCATCTCGTCGATCCCGCGCGCCACCTTCTTCGGCATCCCGTTCACGGCGGACGAGGACGGATTCGCGGCGAAGCTCGGGCTCGATTTCAGCCCGATGCACCGGGTGATCTTCCTCTACTACCTCATCCTGGTGCTCGCGCTGATCACCAACGGCGTCACGCTGCGGCTTCGCCGCCTGCCGATCGGCCGCGCCTGGGAGGCCCTGCGCGAGGACGAGATCGCCTGCCGCTCGCTCGGCATCAACACCACCAACACCAAGCTCACGGCCTTCGCCCTGGGCGCCATGTTCGGCGGCTTCGCCGGCTCGTTCTTCGCCGTGCGCCAGGGCTTCGTCAGCCCGGAGAGCTTCAACTTCCTCGAGAGCGCGATCATCCTGGCGATCGTGGTGCTCGGCGGCATGGGCTCGCAGATCGGCGTGGCGATCGCCGCGGTGGCGATGGTCGGCGGCCCCGAGCTCCTGCGCAACCTCGGCTTCCTCAAGGCGGTGTTCGGCGACGGATTCGATCCGAGCGAGTACCGCCTGCTCCTGTTCGGCCTCGCCATGGTGGTGATGATGATCTGGCGCCCCCGCGGCCTGATCTCCGAGCGCGCCCCCTCGATCGTGCTCAAGGAACGCAAGCGCATCTCGGGATCCCTCGTGAAGGAGGGCCACGGCTGATGACCGCCCCCGTCTCCTCGCCTCCCCTCGCCTCCCCCCGGATGGCCGACCCGGTCCTGACGGTCGATCACGTCACCATGCGGTTCGGCGGCCTCGTCGCCGTCAACGACCTGTCGTTCCGGGTCGGCCGCGGCGACATCACGGCGCTGATCGGCCCGAACGGCGCCGGCAAGACCACGGTCTTCAACTGCATCACCGGCTTCTACAAGCCGACGGAAGGCATGATGACCCTGCGCCACCGCGACGGGTCGGATTACCTCCTGGAGCAGCTGCCGGGCTACGCGGTGAACCGCACCGCGCGGGTCGCCCGCACGTTCCAGAACATCCGCCTGTTCACCGGCATGACGGTGCTGGAGAACCTGCTGGTCGCCCAGCACAACCCGCTGATGGTCTCGTCGGGCTTCACCATCGGCGGCCTGCTCGGCCTGCCGTCCTACCGCCGGGCCGAGAAGGCGGCGGTGGAGCGGGCCAAGGACTGGCTGACGCGCATCCACCTGATGGACCGGGCCGACGATCCGGCGGGCGCCCTGCCCTACGGCGACCAGCGCCGGCTCGAGATCGCCCGCGCGATGTGCACCGATCCGGTCCTGCTCTGCCTCGACGAGCCGGCGGCCGGCCTCAACCCGCGGGAATCGCTGCTCCTCAACGATCTCCTGCGGGCGATCCGCGACGACCACGACACCTCGGTGCTCCTCATCGAGCACGACATGTCGGTGGTGATGGAGATCTCCGACCACGTCGTGGTGCTCGATTACGGCACCAAGATCGCCGACGGCACGCCGACGGAGATCCAGAGCGACCAGAGCGTCATCGCCGCCTATCTCGGCGTCGAGGACGACGAGGTCGAGCAGGTCGAGGCGGAGGTCGGCGTATGACGCTCACGGGTATGTCCTTGACCACGTGGCTCGCCTTTACGGCGTCCTCGGCGGTCCTGCTGGTGATCCCCGGCCCGACGATCCTGCTCGTCGTGTCCTACGCTATCGGCAGCGGCCTGCGCGCGGCGCTCCCGGCGGCGATCGGCGTCGCGCTCGGCGACCTCACCGCCATGACCCTGTCGCTCGCCGGGCTCGGCGCGCTGCTCGCCACCTCGGCCACCCTGTTCACGGCGCTGAAATGGTGCGGCGCCGCCTATCTGGTCTGGCTCGGGATCAAGCTGTGGCGGGCCGGCACGCAGCTCCAGGCACCGCCGCGCTCCGGTGCGCCGGCCCTGCGGATGGTCGCGCATTCCTGGCTCGTCACCACGCTCAACCCGAAGAGCCTGACCTTCTTCGTGGCGTTCCTGCCGCAATTCCTCGATCCGCGAGGGGATCTCTTGACCCAGATGGTGGTGTTCGAGGCGACCTTCGTCGTCCTCGCCTTCCTGAACGCGCTGACCTACGCCGTGGCCGCCTCGCGGGCCCGCGGGTTCTTCGCCAGCCCGGCCCGGGTGCGGGTGATGAACCGGGTCGGCGGCAGCCTCCTCATCGGCGCCGGCTTCGCCGCCGCCCGGAGCACGCCATGAGCGTCGCCGGTATCAACGTCCTGGTCGACGAGACCCGCGCCCGGCAAGTCGGGACCCGGGCGCCCCTGCTCACGGTGCGCGGGGTCAAGACCTATTACGGCAACATCATCGCCCTCAAGGGGGTCGATCTCGACGTCAACGAGGGCGAGATCGTCACGCTGATCGGCGCCAACGGCGCCGGCAAGTCGACCCTGATGATGACGATCTTCGGCTCCCCCCGGGCGCGCGAGGGCACGATCACCTATGCGGGCCGGGACATCACCCGGATGCCGACCCACGAGATCGCCCGGCTCAACCTGGCGCAATCGCCGGAGGGGCGGCGGATCTTCCCGCGGATGACCGTCTACGAGAACCTGCAGATGGGAGCCTCGGTCAACGGCGGCGCCCATTTCGAGCAGGACCTGGAGCGGGTCTGCGCGATGTTCCCGCGCCTCAAGGAGCGCCTCTACCAGCGCGGCGGCACCATGTCGGGCGGCGAGCAGCAGATGCTCGCCATCGCCCGCGCCCTGATGAGCCGGCCGCGGCTCCTGCTCCTCGACGAGCCGTCGCTGGGGCTGGCCCCGCTCATCGTCAAGCAGATCTTCTCCGCCATCAAGGAGCTGAACGAGCGCGACGGCATGACGGTGTTCCTCGTCGAACAGAACGCCTACCACGCCCTCAAGCTGGCGCATCGCGGCTACGTCATGGTGACCGGCACCATCACCATGTCGGGCACCGGCAAGCAGCTCCTCGACGATCCGTCGGTGAAGGCCGCCTATCTCGAAGGGGGACGGCACTGATGCAGGGGATCCTCTACGAGGAGAGCACGATCTGGCTCTTCCTCCTCGTCACCGTGGTGATGGGCGGCTGGATGGCCTGGATGATCGGGCGCGGCATCGCGCTGGGCTGGAAGCCGTTCTGGCAGGCGATCCTGTCGCTGCTGCTGCTGGGCGTCGCCGTCCGCTTCATCCACCACGCCCTGTTCGAAGGCTCGTTCCTGTCGCCGCACTACTACGTGGTCGACACGATCGTGCTCCTGATCATCGGTTCGGCCGGCTTCCGCGCCACCCGCGCCCGGCAGATGACGACGCAGTATCGCTGGCTCTACGAGCGCAACGGCCCCTTCGCCTGGCGGGCGAAGGCCGGCGCCTGATAAAGCCCCTTTACCCCTTGGGGGCCTTGGGCCCCACGGGGCGCGCCAGCGATCCGGGACCGATGGTCCCGTTCCACCCATCCGGGGTCCCCACGCCCCGGTCTCCCGGCCGAAAGGGCCCGCGAGCCCGACCTTGGTTGTTCCAGAGGAGTACTGAGATGAAGCGCACGCTACTGGCCGGCTTCGCCCTCGCGGCCGGCCTCGCCTGGGCCGGATCGGCGCAGGCCCAGATCAAGCTCGGCGTGGCCGGCCCGATCACCGGCGCCAACGCCGCCTTCGGCGCCCAGCTCAAGAACGGCGCCGAGCAGGCCGTCGCCGACATCAACAAGGCCGGCGGCATCAACGGCCAGAAGATCGTCCTGGTCGTCGGCGACGACGCCTCCGACCCGAAGCAGGGCGTCTCGGTCGCCAACAAGTTCGCCGCCGACGGCGTGAAGGCCGTGATCGGCCACTTCAACTCCGGCGTCTCGATCCCGGCCTCCGACGTCTACGCCGAATCCGGCATCGTCGAGATCACCCCGGCCTCGACCAACCCGAAATACACCGACCGCAAGCTGTGGAACACCTTCCGCACCTGCGGCCGCGACGACCAGCAGGGTGCGGTCGCCGGCGCCTGGCTCGCCGAGAAGTTCAAGGGCAAGAACATCGCCTTCGTGCACGACAAGACCCCGTACGGCCGCGGTCTTGCCGACGAGACCCTCAAGGCCCTGAAGGCCAAGGGCGGCAAGGACGTGCTGTTCGAGGGCATCAACCCGGGCGAGAAGGACTATTCGGCCCTCGTCTCGAAGCTGAAGCAGGCCAAGGCCGACGTGGTCTATTACGGCGGCCTGCACACCGAGGCCGGCCTGATCGTGCGCCAGATGCGCGACCAGGGCCTCAACGCCCCGCTGATGAGCGGTGACGGCATCACCGACAAGGAATACGCCCAGATCGCCGGCCCGGGCGCCGACGGCACGCTGATGACCTTCTCGCCGGATGCCCGCAAGAACCCGAACGCGAAGGACGTGGTCGCGGCCTTCAAGGCCAAGAATATCGATCCCGAGGCCTACACCCTCTACTCCTACGCCGCCGTCCAGATCCTGAAGGACGCCATGGAGGCCACCAAGTCGACCGACGGCAAGAAGGTCGCGGCCTACATGCACGAGGGCAAGCCGTTCAAGACCGTGATCGGCGACATCTCGTACGACAAGAAGGGCGACATCACCCGTCCCGACTATGTCATGTACATGTGGAAGAAGGGCGCCGACGGCCGGATCGACTATACCGGCAACGAGCAGACCCAGTAACGGCCGGTCTGTCCGGTCCGGCCCGGCGCGCTCGCGCGCCGGGCCTTTTTCCGTTGACGAAGCCGTGCGTTCGTCACGTCCACGGCTTGCGCGTCCGAACGCCTCACCTTACATGCACATCGAGCGTTACAAGGCCATCAGCGCGCCCGGCAACTCGGCCGAGCACCCCGTACGGCCGGCCGCGTCGCGATCGAATTCCGAAGATGTGCTCCCGGCGGCGCCGACCGCGACGGCGACCCGGGTGGAGAGTGTGAATGGCGAAAGAAGAGTTGATGCAGTTCGACGGTCTCGTGCTCGAGATCCTGCCGGACGCGCGTTACCGCGTGCAGCTCGACCAGGGCCACGAGATCGTGGCCTACACGGCCGGCAAGATGAAGAAGAACCGCATCAAGACTCTGGCCGGCGACCGCGTCACCGTCGAGATGTCGCCCTACGACCTCGAGAAGGGCCGTCTGGTGTTCCGCCACAAGGACGAGCGTTCCTCGGGCCCGCGCCCGCCCTTCCGCGGCGGCAGCCAGTTCCGCCGGCGCTGATCGTCCGTCCATAGACCTGTGTCTGCGCGGGGCTGGGGTGCGAACCCTGGCCTTTTGCGCGTTTGCGTCCCTGTCGTCCTACCCCTGCGAGGCCCGCCATGACCCGTCCCCTGGTGATCGCCCCCTCGATCCTGTCGGCCGACTTCGCCCGGCTCGGCGAGGAGGTCCGCGACGTGGTCGCGGCCGGGGCCGACTGGGTCCATATCGACGTGATGGACGGGCATTTCGTGCCCAACCTCACCTTCGGCCCGGTCGTGGTGAAGGCGCTCCGCCCGCACACGAGCGCGGTCTTCGACGTCCACCTGATGATCGCGCCGGCCGACCCCTACCTCGCGGCCTTCGCGGAAGCCGGGGCCGACATCATCACGGTCCATGCCGAGGCGGGTCCCCACCTGCACCGCTCGCTCCAGACCATCCGGGCGCTCGGCAAGAAGGCGGGTGTCGCGATCAATCCGGGCTCGCCGGCGAGCCTCGTCGAACCGGTGCTCGACATGGTCGATCTCGTGCTGTGCATGACCGTCAACCCGGGCTTCGGCGGCCAGAGCTTCATCGGTTCGGTCTGCGAGACGGTCTCGCGGGTGCGCGCGATGGTCGGCGGCCGCGACATCGACATCGAGGTGGATGGCGGCGTGACGCCCGAGACGGCGCCGGCGGTGGTCAAGGCGGGGGCGAACGCCCTCGTGGCGGGGTCCGCCACCTTCAAGGGCGGCCGCGAGGCCTACGGCGCGAACATCGCCGCGATCCGCCGGGCGGCAGAGCGGGCTTCGGGGCAGTGGGTGTAGAATCCACTCGCGGTCAGGCACCCCTGCCCCGCGACCGGCCGCCCTGCACTACCGGAGGGATCGGGACGGTGCTCTCGCTGTCGAACGGCATCGGAACAAGCCCCCCGCTGTTTGGCGTGGGGGTCTGACGCACTCTCGGTGCAGATCGGTCCAAGCCGCGCCAACCCGGCGAGCGTCGAGCAGGTCAAGATCGGCACGGCCGAATATCGGCCGTTTCACCGGCTTCGAGCGGATGATCTGCCTTCGGTCTGCCCGTTCGACCACGGCTTCGTCGACGCAGCGGCGACAGCGCTTTGTCCTTCGCGAGCCCAGCCGCGAAGGATCCCAGCGGGCCGGCCCTCGCCCTCTCGATCCGGCCATCGAGGGTCAGCACGCCGCCGCCCACTCCCCGACCACCCGCAGGCGGCCGGTGAACCCTCTCGCACGAAGCCGCCGCCACAACTCCGCCCCGTTCCGGCAGCCCGCCTTCCACTCGCTTTCCAGCCAGGGCGGATGAACCTCCAGGCTGCTCCGACGGGGGCGGAACACGTCACCCGTCACGCCGCGCACGACGTTGCGGCCGAGCTTGCGGCCGTGGCCGGTCGTGCGAGCGATCCTCTCGATCGGCACCCCACCCCGCGAGCGACGTGTCGGCCCCAGGACGGTCGCGGACCGCCTACGAGCCGGCGAGGTGCAGCACGATCTCGCGCCGATGTGGCCGGTCGCGGTGCTCGATCAGGTAGACGCCCTGCCAGGTGCCGAGGGCGAGCCGCCCCTCGACCACGGGAATCGACAGCGTGGCGTCGGTCAGGAGCGTGCGGATATGGGCCGGCATGTCGTCCGGCCCCTCGATGCCGTGGACATAAGGCACGTCGCGGGGCGCCAGCCGGTCGAGGGCGCTCATCAGGTCGGTGCGTACGTCCGGGTCGGCATTCTCCTGGATCGTCAGCGAGGCCGAGGTGTGGCGGCAGAACACCGTGAGCAGGCCCTGCCGCAATCCCGCCTCGCGCACGAAACCGGCCACCTCGGAGGTGATCTCGGTGAAGCCCTGGCCCCTCGTCTCGACGACGAGGCGGCCGCTCGCCTGGCGGGTGACCGGGCCGCTCCCCAGCATCTCGACGCGTCTCATTCGGCGTGTCTCCGTCCGGGGTGGATCTCTGTCTCGCCGCGGGCGAGGATGCGCTCCAGGGCCTCGATCCGGTCGGCCTCGGCGGTCGGCTTGTCCCAGCGGATGCGGCTGACGCGGGGAAACCGCATCGCGACGCCGGATTTGTGCCGGGTCGAGCGCTGCACCCCCTCGAAGGCGATCTCCAGCACCAGCCCCTTGGCCATACCGTATTCCACCTCCCGCACCGGGCCGAAGCGCTTGGTGGTGTGGTTGCGGACGTAGCGGTCGAGCTTGGCCAGTTCCTCGTCGGTGAAGCCGTGATAGGCCTTGCCGACCGGCACCAGTTCCTCGGCCCCGTCCGGCGCCTCGCGCCAGACCCCGAACGTGTAGTCGGAGTAGAACGACGAGCGCTTCCCGTGGCCGCGCTGGGCGTACATCATCACCGCATCGACGCGGTAGGGCTCGCGCTTCCACTTCCACCACGGGCCCTTCGGCCGGCCGGGCTGGTAGGGGCTGGCGAGGCGCTTGAGCATCACGCCCTCGATCGCGTCGGCGTCCGGCCCCGCCCCGACCGAGGCCGGATCGGCCCGGGCCGCGGCGAGCGCCGCCCAGTCGGCGAACGGCACCAGGGGCGAGAGGTCGATGCGCGCGTGGTCGAGCCCGCCGACGAAGCGCTCGAGCCGCGCCCGGCGCTCGCTGAAGGGCAGCGGCCGCAGATCCTCGCCGTTCTCGGCCAGGAGGTCGTAGGCGCGGACATGGGCCGGGAAATCCTGCAGGAGCTTGCCCGTCACCGCCTTCCGGTTGAGGCGCTGCTGCAGCACGTTGAAGCTCTGCACCCGCGTATCGCGCAGGATCAAGAGTTCGCCGTCGAGGGCGCCCGAGAAGGTGATCGCCTCGGCGAGATCGGGAAAGGCGCCGGAGATGTCCTCCCCGGTGCGCGAATAGATCTTCTGGACCTGGCGTCCCTCGCCGTCGCGCCCGCCGGCGAGCTGGACCCGGATGCCGTCCCACTTCCACTCGGCCGAGAAGGCCTCGACGTCGAGCTTGTCGAGGTCGGCCTCCTCCTCGATCGGGTGCGAGAGCATGGCGGGGCGGAACGGCGCCGGATTGACCGATTCCGGCGGGCCGGACCTTCCCTCGACCCAGGCGAAGAGTTCCGGGTACGGCGCCTGCAGACCGTGCCAGACCTCCTCGACCGCATCGGCCTCGTGGCCGCCGAGGCTCGCCACCGCGGTCTTGGCGAGCCGCGCCGAGACGCCGACCCGCAATTCCCCGGTGATGAGCTTGAGGAGGGCCCAGCGCCCGGTCTCGTCGAGGGCGTCGAGCCAGGCGGCGAGCCGGGCCGGCAGCTCGCTCTTGCCGATGGTGGCGAGGCTCTCCACCACTTCCGAGAGGGTCGGGACCGGCGGGTTGTTGTGGCCGGGGCCGGGACTGCCGTCGCGCTTCGGCCAGATCAGGGCCGTCGCCTCGGCGAGGTCGCCGACGTAGTTGTAGGACATCCGGAACAGCACCGGATCGACCCGGGCCTCGACGAGGCCGCGGATCAGGCCGGGCTTGGCTTCGCGGAAGCTGAGCGAGCCGGTCATGGCCGCGAGCGCGTAGCCGCGATCCGGGTCGGGGGTGTGGCGGAAGAAGTCCTGGAGCAGGCGCAGCTTGGCGTTGCGCCGCGGCTCGTAGGCCAGGCGGTCGAGGAGGTGGGCGAAGTCGTTCACGCCGCGCTCTCCTCGGCCTTGGTCTTCCGGGCTCGGCGTCCCGCGGGCTTTCTGTCGTCGGATTTGCCCTCGTCGGACTTGCCCGCGTCGGGCTTATTCTCTTCGGGCTTGCTCTCCGGCTCCGCCTCGCCCTCGTCGCCGTAGCCCAGCATGTGCAGGGGCTTGGCCCGGATGCCTTGCGTCTCGCACCAATGGACCAGGGCGTCCTCCTGGCCGTGGGTGACCCAGACCTCCCCGGCCCCGGTATCCTTGATGGTGCGGCAGAGGTCGTCCCAGTCCGAGTGATCGGAGACGATGAGCGGCAACTCGACGCCCTTCTGGCGGGCGCGGGCCCGGACCTGCATCCAGCCCGACGCGAAGGCGGTGACGGGATCGGGAAACTTTCGCGACCACAGGTCCTGGATCGCCGAGGGGGGGCAGAGCACGATCTTGCCGCCGAGCTTCGGCCGCTCCGCCGCCACGACCTTGATCGTCTCGCCGACGCGAATCCCCTCGCGGCGGTAGAGGTCGGTCAGCTTCTCCATGGCGCCGTGCAGGTAGATCGGATCCGAAAAGCCCTCCTCGCGCAGGAGCGCCATCACCCGCTGCGCCTTGCCGAGCGCGTAGGCGCCGACGATGTGGGTGCGCTCGGGAAACAGCCGGACCGAATCGAGCAGGCGGCGCACCTCGGCGCGGGCCTCCGGGTGGCGGAAGACCGGCAGGCCGAAGGTCGCCTCGGTGATGAACACGTCGCAGGGTACGATTTCGAAGGGCAGGCAGGTCGGGTCCCGCGCCCGCTTGTAGTCGCCCGAATTGACGATCCGGCAGCCGCCCTGCTCGATGGCGATCTGGGCCGAGCCCAGCACGTGGCCGGCCGGATGGAAGCGCACCGTGACGTCGTTCATCCGGATCGCCTCGCCGAGCCGCGCCTCCTGGCGGGTCCGGCAGAACTCCTCGCCGTAGCGCACCGCCATGATGCGCAGGGTCTCGGGCGTCGCCAGCACGGCGCCGTGGCCGGCCCGGG
>NZ_JTHF01000017.1 GCF_001043895.1 Methylobacterium indicum
TCACCGTGCGGGCCGGCGAGATCGTCGGGCTGATCGGGCCGAACGGCTCGGGCAAGTCGACGGTGATGAAGCTGATCATGGGGCTGGAGCGCCCGAATGGCGGCAGCATCCGGCTCGACGGCACCGAGATCGCCGGCTGGCCCTCGCACAAGGTGGCGCGGGCCGGCATCGGCCTCGTGTTCCAGCATTCGCGGCCGCTGCACCGCCAGACGGTGCTGGAGAACATCAAGCTCGCGCTCCTGCCCGACAGCCTGGTGCGGCTCTTCGCCGATGCCGGGGTCGAGAAACGGGCACGCGCCATCGCCGAGCGGGTGGGCTTAGGCGCCGTGATGGACCGGCGCCCCGGCACCCTGCCCTTCGCCGACCTGCGCCGGATGGAACTCGCCAAGGCGATCGCCCGCGATCCCAAGGTGGTGCTGGTCGACGAACCGTTCGCCGGCCTCACCTCCGGCGAGGTCGCCGATTTCTCCGCCCTGATCCGCGGTTTTCGCGATGAGGGCAAGGCGGTGCTCCTCGTCGACCACAACGTGAAGAGCGTGTCGGCCCTCGTCGACCGGGTCTTCGCGATGTATCTCGGCGAGCGCGTCGCCGAGGGCAGTGCCGCCGAGGTGATGCGCAACGAGACCGTGCGCCGGGTCTATCTCGGCGGCAGCATCGAGACTGCGTCGCGGCCCGAGGCGCGCTTTGCCGGCCGGCCCTTGCTCACGGTCGAGGGGCTCGACGTGCTCTACGGCAAGGCGCAGGCCCTGCGGCAGGTGAGCCTTCACGTCCACGAGGGCGAGTTCGTCTCGGTGGTCGGCCTCAACGGCGCCGGCAAGACCACCCTGTTCAACGCCATTTCGGGGCTGGTCCCGCATTCCGGAAAGATCGGCTTTTCGGGCGAGCCGCTGGCGAAGCGCACGCCGGCGAGCATCGCCAAGGGCGGCATCGTCCAGGTGCCGGAGACCCGTGAGCTGTTCGGCGAGATGAGCGTACGCGAAAACCTCGATCTGGGCGGCCAGCACCTGCCCAAACCCGAGAGCGCGCGCCAGCTCGACTGGCTGTTCGAGCTGTTCCCGATCCTCAAGAGCCGCGGCGGCCAGATGGCGCGCACGCTCTCCGGCGGCGAGCAGCAGATGCTCACCATCGCCCGCGCCCTGATGATGAAGCCGCGCCTCCTGATCCTCGACGAGCCGACCCTCGGCCTCGCCCCGGTGATCCTCGAACAGCTCTCGAAGGCGCTGGAACGCCTGCGCCAGACCACGCCGATCACCGTGCTGCTCGGCGAGCAGAACGTCACCTTCGCCCTGCCCCACGCCGACCGGGTCTACGTGCTGGAGCATGCCCGCATCGTCTGGGAGGGCCCGCCCGACCGCTTCGCCGCGGAGGCGGGGACCGGCTACCTGTAGGGGGCGGGACCGGCCGCCGGGGTGAATGCGAAAACCCTTGACTCGGGTTAAGGCGGCCGGAGACGAACCATCGTATTCAAAGCAGAACAACCACCTCATGGGAGAGCGGGATGTCCTGCTACTACTTTCACTTTCAGGTGGGCGGCCGCCTCATCCGCGACACGCGCGGCGTGGAACTCGATGAGCCGGGCGAGATCGTCAACTGCTCGGCGCATATCGCGAATTTGCTGCGGCGGCGCGCCTGCCGCGAGCCGGAGTGGAAGGAGGCGATCATCCACGTCGAGGACAAGGAGCGCCGCTTCAGCCTGTTCCTGCCGATTGCGCGGTTCGCCGACGCGATCCCGCGCCTGCAGGCCTGAGGGAAGAACGCACCGCAACCGCGGCGGCGGACCTCCCCCCGCTGCCTCGATCTGTGCCGCCGCCGCGCGGCCCGGCCCGGCCGTCCCGACGATGGCGGGCGCCCCCCCGACGGTTCCCCGAGCACCGCCCGGGGCGAAACCGCCTCAGCCGTAGGCCGCCAGCATCCGGGTCTGGCCCGGCTCGGCCACCGCGATGCCGGCGCCGGTATACTCGTTGAGCTTGTTGCGCAGGGTGCGGATCGAGATCCCCAGGATCTTGGCGGCGTGGGTGCGGTTGCCGAGGCAGTGATCGAGGGTGTCGAGGATCAGGTCGCGCTCGACATCCGCCAGCGACCGGCCGACGAAGCCCCGCGTCACCGCCTCGGCGGTCTGGACAGCCCGCGCGGCGGCGCCCAGCGCGATCGCACCTGTCGAGAAGGCATCGCCCTCGGGCGAGCGGATCGCGTCGGCGTCGATCTCGGGGCCGCTCGCCAGCAGCACCGCCCGGTGCAGGGTGTTCTCCAGCTCGCGGACGTTGCCGGGCCACGGGCTCTGGGTCACGAGGCGGCGCGCCTCCGCGGAGAGCGGCCGGGCGGCGAGGCCGTTGGCCTCGGCGTATTTGCGCGCGAAATGCTCGGCGAGGGCCAGGATGTCCGCCGGGCGGTCGCGCAGCGGCGGCAGGCGCAGGTTCACCACGTTGAGGCGATAGAGCAGGTCCTCCCGGAACGTGCCCTTGCGCGCCTCCTCGGCGAGGTTGCGGTTCGAGGTGGCGAGCACCCGGATGTCGACCTTCACCGGCTGGGTGCCGCCGACCCGGTCGATCACCCGCTCCTGCAACGCCCGCAGGAGCTTGGCCTGGAGCCGGACATCCATCTCGGAGATCTCGTCGAGGAGCAGCGTGCCGCCGCTCGCCTCCTCGAACCGGCCGATGCGCCGGGCCACCGCGCCCGTGAAGGCGCCCTTCTCGTGGCCGAACAGCTCGGATTCGAGCAGCGCGTCGGGGATCGCCGCGCAGTTCACGCTGACGAAGGGCTTCTGCGCCCGGTTCGAGCGGGCGTGGACGTGGCGCGCCAGCACCTCCTTGCCGGTGCCGCTCTCGCCGGTGATCAGCACCGAGGCGTCGGAGCGCGCCACCTGCTCGGCGAGCTTGACCACCCGCTCCATCGACGGGTCGCCCCACACGAAGGAGCGGGCATCCGACGCCACCGCCTCCAGCACCGCCGCGATCAGCTCGGGATCGGGCGGCAGCGGAATGTATTCCTTGGCCCCCGCCTGGATCGCCGCCACGGCGGCCTTGGCGTCGGTGCCGGTGCCGCAGGCGACCACCGGGGTGCGGATGCGCTCGTCGGCGAGCGCCGTCACCAGCACCCGGATCGGCAGCGACACGTCGACCATGACGAGGTCGGCGCCCTTGGCGCGCAGCGCGTTGAGCCCCTGCTCGATCCCGTCGGCCTGGGTCACGGCGGCGCCGCGGCTCATGGCGATCCGGGAGGCGGTGATGAGTTCGCCGTTCAGGCGTCCGATGATCAGCAGCCGCATGGCGGGCACTCCGTGGCGTCTCGTGTCGGTCGGGATGCGGGCGGGACCGGGCCTCAGCCGTCCACCTTGACGATCTCGGTCATCGTCACGCCGAGGCGCTCCTCCACCAGCACCACCTCGCCGCGGGCGACGAGGCGGTTGTTGACGAAGATGTCGATCGCCTCGCCGACCTTGCGGTCGAGTTCCAGCACCGTGCCGGGACCGAGGCGCAGGAGGTCGCCGATCGGCATCCGCGACGACCCGAGCACCGCCGAGACCATCACCGGCACGTCGAAGACCTGCTCGAGGTCCGCCGCCGACTTCGCCGCCACCGGCGCGTCGCGCATCGTGCTGGCCGCCGCCGTGTCGAAGGCGAGGTCCGCCTCGTTGAGCTGGGGCAGTCCGAGATCGTTGTCGGAGGACATCGGGGTTACCTTTGGGGACGAAGCGAGAGCGGAAAGACGTCGGAGAGGCGAAGAAGGGCCGCAGCGTGCGGCGTCAGGCGGGTGCGAGGGCGGCGAACACCGCCGCCTCGATGGCCGCGCGGTCGCGCACCACGCCGCCGTCGGCCCATTCGATGCGGGCATCGCCCGGCGCCAGGCCGGGATCGCCGAGCACGATCAGGCGGCCGTCATAGCCGCGCTCGCGGGCGAGCCGCGCGACCTGCCGCTCGGTCTCCTCGACGAGGTCGTCGTGGACCCGGATCGCCAGGTGGGGCACGCCGCGCAGGTGCTGGAGCGCGCGGCCCGCGGCCTCGGCGATCGCCGCGACCGGCTGGCTGTCGAGGGCGGCCCCGGCGATCTTGCGCCCGAGCGCGACGGCGAAATCGAGGGCCTGGGCCTCGCACGCGGCATCGCGCTCGTCCGCGGCGGCGATCATGCCGGCGGCGGCGGCCGCGACCCGGTTGAGGGCATCGGCGAGGCGGGCCTGGACCTGCGCCTCGGCCTGGGCGCGGCCCTCCTGCAGGCCGCGGGCGAAGGCGGAGGCTTCCGCCGCGGCGCGGGCCGAGGCTTCCGCTTCGGCGGCTGCCTGGGCCGCCGCGGCGCCCGGCGCGCCGGGATCCTCCCGCTGCGGCTTGCCGCCGGGGGGGCTGAAATCGGTATCGAACAGGAAGCGCCGGATCTGAGCCATCAGTAGACCAGCTCCTCTTCGGCGCTGTTCTTGGCGATCATGATCTCGCCCTTCTCGGCCAGGTCCTTGGCGAGGTCGGTCATCTTCGACTGGGCCTCGTCGACGTCCTTGAGACGGATCGGCCCGAGCGAGCCCATCTCGTCCTGCATGTTCTTGGCCGCGCGGCTCGACATGTTGGCGAAGAAGAAGTTGCGCACCGGGTCGGAGGCGCCCTTGAGCGCGCGCGCCAGCACGTCGCGGTCGACGCTGCGCATCAGGGTCTGGACGCTGCCGGCATCGAGCTTCATCAGGTCGTCGAAGGTGAACATCAGCTGGCGGATCTTCTTCGCCGAGCCGCGATTCGCTTGGTCGAGGGCGGTGAGGAACCGGATCTCGGTCTGGCGGTCGAAGGCGTTGAACACGTCGGCGAGGAGTTCGTGCGCGTCGCGCCGGGTGGTCTGGGCGATGGTCGAGACGAACTCGACCCGCAGGATCTCCTCGATGTGGCGCAGGGCCTCCTTCTGCACCGTCTCCATCCGGAGCATCCGGTTGAGGACGTCGATGGCGAAATCCTCCGGCAGGATCGTCAGCACCCGGGCGGCGTAGTCGGAGCGCACCCGCGACAGGATCACCGCGACGGTCTGCGGGTACTCGTTGCGCAGGAACGAGGCCAGGATCTCGGGGTCGATCTGGGTCAGGCTGGCCCAGACCCGGCGGCCGGAGGCGCCCTTGACCTCCGCCATGATCACCGAGACCTGCTCGGGCGGAAAGATCTTCAGGAGGAGCGACTCGGTGCGCTCGAAGCTCGAGGTGATGCCGCCGCTCGCCGAGAGCCGCGACACGAAGTCGATGATCAGGTGCTCGACCACGTCGGCTTCGAGCGAGCCGAGCTGGACCATGGCGTGCGAGACCTTCTTGATCTCGTCCTCTTCCAGCATGCGCCAGATCGGCGCGCCGTCCTCGTCGCCGAGCAGCAGCAGCAGCGCGGCGGCGCGCTGGGTGCCGGGCATCTCGGCGTAGCCCGCGGCCCCGGCGGTCGGGAGGGTGATCGGCATCGGGGTCGCGGCCATGACGTCGGGTCGTCCTCGGTCGAATTGGGGAGGCGGAGGGGGCCGGCCGCGGCGCGGCGGGCCCCGCGGTGCGGGTCAGCGGTCGTCGATCCGGATCCGCGTCAGCGGTCGTTGATCCAGGTGCGGAGCACCTCGACGGTCTCGGTCGGGTTGGACTTCACCACGTCGACCACGCGCTCGACGGTCTGGGCCTGGATCTTGCCGTTGATCTTGGCGAACTCGACGAGGCGGCCGGCCTGGCTCTCGGGGATCGCGATCTCGGTCGGCATGGCGGGCTTGGCCGTCCCGCCCTCGACCGCCATGACCCGGCCGCTGGCATCGGTGAGCACCGTCACCTGGCCGAGCGCGAGGGCGGGCGTCTCCGAGGCGACGACCTTCGCCACCAGCGGGCGCACCACGGTCATCACCACCACGAGGCCGAGGAAGAAGAGCACCGTCATCTCGGCGATGCGCAGCACGTCCTCCTTGGTCGGCTGCAGGAACGACGCGAGGAGGCCGGGCTCCTGCAGGTCGGGCACCGCCGGGGTCTCGGCGAAGCGCAGGTTCACCACCTCGACCTGGTCGCCCCTCGCCTTGTCGTAGCCCACCGCGGTGCGCACCAGCGCGGTCAGGCGCTCGAGCTCGGGGGCGGGCCGCGGGGTGTAGACCGCCTTGCCATCGGGCCCCGCCGCGTAGGTGCCGTCGACCAGCACCGCCACCGACAGGCGCTTGACCCGGCCGCCCTCGTTCACCTCCGTGCGGGTGACGCGGGAGATCTCGTAGTTCGTCGTCTCCTCGTTCTTGTTCGAGGCATCGCGCGGGCCCTGGTTCTGCTGGCCCTGGTTGGCGCCCGGCAACTCGTTGCCGACCGTGACGCCGTTCTCGTTGCCCTGCGTCTGCTGGGTCTCGGTGCGGGTCTGGGTCGAGCGCACGACGCGGCTCTCGGGATCGAAGGTCTCGGAGCGGCTCTCGATCCGGTTGGCGTCGAGCTCGGCCGTGACCTGGACCCGGGCGCGGCCCGACCCGACGATGCCGGCGACGATCTCCTCGACCTGGTTGCGCAGGCGCCGCTCCAGGCCGGTCTGGCGCTCGTCGAGGCCGATGCCCGCCTGGTCCTCGGCGCCCCGGGCGCCGTCGGCGAGGAGCCGCCCGCGCTCGTCGACGATCGAGATGCGCTCGGGCTTCAGGCCCTCGACCGCCGAGGCGACGAGGTGGCGCACCGCCCGGACCTGGCCCGGATCGAGGTCGCCAGCGAGCCGCACCACGATCGCGGCGCTCGGCGCCTCGCGGTCGCGGGAAAACAGCCGCTTCTCGGGCAGGACGAGGTGGACGCGCGCCGCCTGGACTCGGCCGATCGCCCGGATCGAGCGGGCGAGCTCGCCCTCGAGCGCCCGCAGGTGGTTGACGTTCTGGACGAAGCTCGTCGACGAGAAGGCGTCGCCCTTGTCGAAGATCTCGTAGCCGACGCCGCCGGCGCTCGGCAGTCCCTTGGCGGCCAGATCCATGCGCAGCCGCGCGAGGTCGGCGCGGGGCGCCATCACCGTCTGGCCGGCATCGCCCCGCATCTCGTAGCGGATGCCCCGGGCTTCGAGGTCGCGCACCACGGCGCCGGCATCCTGCACCGAGAGCTCGCTGTAGAGCACGCCCATCTCGGGGCGGGAGACCCGCAGGATGACGAAGGCGAAGAATCCGACCAGCGCGAGGGTCACCGCCCCCATCGCGGCGAGGCGCGAGGGCCCCAGCTTCGTCACCAGATCGAGGACCGGCTTCACGACGTCACGCACCCGCCAACCGAAGCCGGAAGCGGCCCCAGGGCAAAAATTGCCGGGTCGTGGTTATGACTTGGTTAACGCGGCAGCAATTGACGTGCGCGAACCCGGGACGCCCGCGGCTTCGCAAGCGAAGCGGGGCGTCCCGGGCCTGTCGATCGGACGGGGCCGGAGGCGCGGGCTCCTGGCGCGAGGCCGGGCCGCGACGGGTCGGCGGGTCCTACTGCCGGTAGTGCTGGATCCGGGTCGTGCGCAGGCCGGCGAGGCCGTGCTGCTCGATCGAAAACTGCCAGCTCAGGAATTCCTCGGTCGTCAGCGTATAGCGCTGGCAGGCCTCTTCGAGGCTCAGGAGACCGCCGCGGACGGCGGCCACCACCTCGGCCTTGCGCCGGATCACCCATCGGCGGGTATCGGTGGGCGGTAGGTCCGCGATGGTTAGCGGGCTTCCGTCCGGGCCGATGACGTACTTCGCCCTCGGGCGATGCGGTTCGGTCATGATACGCTCTACACTCGACTGACCTGTCGAGACCGAAGCTAGGGACCCGCGCTTAAGATTGGTTGAATCATTTCCCTCGCATGTGATTCGTAATCCACAGCAATCCACCGAATCAGTTGCTTGCGGTCCCACCGATCGCCTCGACGCTGCTGAGGGCCACGGTGCGGTCGCCGATGGTCAGGACCGGTTCGGCGCCCGAGACGTCCACGCTGGAGATCGTCCCGGAGATCTTGGTGTCGACGGAGACGGCCGCGCCGGTGGCGTCGAGGGCTTGGACCTTCAGGGTGTACTTGCCGTCAGGGGCGAGCTGCCCGGTCGAGCTACGCCCGTCCCAGGCGAAGCTCTGGCTGCCGGCGGCGAGCGCCTTGGTCTGGGTCGCCACCACGTTGCCCTTGGGATCGGTGATGGTCAGGACCGCCTTGGCGGCGGCCCGCGCCGGGTCGAGGGTCCAGGTCGCCTTGCCCTCGGCGAGCGACGCGGTGGCGCCGTCCGCCGTCACGGTCTTGCCGATGAGGCCCGAGGCGGTCGCGGCCGCCGAGGCCTTGCTGGCGGTGATCAGGTTGCCGAGCTGGTCGTTGGTCTTGAGCTGCTGCTCGACCGAGGCGAACTGCACCAGCTGCTGGGTGAACTGGTTGGTGTCGAGGGGATCGAGCGGGTTCTGGTTCTGCAGCTGCGTCGTCAGCAGGGTCAGGAACTGGTTGAAGTTCCCGGCGATCGTGCTGGCGTCGCTCGATGTCTTGCCGGCGCTGGCGCCGGAGAGGCTGGTCAGGCTGCTGATGCCGGCGGTCATCGGGACCTCTGTCTGTCACGCGTCATCGGGATGATCTTCTTTTAGATTCGCAGGTCGAGGGGCCGGGCGAGGCTGCGCAGCGGCGCGAGCGCGGCCTGGCGCTCCTCGGCCGCCTCGACGCCGGGCCGATCGGTCCCCGGCGGGCGCTCCGTCTGCTCGCGCTGCGGATTCCGGCCGCCCTCGTCGCGCAGGGAGAAGCTCAGGGCGCCGTCGCCCGGGTTGAGCCCGGCCTGGGCCAGCGCCTGCTGCAGGCTGCCGGCGTCGCGCTGGAGCAGCGCGAGGGTCTCGGGCCGCTCCACCACCAGATGCGCCTTCACGCCGTGCTCGCGGTCGATGTCCAGGCGCACGTCGATGCGCCCGAGCTCGATCGGGTCGAGGCGGATCTCGAAGCGGTTCGTACCGGACAGGGCCCGCATCCCGACCGTCATCGGCACGGCGCTCAACGGGGCCTGGACCGAGACCGCGGGCCGTCCCTGGACCGTGTCCGCGCCGGCGGCGGCTCCCTTGGCCTCGGGGCCGGCACTGGCCTCGAGGCCGGCTTTGGCGCCGACGCTTTTGGCGTCGATGCCCCCGATCCCGGCGCCGGCCTGCGCCGCCGACGGGTCGGGCATCGCCTGGCCGGCGGGCGCCGCAGCAGCCCCCTCCCCCGTCTCGGACCGGCGTTCCGTCGCCGGATCGGCGGCGACCGGGACGGCCGGCTTTCCGGCCGCCGCGATCCCCGGTCCGTTCGCCGTCGCGCCGCCTTCCGAGGTCACCGCGGCCCCGGCGGTGGCCGGGCTCGCCGGCGCCGGGGCGGCGAGGAGCGCCAGGAGCGAGCCGGGCGGAGCATCGCCCGCCGCGTTCTCGACCTCCGTCTCGTCGTCGGGATCGATCTCGCCCGTCCCCTCCCCGGCCGCCGCGGCGGCGTGCACGGCCTCGGCCTGCGCGGCGGCACCGGCCTGGGCCGGCGGACCGGCGGCGGGCTTGCGCGCCTCTGCCTGGCCGGCATGGTCGTCGGCACGCCGTGCGGCGGGATCCGCCGAGTCGCGGGCGAGTGTCTTGTTGGCAAGTGTCTTGCGGTCGAGTGCCTTGCGGGCGCGGACCGCCTCGGTGCGGGCCTCGTCCGCCCGTGCCTCGTCGCGGGCTTCCTGACGGGCGTCCTGCGCACGCGACCGGGCCGTCTGGTCGGCGGTGCGGGCCCGCTCGGCCTTGGCTTCCGCGTCGGACGCTTCGGTCCGCGAACGGTCGAGGGACGACGTATCGGTGCGATCGGGCGCGGTGCGGGCGCGCGATGCGGCGTCCGCCCGGGCGAGCCGGGACGCGCGGGCGGCCTCGTCGGCAGTCGGACGAAACAGCTCGTGCGCGGCGGCCCGAACCGGCCGGGCCGGCTCGCGGCCCGTCATCCGTCCCCCCTCACCCGCTGCGCTGATCTGCATCGCCGACCTCGTCGCCGGCCCGTCGGGCCGACCTTCCGGGTCGAGGCGGAGCAAGCCGCCTGCCAGTCGGGCGCACAGGGTAAGCAACTGATATGATGAGGCTATTTTTACAGCCTCATGGGCCGGCGGCGTCCGTCCGGTCGAAATCTGCCGGGCCCCCGGCAAGAACTGCCCCCCTCACGTGACGGTGGGGCCTTCCCCTGCCGCCCTGGCAGAACCCCGGTTGGATCGCTATAGACTCCCTCGCGCATCGCGGATCACCGCCCGGAGCGCGACCCGAAATCCCGCGCATGGTCATGAACTCGCTCGATCTGCCCAAGGCCCCGGAAGAGACCCGCGTCGTCGTGGCGATGTCCGGGGGCGTCGATTCCTCCGTCGTCGCCGCGCTCCTGAAGCGCGAGGGCTACGACGTGGTCGGGATCACGCTGCAGCTCTACGACCACGGCGCGGCCACCCACCGCCGCGGCGCCTGCTGCGCCGGCCAGGACATCCACGACGCCCGCCGCGCCGCCGAGACGATCGGGATCCCGCATTACGTCCTCGACTACGAGGACCGGTTCCGCGAGGCGGTGATCGACCGGTTCGCCGACAGCTACCTCCAGGGCGAGACGCCGATTCCCTGCGTCGAGTGCAACCGCTCGATCAAGTTCCGCGACCTGCTGACCACCGCCCGGGACCTCGGCGCCGACGTGCTGGCGACCGGCCACTACGTCGCGAGCCGGGCGCTGCCGGGCGGCGGCCGGGCGCTCCACCGCGCCCTCGATCCGGCCCGGGACCAGAGCTATTTCCTGTACGCCACCACGAGCGAGCAGCTCGACCTCCTGCGCTTCCCCCTGGGCGAGCGGCCGAAGGACGAGACCCGGGCGCTGGCCAAGGAATTCGGCCTCTCGGTCGCCGACAAGCCCGACAGCCAGGACATCTGCTTCGTGCCACAGGGCCGCTACCAGGACGTGATCGCGCGCCTGCGGCCCGATGCAGTGCGCCCGGGCGAGATCGTCCACCTCGACGGGCGGCGGCTCGGCCGCCACGACGGCATCATCGGCTTCACGGTCGGCCAGCGCCGCGGCCTCAACGTGGCGGCGGGCGAGCCGCTCTACGTCGTGCGCCTGGAGCCCGGCGAGGCCCGGGTGGTGGTCGGCCCCCGGGAGGCGCTCGCCACCTCGGTGGTGCGCCTCGCCGATCCGAACTGGCTCGGCGACGCCCCCCTGACGACGGCCCGCCAGCTGCCCGTGGCGGTGCGGGTCCGCTCGACCCGCGAGCCGCGCCCCGCCACCCTGACCTGGAATCTCGACACGGCCTCGGCCGAGATCGCGCTCGCCACCCCGGAGGACGGAGTGTCCCCGGGCCAGGCCTGCGTCATCTATGCCGATGACGGACCGCGGGCCCGGGTGCTCGGCGGCGGCACCATCCGGCGGGTCGAGGCGGAGCGCCTGGCCGCGGCCTGAGCGGGTTTCGCCGACGTGGACACCGGTTCGGCGGCGAAAATCTGCGACGAAACAAGAGCCTAAGCGCGCGACGCGGTGGCCTGCCGACGCAAGTCCGCCGAGGGCGGCGCCCGGTCGCCCGGTCGCCCGGCGCTGCTCTAGGGTGTTGATCTTGCCGCATTTTCCGCGACGAACCGCTACCCGCTCCGTCGAAAAATGCTCTAGGACGATTTCCGAAGATTTCCTCGGGAAACCGTAGCACAACCGCGCGCGTCATTGCCCGCGAGACGATCGACCTCGGAGACGATACCGACATGCTGAGCGAGCCGCGAGAGGCGGGGCCCACCACCGCCTTGATGCGCAAGGCCTATGCGCGCTGGGCGCCGGTCTACGACGTGGTCTACGACAAGCTCACCGAGCCGGCGGCGCGGGACGCGGTCGAGGCGGCGCTCGTCGGCGGGCGGCGCATCCTGGAGGCCGGCGTCGGCACCGGCCTGTCCCTCGGCTACTACCCGAGGGAATCCGAGGTCTACGGCGTCGACCTGTCCGAGGACATGCTCCGCCGCGCCAACCGCAAGGTGGCGCGGCGCGGGCTCACCCACGTCAAGGGCCTCCAGGTGATGGATGTCTGCCGGCTGGGCTACGCCGACGCGAGCTTCGACGCGGTGGTGGCCCAGTTCCTCATCACCCTGGTGCCCGATCCCGAGGGCGCCCTCGACGAGTTCCTGCGGGTGGTGCGGCCCGGCGGCATGATCGTGCTCGCCAACCATTTCGGCCAGGACACGGGCACGATCGCCAAGGTCGAGGAGATCGTCGCGCCGCTCTGCGAGAAGATAGGCTGGAGTTCGGCCTTCAAGGCCGCCCGGATCGAGGCCTGGGCGAAGAGCCGCGGCGTGACGTTCCTCGGCGTGCGCCCGACCTTCCCGGGCGGGTTCTTCAAGATCCTGCGCATGCAGAAGGCCAGGTGAGCGCGCTGCCCCGGCCCGACCGCGATCCCCCCCCGCCCGACGCGCCGGAGGAGGCCGGTCCCGAGGCCGTGGCGGCCCCGGCCTGGCGCGGCTGGCTGCGGGTGCTGCCGCTCGTCGCGCTGGTGGCGCTCTCCCTCGGCCTCCTCGTCGGCGGGTTCACGCGCTGGTTCAGCCTCGACCAGCTGCTGGCCTCCCGGGCCTACGCCAAGGCCTGGGTCGCGGAGGGATTCTGGCGCGCCTATGCCTGCGCCTACCTGGCTTACGTCGGCACCGTGATCGTGTCGCTGCCGGTCTCGGTGGTGATGACGACCCTGTGCGGCTTCCTGTTCGGGCCGGTGGCCGGCGCCCTCGTGTCGATCTCGGCCGCGACGACGGGCGCGGTGGTGGTATTCTCGATCGGCCGCACCGCCGCCGGCGAGGTGCTGCTGCGCCGCGCCGGCTCGCGGCTCGGGCGCCTCGCCGAGGGGTTTCGCCGCGACGCGTTCTCGTACGTGATGGTGCTGCGGCTCCTGCCGGTCTTCCCGTTCTGGATGACCAACCTGGCGCCGGCGATCTTCGGGGTCAGGCTCCGCACCTTCGCGCTCGCCACGCTCATCGGCATCAGCCCCGGCGCGTTCATCTACGCCTCGGCCGGCGCCGGGGTGGAGAACGTCGTGGCCGCCCATCAGGCCGCGAAGGAAGCCTGCCTCGTCGCCGGGGGCATCGCCTGCGACGCCGCCCTGTCGCTCAGGGCCATCGTCACGCCCCAGCTGATCGCCACCCTGCTCGGCCTCGGCGCCCTCGCGCTCATGCCGGTCGCGTGGCGGCGCTGGAAGCGTCCCGCCGCGTGAGGGTGACCGACTTCGGCTCGTGCCCCATTGGTTGGGTGACGACTGGATTTTCAGCAATCCGGGGATAGCTTCGGATCGGCTCCCGCCGCGCGGGCGACCGGCGCCGGACGGGCGTGTTAGATTCGAGGCGTTGTGGGACTCGGGGGCCCGGCGGGACCGCCGGGCGATTGGGGGCGTCGGCACCGTGCAGGGACGGGATGATGCGGGCAGGCAGGGTGGCATCCGGCGCCTCGCCGGCCGCATCGGCCTGTCCGGCCGCCTGCTGCTCCTCACGGTGGTGTTCGTCCTCATCGCCGAAGTGCTGATCTACGTGCCGAGCGTCGCGAGCTACCGGCGCTCCTGGCTCTCCGACAGGGTCGCCGCTGCGCAGGTCGCCGCCCTCGTCCTCGACGCCGCGCCCCAGCAGCGGGTCTCCGACGACCTCGCCCGGCGCCTGCTGATGGGCGCGGGCACCCGGGCCATCGCGCTCAAGGCCGGCGGCGCGCGGCGCCTCCTCAACCTGACGCCGATGCCACCGGAAGTCGGCGAGACCGTCGACCTGCGCGAGGCCGGCTGGCTCGAGGGGATCGCCGGCGCCTGGCGCACCCTGACCCAGGCGAGCCCCCTGCCCCTGCGGGTGATCGGCCACGGCATGGACGGGGTCGACTTCGTCGAGCTCGTCCTCGATCCCGCGCCCTTGCGCCGGGCGATGATCGCCTTCTCGGGCCGCATCCTGGTCGCCTCGCTGGTGATCTCGGGGATCACCGCCGGCCTCGTCTTCCTGGTGCTCCAGCTCTCGATCGTGCGGCCGGTGCGGCGGCTCGCCCGCAACATCGCGTCCTTCGCGGAGGATCCGGAGGATCTGTCGCGGCGGATCGCGCCGTCCTGGCGCAGCGACGAGATCGGCGCCGCCGAGACGGCGCTCGCCCGGATGGAGACGATCCTGTCGGGCGAGCTGCGCCAGAAGCGGCGGCTCGCCGATCTCGGCCTGTCGGTGAGCAAGATCAACCACGAGTTGAGAAACCTGCTGACCACCGCCCAGCTCCTGGTGGACCGGCTCGAGCATGTCGACGATCCGGGGGTGCAGCGGGTGGCGCCGCGCCTCGTCGCGACCCTCGGCCGCGCCATCCGCTACTGCGAGGGCACGCTGGCCTATGGCCGCGCCGCCGAGCCCCCGGCGGAGCGGCGTCCGACGCCGCTGCGGCCGATCCTGCGCGATGCCCTCGACCTCGCCGGGCTGGCGCCGGGCACCGCCATCACCATCGCGGACCGCACGCCCGAGGACCTGACGGTCGATGCCGATCCGGGCCAGCTGTCCCGGGTGCTGGTCAACCTCGTGCGCAACGCCGTGCAGGCGATCGGGCTCGCGGGCGCGAGCGAGGGCCCGCCCGTGGTGGCGATCGAGGCCGTGCGCCGCGGGACGACCGTGACGATCCTCGTCTCCGACAACGGCCCCGGGCTGCCGGAGCGGGCCCGCGCCCACCTGTTCGAGGCGTTCCAAGGCTCGGGCCGCTCGGGCGGCACGGGGCTCGGCCTCGCCATCGCGGCCGAGCTGGTGCGGCTCAACGGCGGAGCCTTGAGCCTCGACGAGACCCGCAGCGGGGCGCGGTTCCGCATCGTCCTGCCCGACCGGGAGGCGTGAGACCAGCGCTCCACGATGTCGGCGCATCCATTCGGTCTCGGGCAAGCCCGAGATCGACGGGCCGATGAACCATCTCGAATCGTCGATTCCAAGCCGGCGGCTTGGCGACGATGTGAGGACTGTCCCCCCGGTCCTCGGCCTCTGGTGAGCCATCACGGAACGGCACTCTCGGCCTGCGCATCCGCCAGTGTCGTCGGCTGTGAACAGTACCAAAGGTCGTTGCCGACCCCCGTCGGTATCATGCGGCTTTCCAGACGATCCCTCCCGAAAAACCGTATCACCGGCCAGCGCCGCGCCTGAGCGAGGCCGGTTTCCGCATCGCCGCGCGATTGCGCAGCAATCGTTCGGAAACCGCACGAGCGGGGCGGTTGCCAGCCCGCCCGCGCCGACGCATCGTCACCCGATGTCGCTGCGCGTCCCCCTCTCCGCCGTCCGCTCCTTCGAGGCCGCGGCGCGCCGCCGCTCGTTCAAGGATGCGGCGGCGGAGCTGAACCTGACGGCGAGCGCCGTCAGCCATGCCATCCGCAAGATGGAGGCGTCCCTCGGCGTGACCCTGTTCGAGCGCCAGGGCCAGGGCGTGGTGCCGACCGCCGCCGGCGAGGCCCTGCTGGAGCATGTCGGCCGCGCCTTCGACGAACTGCATCGCGGCCTCGACCTCGTGGCGGCGCGCGGGCCCCAGCTCCTGCGCCTGCACTGCGCCCCGAGCCTCGCGGCGCAGTGGCTGACGCCCCGCCTCGCCCGCTTCCTGACCGCCAATCCGGGCTTCGAGGTGCGTCTCGCTGCCGGCATGGATTACGCCCGCTTCGTCAGCGACGAGTTTGACGCCGACATCGTCTACGGCCCGCCTCGGGGCGAGGGCCTGGTGACGGTGCCGCTCTGCGCCGAGACGGTGACGCCGCTCTGCGACCCCGCGCGGGCCGCCTGCATCCGCCGACCGGAGGATCTCCTCGATCAGGTGCTGATCCAGAGCGACAACAAGCAGGTGCGCTGGCCGCTCTGGTTCGCCCGCAACGGCCTGCCGGCGCCCCGCCCCCTCGGCGTGCGGTTCGACCGCAGCTTCCTCGCCATCGCGGCCGCCGCCGACGGGCTCGGCGTGGCGCTCGAATCGACGCTGCTCGCCGAGCGCGAGATCGCCAGCGGCCGCCTCGTCGCGCCTTTGCGCGGCCTGGCGCAGGACATCACCTACATCGGCCACCACCTCGTCTACCCGGCCACCACCCGGCGCCGCGCCCCCTTGCGGGTCTTTGCCCGCTGGCTCGGGCAGGAGATGGGGGTCGCCCTGCCGGACGATCTGGCGTGACGCGCGGGCGGCATCGCGCCCCCCGCCCTTCCCTCACCGCCGCGCCGTCGAGCCCCGGGCGATCAGCCGGCCGCTCAGCACCACCTTGCGCACCGGCTGGTCCGGATTCTTCAGCCGGTCGAACAGCAGGTCCATCGCCTGGGCACCGATCTCGGCCACCGGCTGCTCGATCACCGTCAGGCCGGGCTCGACCAGATCGGTCCAGGGCTCGTTGTCGAAGCCCGCGAGCGCGATCCCGCCGGGCCAGGCGAGGCCCGCCGCGCGGGCCGCCCGCACCGCCCCCATCAGGATCAGGCCGTTCGACAGCACCAGGGCCTCGGGCCGGTCGGCCCCGGCGAGCCAGCGCGCCACCTCGCCTTGCGCCGGCTCGGCATCCGGCAGGACGGTGCGGACCTGCGGCGCGAGCCCGTGCCGGCGCATCGCCGACAGATACCCGTCCCGCCGCTCCTCGGCGGTCGAGCTCGTCGAGCCGAACAGGCCGCTGATGCGGGAGAAACCCTGCTCCACCAGGTGATCGACGAGGGCGGCACCGGCCGCGACGTTGTCGAGCACCACACCGTCATGGCCGCCCGGCGGGCCGGTCCGGTCGATCAGCACCAGGGGAAACGGAAAGTCCTCCGGCCGCAGCCGCTCGGCAGTGCGGCGGGTCGGCGCGAAGACGACGCCGGTGACCCGCTCCTCCTGCATCAGGCGCAGGTACAGGGCCTCGCGCTCGGCATCCTCGCCGGTGTTGCACAGGATCAGCCGCATCCCGGCCCGGTAGGCCGCATCCTCCACCGCCCGGCTCACCGCGGTGAAGAACGGGTTGCGGATGTCGGCGACGATGAGCCCGATCGTCTGCGCGGCCTGCGAGCGCAGACGGCGGGCCGACAGGTTCGGACGATAGCCGGTCGCCCGCACCGCCGCCTCGACCTGCTCGCGCAGGGCGTCGCTGACCGGGCCCTTGCCCAGGGCCCGCGACACGGTCGCGGTGGATACGCCTGCCGCGCGGGCGACGTCACGGATGCCGACGGCCATGCTCTCGAAAACGTTTTCACTCACGATCGGGAGATCGTGCCAGTCGGCAGGCCATGACGCAAGCCCTGGCGGGGGTCGCTTCCATCCCCATAGGTCATTTCAGTTGACACGGCCTATGAAAACGTTTTCATAAGCAGCAAGCAAAACCGACCTCGTGGGAGGAAGCCTGCCATGTCCGCGCCGACAGCGCCGCGCGTCCTGATCCGTACCGCCGCCGCCCCCGCCGACAAGGAATCGGCCATTCGCGAGGCGGCCCAGCTCCTCGTCGCCGCCGGCTGCATCGACCCAGCCTACGAGGGCAGCATGCTGCGCCGCGAGGGCGTGGCGAACACCTATCTCGGCCACGGCGTCGTGATCCCGCACGGCATGGTCGACGATCGCGCCTTGGTGCGCGAGAGCGGGCTCGCCGTGCTGCAGGTCCCCGCCGGGGTCGCGTGGCACGACGGACAGGACGCCCATCTGGTGGTGGCGATCGCCGCCCAGTCCGACACCCACATTACGATCCTGCGCCGCCTCACCCGCCTGATCCAGGACGAGGCCCGGCTCGCGCGCCTGCGCACCACCCAGGACCCCGCCGAGATCGCCGCCGCGCTCTCCGAGGACGCGCCCGCTCCCGGCGTCGCCGGCCCGGCCGCCGACCTGCCCCACGCCTTCACCTGGACCGTCGACTACCCGACCGGCCTGCACGCGCGGCCGGCTTCCGCCTGGGTCGAGGCGGCGCGCGGCGGGAGCGCCCGGATCCAGGTCCGCCACGGTGCCGAGGTGGCGGACGCCAAGACCCTCATCGCCCTGCTCCAGCTCGGCCTGCGGGCCGGTGACGAGGTGGTGATCTCCGCCGAGGGCGAGGACGCGCCGGCGGCGCTCGCCCGATTGAAGGCCACGGTCACCGGCCTCTCGGCCGGCGAGAAGGCGGCCGCCGCCCGGGCGGCGGAGGCCGTCGCCAAGGCCGCCGCCCCGGTGGCCGGCTGGAACCTGGCCGATCCGTGCCGGATCGTGTCCGGCATCGGCGCCAGCCCCGGCCTCGCCATCGGCCCTGTCCACGTGCTCGGGCCGACCGACGTCGCGGTGCCGGACGAGCCCGAGCCGCTGACGAGCGGCGGCGACCGGCTGCACGCGGCGCTCGAGAGCACGGGCGCCCAGCTCAAGGCGCTCGCCGACGATACCGGCCGACGCCTCGGCCAGGCGGATGCGGGAATCTTCAAGGCGCAAGCCGAGCTCATCGCCGACACCGACCTGATCACGCTCGCCTGCCAGCTGATGGTCGAAGGCCACGGCGTCGCCTATGCCTGGCACCAGGCGGTGGAGCGGATGGCCGGCCAGCTCTCGGCGCTCGGCAACCCGGTGCTGGCCGCCCGCGCCGCCGACCTGCGCGACGTCGGCCGCCGGGTGCTGGCCCAGATCGATCCGGCGCTCCGGTCCGGCCACGCCCTGCCGGACGCGCCCTGCATCCTGCTCGCGCCCGATCTCGCCCCCTCCGACACCGCCGGCCTTGATCCCGCTCGGGTGCTCGGACTCGCCACCGCGCAAGGGGGCCCGACCTCCCACACCGCGATTCTCGCCCGCACCCTCGGCATCCCCTCGGTGGTGGCGGCCGGCGCCAACCTGCTGGCCCTGCCGGCGGGCACGACCGCGATCCTCGACGGCACCACCGGGCGGCTCTACCTCGACCCGAGCGAGGGCGACCTCGCGGCGGCGAGGCACTGGCGCGATCGCCTGCGGGCGACGCAGGAGGAGGAGGCGCGCGAGCGCGGCCTGCCGGCCCGCACCCGCGACGGCCACGCCGTGGCGATCGGCGCCAACGTCAACACCCCCGACCAGGTACCCTTCGCCCTCTCGCAGGGCGCCGAGGGCGTCGGCCTGATGCGGACCGAGTTCCTGTTTCTCGAGCGCGGCGACACCCCGGGCGAGGACGACCAGTACGCCACCTACCGGGCGATGCTGGAGGCGCTGGAGGGCCGCCCCCTGATCGTGCGCGCCCTCGACATCGGCGGCGACAAGCAGGTGCCCCACCTCGCCCTGCCGAAGGAGGAGAATCCCTTCCTCGGCGTGCGCGGCGCCCGCCTGCTCCTGCGCCGGCCCGACCTGATGGAGCCGCAGTTGCGCGCCCTCTACCGCGCCGCGAAGGATTGCGTGCCGGCCGGAGCGCCGACCGGCAAGGACGCGCCCCTCTCGATCATGTTCCCGATGATCACCTCGGTGCCCGAGGTCACGGCCCTGCGCGCGGCCTGCGAGCGGATCCGCACCGAGATCGGTGCGCCGGAGGTGCCCCTCGGCATCATGATCGAGGTACCGGCCGCGGCGATCCAGGCCGACGCGCTGGCCGCCCATTGCGACTTCTTCTCGATCGGTACCAACGACCTCACGCAATACGCGCTCGCCATCGACCGTCAGAACACCGAGCTGGCGCCGGAGGCCGATTCGCTCCACCCGGCGGTCCTGCGCCTGGTGCGGATGACCTGCGAGGGTGCGGCCCGCCACGGGCGCTACGTCGGGGTCTGCGGCGGCATCGCGGGCGATCCGTTCGGGGCGGGGCTGCTCGCGGGCCTGGGCGTGCACGAGCTCTCGATGACGCCCCGCGACCTGCCGGCGGTCAAGGCGCGCCTGCGCGCCGCCACGCTGGCCGACCTCGAGGCGCTGGCCATCGATGCCTGCGCGCAACCCGACGCCGCCTCGGTGCGGGCCCTCGACGGCAAGGCGGGCGAGACCGCGGAGGCGCGGTCGTGACCCGCATCCTGACTCTCACCCTCAACCCGGCGATCGACCGGACCGTCACCCTCGACCGGCTCGTGCCCGGCGCCGTCCACCGCGCCCGGGCGATGCGCGACGATGCCGGCGGCAAGGGCGTCAACGTGGCGAGCTGCCTCGCCGATTGGGGCGTCCCGATCACGGCTGCGGGGGTGCTCGGCGCCGGCAATGCCGCCGTGTTCGAGGCACTGTTTGCGGCGAAGGGCATCGCCGACCGCTGCCTGCGGGTGGCGGGCGAGACCCGCACCAACCTGAAGCTCGTCGACCCCGCCGGCACCACCGACGTGAACCTGCCCGGCCTCGCCCTCGACCCGGCGAGCCTGGACGCGGTGCGGGCGGTGCTGCGCGCGGAGGCCGGACCGGACACGCTGGCCGTGCTCGCCGGCAGCCTGCCGGCGGGCGCCGGGACCGACCTCTACGCGGTGCTCACGGCGGAGCTGAAGGCCGGGGGAACGCGCGTGCTCCTCGACGCCTCCGGCGCAGCCCTCGCCGCGGCGCTGGCGGCGGAGACCCTGCCCGACATCGTGAAGCCGAACCGGCACGAGCTGGAGGAATGGGCCGGGCGGCCGCTCCCCACCCTCGCCGACGTGGTGGACGCGGCCGCGGACCTGGTGCGGCGGGGCATCCCGCTGGTCGTCGTCTCCCTCGGGGAGGACGGCGCGGTTTTCGTGCGCGGCCAGGGTGCAGCGGTGAAAGCCCTGCACGCGCTCGCCCCCGTGGTCGAGGTCGCCAGTACCGTCGGGGCCGGCGACGCCCTGGTGGCCGGGCTGGTGGCGGGGCTCTCGGCCGACCTCGCGCTCGCCGACACCGCCCGCCTGGCGCTGGCCTTCGCGGCCGGCAAGCTGACGAGGGCCGGCGCGAACCTGCCGGATCGCGCGGAGATCAAGGGAATCGCCCGGGCGATCGAGGTTCGCGTTCTACCCGCCGCGAAAATCTAAGACGCGGGTAGATTTCAGCATAGTTCATTAAAGATCCGCTTCTCGAAGTCATCCCGGGGCTCGCCTCAGACGAGAGCCCGGGATCCAGAACCGCAAGCCATGCCGAACGAAGCGGGATGCGGTCCGCTCTGTTCTGCAGGGAAATGCGGTTCTGGCTTCCGGTCGCCGCTGCGCGGCCCCGGAATGACGAACGAGGGCGAAAACTCCGAAGACGCCGCGACACGCATCCAGACGGAACACCCGAGGAGGAACAACCCATGACCCAGTTGGTGGCCGTCGTCGGGGGCGGCGAGCTCGGCACCCATGCGGTGCTGGCGGCCGAGGCCCTGCGCCGGGCGGCGGCGCGGCGCAACCAGCGCCTCGACCTCGAGGTCCGGGGCCGCGGCACCGCCGGCACGCCCCTGACCGAGGGCGCGATCCGGGGCGCCGACGCGGTGCTCCTCGTCGGCTCCGGCGATCTCGGCGCCAGCCGCTTCGGGGGCTTGCGCCGCGCCGAGGTGGGCATCGAGGACGTGCTGACCGACGCCGACCGGGTGATCGAGCGGGCGCTCGCCGGGGCTCCGCCCGCCCCCGCCGGTGACGGCGTGAAGCGCATCGTCGCCATCACCTCCTGCCCGACCGGCATCGCCCACACCTTCATGGCGGCGGAGGGCATCCAGGCCGCGGCGCAGGCGCTCGGCCATCAGGTCCGGGTCGAGACGCAAGGCTCGGTCGGCGCCCGCGACGCCCTGACGCCAGACGAGATCGCGGCGGCCGACATCGTCCTCATCGCCGCCGATACCGGCGTCGATCGCGGGCGGTTCTCCGGCAAGCGGGTCTACGCCACCACCACCAAGGCGGCGATCCGCGACGGCAAGGGCCTGATCGCCACCGCCCTGAAGGACGCCGAGCTGCAGGGTGCGGGAGCCGCGGAATCCGGGCCCGACCGCCCCGCGGCGGCCGAGACGAAGGCCGGCGCCTACAAGCACCTGATGACCGGCGTCTCGTTCATGCTGCCCTTCGTGGTGGCGGGCGGCCTCCTGATCGCGCTCGCCTTCGCGTTCGGCGGCATCGACGCGATGTCGGCGGCCAACAAGGGCAGCCTGGGCTTCGCGCTCGGCGAGATCGGCGCCAAGGCGGCCTTCGCGCTGATCGTGCCGGCGCTCGCCGGCTACATCGCCTTCTCGATCGCCGACCGGCCCGGCATCGCGCCGGGCATGATCGGCGGGATGCTGGCGGCCAACCTCAACGCGGGCTTCCTCGGCGGCATCGCGGCGGGCTTCATCGCCGGTTACACGGTGTCGTTCCTCAACCGCTCGATCCGCCTGCCGAAGAATCTGGAAGGCCTGAAGCCCGTCCTGATCCTGCCCCTACTGGGCACCCTCGTGACCGGCCTCCTGATGGTCTACGTCGTCGGCGTGCCGGTGGCGGCCCTGCTCGCCGCGCTCACCGGCTGGCTCAAGGGCATGCAGGGCGCGAGCGCGCTGGTGCTGGGTCTCGTCCTCGGCGGCATGATGGCGGTCGACATGGGCGGACCGATCAACAAGGCGGCCTATGCCTCCTCGGCGGCGCTCATCTCCTCGGGGATCTACACCCCGATGGCCGCCGTGATGCTCGCCGGCATGACCCCGCCGCTCGGCATCGCGCTGGCCACCCGGCTCTTCCCCGGCCGCTTCACCGCCCAGGAGCGCGAGGCCGGGACCGCCGCGGCGGTGCTGGGCGCGGCCTTCATCACCGAGGGCGCGATCCCCTTCGCGGCCGCCGACCCCCTGCGGGTCATCCCGGCCCTCGTCGCCGGCTCGGCGGCGGCGGGCGCGGTCTCGATGACCTTCGGGGTGGCCCTGCGGGTGCCCCATGGCGGGCTGTTCGTGCTGCCGATCCCGAACGCCATCACGCCGGTGCTCGGCGCGGTCGCGGCCCTCGTCGTCGGCACGCTGATCACCGCCGTTCTGGTCGGGGTGCTCAAGAAGCGGGCGGCCTGAGCCGCAGGAGGACGATCCCGTCCGGGCGGCCTCGGGCCGCCCGGCGAAATCACGCATCCGGGGAGCGTATTTTACCCCCGGATCCTCGCGAGGCGGAGCGTTTCCTGATAGTCTACGGGTGATCCGCGCCTCGTCTCGCGGGGTGTCGCTCGAGACTTGTCGGAAACGGACGGCGCTGCGCGATGGCGGTGATCGGTCAGGTCACGCTGGACCTCGTCCAGGCGGTGAAGGCGGCGCGGAGCGCCGCCGAGATCACGGCGGTGCTGATCCGGGCCGGCGGGATCTTCGGCTACGAGCGCTTCGCCATCGCGGGCGTGCCGCAGAGCGCCGGCGAGAACCTGCCCGACCGCCTGCTGCTGATGCACTGGCCGGAGGAATGGGCCACCCGCTACGTCGCGCGCGGTTACGTCCAGCACGACCCGGTGATGGCGCAGGTCCGGCGGACCACCGCGCCGTTCCTGTGGTCTGAGGTCGAGGTCGAGCGCGACGCCGCCCTGGCCCGGCGGGTCATGGACGAGGCCCCGGCCTTCGGCCTCGGCGACGGGCTCTGCGTGCCCATCCACGACATCGACGGCACCGAGACCGCGGCCTCGTTCGGCGGCGCCCGCATCGATCTCTCGGACGAGGCCAGGGCCGGGCTGCACCTGCTCGCCATCTACGCCCACCTCGCCTCGCGGGGCCTCGGTCCCGCCCTGCCTTCCCGGATCGCGCGGCCGGAGGGTGCCCCGCGCTGCACCCGGCGCGAGATCGAGTGCATCCGCTGGGCCGCCGCCGGCAAGACCGGCTGGGAGACCTCCGAGATCCTGTCCCTGTCCCAGCGCACGGTCGAGGATTACCTGAGCAACGCCGCCCGCAAGCTCGGCGCGGTCAACCGCGTGCAGCTCGTCGCGCTCGCGATGCGGGCGGGATTGATCGAGTGATGCTTCCGAAAGGGATCGTCCGGAAACGGTATCATGCCACCTTTTCGGCCTTCAGCGGTGTCATCAGGGGCGTACTCATCGAGACCGACGGGACCTCGGCACACAAGCTCATGCTGAAAGGCTCCGGCGCCCAGGCCTGAAACCGCATGACTCCTGGAATACGGGGGTTCAGTTCGTGGAGGAGATCGTCGAGAGCGTCGGCGACGAAGTCGTTGAGGATCTTACCGGCCAGGTAACCCGCGCCGAGGAGAACGACCGCCCCCAAGACGGGGCCGAGGGAGAGCGCACCGACCAGCGCGAGGCCCGCTGTCTCGCCGACCCAGGCCGCCGCGACGCCGAGACCGAGCCGGGCGGCTCCGACAGTCACCGTCCGCGTCGGATCCCAGGCCTCGCTCGCGTCCTGCGCGATCAGTACGACCGTCAGGACCAGCTGCGCCGGACGGACGACGCCTTGCAACGCCTTCACGGCGGTGCCGAAAGTGCCGGCCTTCCCCGATCGGTCGATGACCTGCTTGAGGACGTCGATCTTCTCGCTGTCGCTCATCGCTTCGTAGGGACGACCGTTGCTCACTTCGGCTACGAAGCGCGCAAGATCCTTCTTGACCACCGGCGAGACGAAAGACTTACAGACCTTGCCGGCCTGCCGATTGATCTCGGCCGCCCTGCCGGCATTATGCCAGAACGTCATCTCGCGGGTGATCTCCCGCATCGCGATCGCCTCGATCGCGAGGCTCTTGATCGCTGCGACGTCGTTCCCCTGGTGCTGAACTCGGTCGAGAAAGAACTTCGCGTTCTCGCGAATCGCCTGGATGTATTCCCGCCTCGCCTGGAAGTTGGAGATGCTTCCGACGGCCGAGAGAAGGCTTCCCTTCGCGTAGCGTTGGACATCGTCAACGACAGTCCGCGACGGGGCGGACGACCCGGCGTCGTGCCGGCCGTCCAGGTCCCTCAGGAGGCCCAACGCCTCGCTCGCGCCCTCGTCGATCTGTCGCCCTGCGCGGAGGCAATCCCCGGGTGCGAGACAACCGCTCAGCAGCAGAACCCGCTCGCGATCTCGGGTAAGGCCGACCAATCGGTGAAGGTCGGGCTCGGGCGAGGCCGTCACGCTCATGACTACACCTACTGGAGCGTATCGGAACGGCCGATGACGATGTCGGTGACGGGGCTCGTCCCGGCCGCCGTCAGCACCACCGCAACATAGTCGTGATCGACCTCGAATGGTCGTTCCTCGGCCTTGCCGGTATGCTCGGCCCGCGCGGATGCTCCACCACCATTGGTCAGGTTGCGCATGATGCCGAGATTGGTCTCGGCGTCGTAATGCCCGGGTTTGCGGATTTCGGCGCAAACCGTGTTCTTGTGGCTCGACGAGAACGGTCCGTCCCAGAACGGAACGTCCCAGCCGCAGAAGATGTCGGTCGGAACCTCTTCGGTCCTATACACGATACCACCAGCGACGCCTTCGAAGCGTGCAGCATGCACGACGAGGGCGATCGACCATTGTCCGTTCTCGATCACCAGATCGAGCGGGTATTTCCAGACCTTGCCGTGCCAATGCACGTCGGAGCGCAGGAACAGACGTCCGCCGGAGGCATTGAATACGCGCAGCAGCGTGGATGCACCGGAGGCGTACTCGTCCTTCATCCCATTGACGACTTTCATCACCTCGAAGTCGGTGGAGCCTCGCTGCTCCAGGGCGTAGGAGGACAGGAGCGTTGCGGTTGCCGTCGCATCGCGATAGCGCGCGTCGGTCTTCAACGTTGCAGAAGTGACGGCTGGCCCGAGGATCATAGGTTGCCTCCCGATGACGATTCAAATCAAGCAAATGGATATTGATTGCTTGTCGTATATAGTCCGTCAACAACAACTGTCTTACCAAGAAATCCGCGCATGATCGCCGCCACCCGATCGTCTCGCGAAGCCGCCATCGGCTGCGCTTTGCCCGATTCTTCGCCTGTGCGCTTCATGGAAACGGAGCATCCGACAACCCCGCAACGCCAATGCGTCGTTACCCCGGAATCATTTCCACGATATCCAATGGTGAAATTGCCGTACACAATGTTGTTGGGAGCAACCTCATCCTTGGAAACAATGACACTCCACTGTCCTGGATCGACGATGTAGTCAGGCGGGTACTTGGCGATGGACGCTTTTCCCGTGTAGCTCTCGCGATCGAGCCACAGTCGCTCGTCGCTGGCGTTGTAGAGGCGGAACGCGATCGAACCATCGCCCAGTTCGCCCAGCATCGCGTTGACGTGGCGCATCAATTCGAAGTCGCGCAGACCACGTCTTTCGAGAGCGATTCTGGCAAGGTCGTCGTTCGTGATTGTCTGGGCGTCAGCATATCGAGGGTCGAGCTTGATCTGTTCTCGAACCAAGGGAGTTGAGAATAGCATCGATCGTCCTTATTCGATAAGTCGATGAATATAAAGATACGCGAGGACATCGCCTGCCGCAACCAATTTCTATCATCGGTAATTTACAAAAATAGTTGCAAAAAAAATTGTTCAATAAATTTTCTTATATTCAAATTTATGTAATAAAATCGTCTTTGGAAATCGCCTAACGAGGGCGCAGATGGGAATGATATCTTCCTTGGGGCGTCGCACCCGCGACCACGCGATGGCGCCGTGCGGTGGACTGGCCTCGCGCCGGAGCGAGATCGAGAGCATCGCATGGGCCAGCGGCGCGATCGGCCGCGAGACCTCCGAAGTCCGGTCCCTGTCCCAGCGTACGGCCGAGGACGACCTGTGCGATGCCGCCCACTCGCTCGGCGTCGTCGAACGCGGCCCCGCGTCGCCCAGGCGTTGCGGGCGGGATCGATCGACCAGAGCGTTTCTGGACGGAGAAATGCCGACGCGCCGAAAGACGATGCCGGAAGACCGAGGAGCCGGGTTAGCACCCGATCGGTCTCGGCGAGCCCGCGAGGGCATGCCCCGCCGTCCAGAGCGGTCGCTCGTGCCGGTACGGCACGCGGGTACCGGAAAGACGATCGGGCTCGTCCCGCCGCGGTGACGCAGGGAACGCGACGGGGTTCGGATCACGGCCGGCCTTCGCGATCTCCCTCCTACCCGAGAAATCTTTGCCGATTCAAGAAAATCGCACCTTGAGTTGCATAATGGACCGGTCTCCAGAGACTAATACTTTTTTCTACAATTCACTGACGTTTCTATGCCGTATCTACACGCCCTGATCGCCATCCAGAACAAGACCATGCCGATCTCCCCGTAAATTTACGGGCTATCTCATTCTAGGTTCAAAGCTCAAGAAGTGCTCCAGAGCAAGGAGCCCTGATCTTGATCACGATCGTCGATCGCGACAACTGCCGCGACCACGCGGCGCTTCTCGACAGGATATACTGTTTTCGCCACCGTCTCTTCGTGGAGACGATGCGGTGGGAGGCGTGCCGCAAGCCCGACGGGCGCGAGCGCGACCAGTTCGACGGGCCGGACGCCATCCACGTCGCCGGGATCGACGACGGTGAGGTGGTATCCTATTCGCGCCTGCTGCCGACGACCCGGCCGCATCTCCAGACCCATGTCTACCCGCAGTTGCTGCAGGGCGCGACCGCGCCGAGCGGGCCGCGTATCTTCGAGTGGACGCGCTGCGGTGCCGCGCCCTGGCGGCGCGCCGCCGCGACCGCCAAGGACCCGATCGCCGGGCGCCAGTTCGTGGCGGTGGCCGAGCTGACCGGAAGGCTGGGCCTCGACGGCTACCTGATCCAGGCGCACCCGATCATGATCACCCACCTGGCGACCATGGGCTGGGACACCGAGCCGCTGGCGCTGCCGACGATCTACGACGGCAATCCCCTGGTGCCGTTCTTCGCCCGCTGGACGCCGGCCACCGCCGACACCACCCGGGCGGTGTTCGGGCTGGAGGGCACCGCCTACGACGTACCGCGCGGCTTCGGCCGGGGCGACCGCGACCGGGTGCCGCCGGGCCTGCATCTCGCCTGAGCGGGGCTTCGGCTCGCAAGAACCGGCGCTATTCCACCCCGGCGGGGGGCTTGAGGGTCGCGCCGATCCGCGAGGAGACGATCACGGCCTGGGTCCGGCTCTCGACGCCGAGCTTCTGCAGGATCGCCGAGACATGGGCCTTCACGGTCGCCTCCGAGACCCCGAGCTCGTAGGCGATCTGCTTGTTGAGCAGGCCCTCGGACAGCATCATCAGCACCCGCACCTGCTGCGGCGTGAGGGTGGCGAGGCGGCGCATCAGGTCCGCCGTCTCCTTGTCCTCGGAGGCCGACAGCTCGATGTCGGGCGGCGACCAGTTGCCGCCGGCCAGGACCTCGCCGATCGCCTCGCCGATGCGGTCGACCTCGAGGGATTTCGGGATGAAGCCGGCGGCACCGAAATCGAGGGCGCGGCGGATCACCACCGGGTCCTCGTTGGCCGAGACGATGACCACGGGAATCGCCGGGTGCTGCGCCCGCAGGTAGATCAGGCCGGAAAAGCCCTGGACGCCCGGCATGGTGAGATCGAGGAGCACGAGGTCGATCTCGTCCTCGGCGTCGAGGATCTTGGTGAGGGGTTCGAGCCCGCTCGCCTCGATGATCCGGGCGCCGGGCAGGATCGCCGTCACCGCACCCCTGAGGGCGCCGCGAAAGAGCGGGTGGTCGTCCGCGACGACGATGGTGGTCCCGGAACCCAACTCACTCCCCACCACGGCACCTGCGCTCCCGGCGCTCGTCTTCCGGCGCTCTTCGGCCTGCTTCTAATGTCTCTATAGCTTTTTCCGGCAGGCTTGAAACCTGAGGCCGCGCACTATCCACGCCGGCTCATGCTCCGGCGGATTGCGCAGATCACGGCGTGACGACGCCGGACACGACGCGTCTCGTCAAGAATCGGGTTGCGGATGAAGGCGGGCTCGGAGGCACGGCCTCGACGAGATGCCGGGAATCGGGGCCGGCAGGCCATGGAGGCAGGGCCAGACGGGACAACCGGGCGATCTCAAGCCGCCGGTTGCCCCCGGCATCCGGAAGGCGCCACCGATCGTCGTCCCGAAAGAGTGTCGTGCGGGGAGGACGGCGCCCTCCCCGCGATATTGGGCGCGACGTCGTCGACGCCGGATGCGGCGCGCCGTGCAACGGGAGCCCGGCGCGGGCGAGGCTCAGTCGAGCGAGCCGGTGCGGGCCGCCGCGACGGGCTCGACGTAGCGCTGCGCCACCAGCTCGGGCTGGGTGGCGGGGCGGCGCGCCGCCGGGACCGGCTGGGGCGTCGTCACCAGGCCGGCCATGGGCTGCGCCGAGGCGGTCTCGCGGGCCATCTCGCGCATGATCGGCGGGAAGACGGTGACCGAGGATGCACGATCCTGCGCATTCGCCGGGAAGGCCGACAAGACAAGCAGAGACAATGCACAATAATTCAGTGCCGACACCATGATAGCCCCGCGATTTGATTGGATTTGATTGAAAAATACACGGCTTCTTGTGCGGCGCAATATGCCGAACGAATATTTCTGTTGGATGCCAGACCATGAACGATAACACGCTTCATGCGTCATGCCGGCATTAAAATGCCGACATCGCATGATGATCGATGCGCAACAACAAGCTTTGTGGAGTGAAGCTATCAGCCGGCATCGGAACGGGGTTCATCCGCACTTTCGGTACTGGCGGGCGCTCGTCCAGCTGAGCTCTGGGGGTCTCGGTTCACGCAGCATGCAGCACGCGCTGGCGGAGCAGGTCGAACCTGGCGCGACCATATAAGCTGCGCTTGATCACTTCGAGGCGGTTGACCTGCCCGTCACCCTGGCCGTTGCTCCAGGGCTCGGCGATCGCCGCGCGCACGGCCTCCTCGTCCTGCCGAAGCCCGGTGACGACGCCACCGAGTTCACCGGGAGCGGCAGCCTCCAGTCAAGGTGTCAGTCCGGCGGGATCGTCCCGATGCAGGAGATCCGCGGAGGCGCGGACGTCCTCGGCCGCCCGCTTCGAGCGCGGTGGCGCCGTGCAGAGCGCGTCGGTGAAGGCGCGAACCTCGGGCGACAACACGGCTGGACCGCCCGTCAGCCACCGGGTGATGCGGCGTGTCGAGGGGATCCGGGCGGAAGGCGGTCGAGCCGGGGCCCCCGACTTCTGCCGTGCGGCCCAGCGCCGGACGATGTCGTCGTCGCCCGTGAAGCCCTGCGCGCGCACCTCGCGATGGCGAACGGTGGCGCTGCGTTGACCTTGCTGCCGGCGTGCCTCGCCGAAGGAGATGGTAAGGTCGAGCCGGCTCGGGCCTGGGGCACGGCGGTAGGGCACGAACTGGCCGGCCCGGATCCGGCGACGCACGGCGTTGCGCGATGCTCCGAGACGGCGTGCGATCTCCTTGGTCGCTTGACCTGGTGTCGCCGCCGACAGGCATCGCCGGTCGTCGTGACGAACGAGCACCGGGCCCCGCCGAGTACCATGCCGATGTCGGTCTGCGCCTCGGCCAATCGTTCGCTTCGGCGCGCTTTGCGTGACCCCAGCCCCGCTGCGGGTTCGGCAAGGATCCGCCCCGGGCAGTGGCCGCAGGGGGAGCGGCGCATGCGCAGGTGCCACGTCACGCTCCGATCTTGCCACGGCGGGTCCTCGAGTATTCGCCAATACGCGCTTGTGAGCGCGCGTCGAGGATCGGTCGCAACTCGGACAGGTTGCGGGGGCGCGGTGGTCTGGGCGGTGATCAGCAATCCGGCCGTTTCAGCGTCAGGTCATCGACGTGAAGGCCGTCCGGGACCAGCGGCATCGACGGGTGCGAGATCGGCCTCGTGCTGCCCTCCGGCTGCCCTGCACATCAACGCGCGATCCCATGAATCCGCACTCACAATGCGGATGAACCCGTGTTCCACGCCTCATCACAGCTCTCGACGACGCAGCGGATAGCCGGCCCGATGCCGTCGTCGCGCCAGTCCGGCAAAGAGCGGTGGAGCGAGGAGCAGAGCCGCGGCCGCCGCTCCGCTCTCCCACAGCAGGAACAGCGATTCGTCCCGCCGAATCTCGTCGAACCATTCCCAGACCGTCCAGAACTCGATCTGGCCCCAGATCAGGGTGACCGGCCACAACAGCAACCATCGGCGACCTCCGCTCGCCGCCGCGAGGGCGGTGATGAGCAGCAGGACGCCGGTGATGATCCCGTACTCCGCGCGTGTCTCGTCGATCTTGTCCGAGACTTCGGCGAGCGCCGGGTCGGCGGCGAGGATGACCGCCAGGACGACGGAGGCGCGACCGGCCATCCGCTTTCCGATGGTCAGCACCGAGCCACCCGCCTCACCGCTCCGGGACGCGCCTGTCGGCTCCGGGGTGGTGCGGCTTCGGCCCGGGCCGTCCGCCGGTCGAGCCGGGCGGCGGAGCGGCGCAGCGTCATCACGCCGAGAGCCGCCGCGCCTCCCACGAGGCAGGGGACCAGAACCAGGGCGTAGGTCGTCAGGCTCATCATCGCAGGGTCGTCAACGTCAGCCTCGCACCGAAGTGTAGACCAACGCCGAGCACGAACCAAACGGCCATCAGCGCGAGGGCGGGCGCAGTGACGCGGCCCGTCGCCATGGCGGCGGTGAGCGGGGCGACGATCCCCGTGATGGCGAAGCCCGCCGCGCCGATATTCATCAGGTTGGCGGTGAGCTTCACCTGCTCGTTGTGGACGAGGATGTCGCGGGCGAGCCGTGCCCGCTCGCGCTCCTCGTCGCCCTCCCCGTCAGCCTCTCCGCCGGGGCGCGGCCCGTTCGCCATGCGCGATCCGGGCCCCGGTCACGAACGGCCGGCTTTGGGGTAGCCCCGCGGCGCCATCGTGCCGGCGGTGCCGCGATGGCCGACCCACTTCGCCAGTTCCTCGCCCGCCACCGTCCGGGTGCGCCCGGCGCTGTCGGGCCAGGTGAGCCCGTCCGCGAGACGGAAGATCACGACGGAATCGAGGGCGCCGTCGCGGTACTTCTGCAGCCGCACGCCCTTGCCGCGGACCATCTCGGGGATCTCGGCGAGGGGGAAGACCGTCATCAGGCGGTTGGTGCCGCAGGCGGCGACGTGGTCGCCCTCCCCCACCTCGACGACGAGGCTCGCCTGCGCCGGCTCGTCGAGGCCGATCACCTGCTTGCCCTTGCGGGTATTGGCGACGAGCCCGTCCGCCGGCGTGACGAAGCCGCGCCCGTCGGTGGTGGCGAGCAGGAGCTTCACGCCCGGCTTGTGCGCCCAGACGGTGACGATCTCCGAGCCCTCGTCCATGTCGACCATCAGGCGGACCGGATCGCCGAAGCCGCGCCCGCCCGGAAGCTTGGCGGCTTCCAGGGTGAAGACCTTGCCGTTCGAGGCCAGCACCAGGATCTTGGCGGTGGTCTCGGTGAGCAGGCTCACCTTGAGGGTATCGTCGCCCTTGAACTGCACGCCCGAGAGGTCGGCGGCGTGGCCCTTGAGCGCGCGGATCCAGCCCTTCTGCGACACGATCACGGTGATCGGCTCGCGCTCGACCATCGCCTCCGAGAAGTCGATGCCGGAGGTGTCGGGCGGGTTCTCCAGGGTGGTGCGGCGGCGGCCGAGCGGGGTCTCGGGGCCGTAGGTCTTGCGCACGCCGCGGATCTGCTTGGTGATCGCCTTCCACTGCAGGTCGTCGGAGCCGAGCAGGCCGTCGAGGTCGGCCTTCTCGGCGGTCAGCGTGTCGAACTCGCGCTTCAGTTCCATCTCCTCCAGCTTGCGCAGGGAGCGCAGGCGGGTGTCGAGGATGGCGTTGGCCTGCAGCTCGGTCAGCTCGAAGACCCGCATCAGCTCGGCCTTCGGCTCGTCCTCCTCGCGGATGATCTGGATCACCCGGTCGAGGTCGAGATAGACGATGAGCAGGCCGCCGAGGATCTCGAGCCGCCGCTCGATCTGGGCGAGGCGGTGGCGCGAGCGGCGCTGCAGCACGACCCGGCGGTGGTCGAGCCACTCGCGGAGCGCCTCCGCCAGGCCGATCACCCGCGGCACCGTCCCGCCGACGAGCACGTTCATGTTGAGCGAGATGCGGCTCTCGAGTTCGGTGAGCCGGAACAGCGATTCCATCAGCACGACGGGATCGACGGTGCGCGAGCGCGGCTCCAGCACCACCCGCACGTCCTCGGCCGATTCGTCGCGCACGTCGGCCAGCAGCGGCAGCTTCTTCTCGTGGAGAAGCTCGGCCATCTTCTCGATCAGCCGGGCCTTCGGCACGCCGTAGGGAATCTCGGTGACGACCACCACCCAGGTGCCGCGGCCGAGATCCTCCTTCTGCCAGCGCGCCCGGACCCGGAAGCCGCCGCGCCCCGTCCGGTAGGCCTCGGAGATCGAGGCGGCGGAATCGATGACGATGCCGCCGGTCGGAAAATCCGGTCCCTTGACGAAGGTGGTCAGCTGCTCCGACGTCGCGTCGCGATGGCCGATCAGGTAGAGCGCCGCGTCACACAGCTCCGCCACGTTGTGGGGCGGGATCGAGGTCGCCATGCCGACCGCGATGCCCTGCGAGCCGTTGGCGAGCAGGTTCGGGAAGGCCGCCGGCAGGACGACCGGCTCCTCCTCCTGCCCGTCGTAGTTCGGGCGGAAATCGACCGCGTCCTCGTCCATCCCCTCCAGGAGGAGACGGGCGACCTCGGTCATCCGGCACTCGGTGTAGCGCTGGGCCGCCGGGTTATCGCCGTCGATGTTGCCGAAATTGCCCTGGCCGTCGACGAGCGGATAGCGCTGGGCGAAGTCCTGGGCGAGGCGCACGAGCGCATCGTAGACCGCCACGTCGCCGTGGGGGTGATACTTGCCGATCACGTCGCCGACGACGCGGGCGCACTTCTTGTAGGCGCTGCCGGGATCGAGGCGCAGCAGCCGCATCGCGTGCAGGATACGCCGGTGCACGGGCTTGAGGCCGTCGCGGGCGTCGGGCAGCGCCCGGTGCATGATGGTCGAGAGCGCGTAGGCGAGGTAGCGCTCCTCGAGCGCCGCCTTCAGGTCGACGTTCTCGATCCCGTCGCGGTCGGAGGGGGGCTCGAAGGGCTTTCCCATGGGCGCAGATCAACTCACGGTTTCAGCGGTCGCAAGACCAGAACATAACACGAACATCGACCGATGGCCAGGAAGCCGGCGGCCGTGTGCGGGGCGTCACTCGGCCCCGGCGGTCCCGTGGGCCACGAACCGGACCCGCTCCTCCGGCTCGGCGACGTCGCGCGGGCCCCAGATGTGCTGGTCGAGGAAATAACCCGTTAAGGTAAAGCCTTGCTTGACCTCCCGGGGCGTCGGCACGTTGAGGCCGCGGCGGTCGGGTCGGTCGACCAGGAAGTCGGGCAGCGCCAGCAGCCGGTCGCGCCAGGGCTCGCCGGCCGCGGCGCTCACCGCCCGCCCGCTCTTCGGCGAGACATAGGCGAGGTATTCGTTGGTGCCGGTGGCGGCGCAGGCCGAAAGATCGAGGCCGAAGCCGAGCTCGGCGAGCATCGCGAGCTCGAACCGCACCATCAGGGCCGGAGCGATTGCGGGCTCGTGCAGGTGCTCGATCAGCACTTTCGCCATCGCGAACAGGGCGGGATGGGGATCGCGCTCGGGCAGGAGCCGCAGCAGGCCGGCGGCGTAGCCGATGCCGTAGAGGGCGAGGCGCGAGCCGATCAGCCGCGCGCTGGCGCTCTCGATCGGCTCGACCGCATAGGCGCCCAGGCCCTCGTCGAGCCGCGCCCGCCACACCGCCCGCACCAGGTTGCCGGGCTGGAGCACCGGCTGCATCCGCCGCGAGCGCCCGCCATGAACGAGTCCGAGATGGCGCCCGTGCTCGGCGGTCATCAGTTCGAGGACGACGCCGGCCTCGCCGTGCCGCCGCGCCCCGAGAACCAGCCCGTCATCCGTCCACTGCATGAGACGGTCAATAGCCGCTCGGAGGGCGGAACTGAACCGGGTTTCGGCGCGACGTCGATTCGGGGTTGTGATGCCCTCATCCGAGCATTCGGCGAACGTCATGCAGGTCGGGCACGATACAACGGCAAAGACGCCGCATCTCGTCGGTGGCAGGGAGTAAGTCGGGGACCATCACGGTGCACATGCCCGCCGCCGCAGCTGATCTCACCCCGTTGTGGGAGTCTTCCAGGGCCAAGCACTCTTCGGGCTTCACGCCCAACACCTCTGCGGCGCGCAAGAAAGGGTCTGGGGCCGGCTTCCCATGCAGGTAATCGCCAGCGGCGACGATCGCCTGGAAACGACCGTCCAGACTATGTAATTCCAAGTTGAAATCGACATCGGAGCGACTGGACGACGTGCAAATGGCGCGAGGCAAACCCAGCGTGTCGAGCTGCGCTAGCAAGTCTATGACCCCCGGCTTCAAGGCGAGCGCAGGTCTCATGCCGAGCAAATGGCGGTCCCACGCGGTCTCGAACATTTCCACGCCGTCAGGCGAACTGATACGCTCTTGAAGCAATGCCCGGTTCGCGGACCATGGGCGTCCGACCAGAGTGATGAAATCCTCTGTCGTGAATCCGCATCCCAACTCTTCCGACGCCGCCATCATGGCGTGGTGAGAGAGCCTCTCGCTGTCGAAAAGCAGCCCGTCCATGTCGAAGATCACGGCGGCTGGCAGTGCCGATAGGCTGACCGGTCTCATCTGGACATCGACCCCATCTGTCTCAGCCATCGCCTCGCTCAGCCGGAGGGGAGCCTTCCGCCACCGGCAGTCCTTCGAACCGTCAGGTCGAGTGGGTTCGCGCCCTTGGCCCTTCGCCGGCCCCGGCCCTCAGGCCGGCCCCGGCCGTCAGGCCGGCCCCGGCCGTCAGGCCGGCGGCAGCATCACGGCGAACCAGATGCGGGTGCCGCGCCCGGGTTCGCTCGCGACGTCGATCCGGCCGCCCATCAACTCGACGAGGTGGCGGCAGATCACGAGGCCGAGCCCGCTGCCGCCGTAGCGGCGACGGATCGATTCGTCGCCCTGGCCGAAGGGCACGAACAGACGCTCCTGCTGCGCCGCCGACATGCCGATGCCGGTGTCGCTCACCGTGAACAGGATCCGCCCCTCCCCGCCCCGCCCGGTCTCCGGGCCCACCGTCAGGACGACCCGGCCCGCCGGCGTGAACTTGACCGCGTTGGTGAGGAGGTTGAGCAGCACCTGGCGCAGGCGCCCGGTATCGCCGAGCACCAGGGCCGGGGTGGCGGGGTCGCGCACGACCTCCACCGCCACGCCCTTGCGGGCGGCCGCTCCCCGGGCCACGGCCGCGGTGCCCTCCAGGAGATCGGCGAGCACGAAGGCTTCCGGATCGAGGGTGACCTGGCCGGCCTCGATCTGCGCCACGTCGAGCACGTCGTCGACGACCCGGATCAGGATCTCGCCGGCTTCCTGCACGGCGGCGAGGTGGCGCAGGGTCTCGGGTTCGCGCGAGCGGCTGAGCATGTGCTCGGTGTAGCCGAGGACCGCGTTGAGGGGATTGCGGATCTCGTGGCTCATCATCGCCAGGAAGTCCGACTTGGCGCGGTTGGCCTGCTCGGCGCCCTCCTTGGCGTTGGACAAGGCCTGCTCGGCGCGCTTGCGGGGCGTGATGTCGAGGGTGAGGCCGACGATGCGCCCGCTCATGCCGTGGGCGTCGTCCAGGACGCGGCCGAGGCTCTGGATCCAGCGGATGCCGCCGAGTTCCGAGGTCACCCGCACGTCGACCGAGAACGGGGTGCGGGTGGTGACCGCCCGGGTCACCGCATCCCACAGGGTCGCGCGGTCGTCGGCATGGACCAGCCCGGTCCAGGACGAGGAGGTGATCGTGCAGGCCTGGGCCGGGAGGCCGTGCAGGCGGGCGCCCTCCGCCGAGAGGGAGAGCGCGCCGGTGCGCATGTTCCAGTCCCACAACCCGACGCCGGCGGCCTTGTGGGTGAGGAGCAGCAGGTTGGTGGTGGCCTCGAGGGCCTGGTTGTCGGCCACGACGTCGTCGACGTCGGCCGCGGTCATCATCCAGCCGGCGATGTCCGCGCCCTCGCGGATCGGCACCAGGTCGGTCTGGTGCCAGTGCCAGCGCCCGCTGGCATCGCGCAGGCGGATCGTCAGGTCGTAGGGTTGGCCCGAGCGGATCGCCGCGACGCGGGCCGCCACGACCCGGTTGCGATCCTTGGGGTGGATCGCCCCGTCCCACGAATCGGGCTCGCCGATCCCGGACCCGACCTCGCGGGCCGCCCGGTTGACGAACGACACCGCACCGGCCGCGTCGAGGACCCAGACTTTATGCGGCAGGGCGTCGAGGAGGATGTGCGACGGCAGGTTTGCAGGTCCTCGGTGGCGCTCAGGCGGCGCGCGGCCGAGGGCGTTGTCCGGCCGCGAGACCGGAACGCCCTCGATCGGATGCGCGGTGCGCGCCATCATCTGTCTTCCCTCCGACCGCCCCCGGCTCGGGGGAGACCTGCGCTCCTTGCGGAACCGACCTCGATTGGCGCCCCGCTGCCGGACGCCCCGCGCGCACGACCGAATCGGACAAATCCCGATACTGCTTCTGCTAACCTAAGGGCGCGATTTGTCAAAGAGCTCCGGCGAGCATTCCAAAACTTTCCCGTGAAGAATCGCCGCGGTACCATGACCTGTCGGCCGAGCCCTAAAATCACCTGGGCACTTGCCGGCCGGGAGTCGGGAATAGGGTGCACCATCGGTGGCATGGCGCACCTCTACAGTCCCAGGGGATATCCTGGCCGGCGGCGAGGCCCGCAATTCAAGTATAAGTCGTCCCAATTCATGTCCTCACCGCCGGCCATCCTCTCCGTCACAGCGTGCGCGCCGCAACACCCGGACAGGCGGCGGCTTCGAGGCGCGCGGCGACGCGATCGCGGGAATGTGAGCCGAGCCCGAGATGCACGCCGTCCGGCGACCGGGCGAGGCCGGCCGGGTTGCGCAGGTCGGCGAAGGCGTCGACGAAGCGACATCCGGCCCGGCGGCACTCCTGCTCGATGATGCCCGAATAGGTGGCGGCGGCGGCGACGTCGTAGAAACGCGTCACGCCGGGCCGGCTGGAATCGAAGGGGGGAATCGGCGTCGCGACGACGGCGTGCGCTCTCGGTGCCAGCTCGGCGAACAGCGCCCGGATCTCGGTCCGGAAATGCTCGGTCGCCTCGGGATTTCCGGCGCGCTGGCGCTCCGTGAGGTCGTTGGTGCCGATCGTCACCACGATCGCGTCCGGCGGCCGCGGCAGCACGATCCATCCGGCCACGGCCCGCAATCCGGCCGTGCGGGTTCCCGCGATGGCGCCGTTGACGGCGGGGTGGCCGCACAGGGTCGGCAAGGAGAGCCGCTCCATCTGCGAATCGCCGAGGAGCAGGCTGTAGGGTCCCTCGACCTGCTTGAGCAGGCCGGAGACCGCGAAGGCCCGCGCCTCCCGGAACGCCGCCACGCCCTGCCCGCCATCGGACCGGTGCCCGAGGACGAGGTATCCGCCGAGTGCCGCCGCCGCCACGACGGCCGCGATCGCGACTCCAAGAATTGTTTTCCGCACCCGCTGCGTCCGATCCCGACGCCCCCGCTCCGCGTGCACAAGCGCTGACACGCAGCGGCCTGTCAATCGCGGTGCGCGGCCGGTACCGGATCGTCAACCGCACGTTATCCACAGGTCCGGGGCTTTTCCCCGACATCTTCACGCCTGATTCGGCGGTTCTGTTCATGGTTGAGGGCAGGTCAACGGAGAGCCCGCACCATGATGCCAGTGGAGATCGACCCGTCCGAGGTGCGTACGCCCCGCAACGATGCGGCGGGGCGCGCATTCCCGCGTCTCGGCCGTCCGGCGATGCTGGCCGCCCTGGCCGTGGTCGGGATCGGCGGCTGCGCGGGCCTCGCCGCCGCGGCCTATCCATCGGTGAGTGCCCTGCTGCGGCCGCGGCCGACGGAGGTCCATTTCGGCCGCGTCGCCGACATGCCCGAGATCAAGGACGGCATTCCGGCCCTGCGCACGACCCCTCCCCCGACCGTGCGCAAGGTCGAGATTCCGCCGGCAGCGCCGCCTTCCGCACCCGTCGCCCTGCTGGACCCGAAGCCGGCCGTGCCGCCCGTCCCCCTGGTATCGCCTGCCGCCGACGTGGCCGCGACAGGGACGGCCCTGGTGACGGCGCCGGCGACCGTCGCCAAGGTGCCGGAGACGCCCCGTCAGACCGTCGCGGCCCGGGATGTCGCCACGCCCCGCGAGGTGGCAATGTCCCGCGAGGCGGCAACGGGCCGCGAGGCGGCAGCGGGCCGCGAGGCCGTGACGCCCCGCGCGGTGCCGGCGCGTGCGCGTTCGGCGGAATCCACACCGCTGCCCCCGGCCCGGGCGGTCCCGGCGAAGCCCGCCACCCCACCGCGCGAGACGGTGGCCGAGGGGAAGGCCGCGAAGCCGGTCCATGCCCGGGAGGCGAAGGCCGAGACGCCCCGGCCCGCTTCGGCAAAGCCGGCCGGCGAGAAGGCCGCCGCCGAGAAGCGCCCGGTCGAGCGCGTCGCCGCGGAGAAGCCGGCGCCCCGGCGCGAGAAGCCGGAGGCGCATCAGCGTACCGCTGCCGCCCAACCTCCCGCCGCGGCCCCGGCCGAGGAGCCGACCCGCTTCCTCGGGGTGCCCCTGCCCGACCTCGCCCCGGCCGGCCGGGCGATCAAGGACACCGTGAAGGACACGGTGGACGCCGTGATCTCGTTCCCGAGCCGGCTCTGATCGGCGGCGTCCGATCGGCAGCTCGGGAACCACCAGCCTCGCGAGAGCCGGCCTTGACGCGCTTCGGGGCGCGGCTCGCTATCCGGCTCGTGCCGCGCCGTCGACGAGTTCGAGCACCAGCCCGTCGCGATGCGGCCGGCCGTACTCGTCGGTCGCCTCGACGGTGAGGCGGTGGGTGCCGGCCCTCAGGTCCCGCGGCAGCCGCGCGACCCAGAGATGCGAGCACGGCTCGGCCTTCACCCAGCTCTTCTTGGTGGCGGCGTTGCGGGCATAGAGCGCGGCGACGAACGGGTCGGGCCGGCGCGTCCGGGTCATCGGCATCAGCGGCCCGTCGCCGATGCGGAACGAGACCCGGCTGCGCGGCCCGCCGTCGAACAGGTTGACCACCACGTTCATCCCCGCCGCGCTCTCGGCCGGAATCGTGGCGCCGAGAAGCTCGTAGAGCCGTGTGTCGGGCAGCCGGGCGAGGTCGTCGGCGTGGAACTGGCTCTCCAGCACGATCCGCATCTGGCGGCCCGCATCGTCGCTCGCCGGGACGTAGCGGGTGGTGTAGCGCCGGCCGCCGGTGATGCTGAGCACGTGGAAGCCGTGCGGCGTCCCGTCGCGGCTGTCGGCGGTGGCGATCCCGCGCCGGTCCGGCGGGCCGCTCCACCACGAGCCCGAGACGGCGGTGAGGATGTGGTGATGGTGGGCGTCCTCGCCGGTGGCACCGGCCCGGCCGTCCGGGCCGAGGTAATGGTGCTCGGTGGTGTGGGTATGGCCCGAGACGCTGACCGACGGCCGCCCGGCGAGGAGCCGCAGCAGCTGCGCCCGGTCGGCGGTGCTGTTGGCGGGATCGTCGGGCCCGAGATCGTTCGTCAGCGGGATATGCATCGCCACCACCACGAGGCGGTCGGCGGGGGTCTGCCCCAGGAGATTCTCCACGAAGGCGAGCTGGCGCTCGCCGATCCGGCCCTCGTAGCGCCCGCCCCGTCCCGCATTGGCGGTGTGGGCGCCGAGATAATTCACGTTGTCGAGCATCAGGAACAGCACGCCGCCGTGTTCCAGCGCGTAGTACGGCGCCCCGAAAGTGCGCTTGAAGGTCTCGCGGGAATAATGGTCGTCCGGCGCCTCGAAGTTGAGGTCGTGGTTGCCGCCGATATGAAACCACGGCACGCCGATCTGCGCGATGATCCGGTTCTGGCGCGGATAGAGCGAGAGGTCGTCGAAGAGGATGTCGCCGGTGGTCATGCCGAAGGCGACCGTGTCGAACGCCCCGGGCGTGCCAAGCACCCGGGCGACCGCCGTGTCCCGCACGAAGGTCAGCTCGGCGTGGCTCTCCGGCTGCGGGTCGGTGAACAGTACGACCTCGAAGTCGCCGCTCTCCGGGCGGCGCACCAGGCCGAAATCGACGGAAGCCGGCAGCGGCCCGGTCGGCGCGATGCCGGGATAGCGCAGGGCGAGGTCCGGCGGGGTGCCGGCCGGCTGGTGCAGGCAGGAGAAGTGCGGCAGCCCGTCGGGCCCGAGCGGCAGGGCGAAGCCCGTCGGCTTGACGACGAAGATCACCGCCTCGTCGCCGATCGGCAGGGTGTAGCGTCCCTGCGCGTCGGTGCGGACCACCTCGCGGCCGTTCGAGACCAGCACGTCGGGCAGCCCCGGATCGTCGGGCCCGCGCCGGCCCTTGGCGCCGCGATCCTCGTAGACGAGGCCGGTGACCTGTGCGGGCCCCCGCCCGTTTGCCGGCCCGTCGGCCGGAGCGCCCTGCGCCAGGGCCGCGAGGGGCGCCAGGGCCAGGGCGGTCGCCCCGGCCAGGGTGGTGCGCCGGGTCAGAGCAATGTGATCCGTCATCGCCGCCTCATCCTCGTGACAACCCTGCCACCGGGGCGAGGCTGCGCGTTGGTCCGCGCCGAGGCAAGCACGCCTCCTTGACGGTGCGGTGACGGGGGGCGGTACCGGCTCGCGCGTGATCGGACGACCTCACCACCCGTGATTGTCTAAACGAGTCTTGGGGCGACCCAGTTTCGAGCTCATGGCGCGAGTAATTGTATGATTTTAATCTATAATTTAAAATATACACCACGCCTGCAACGTACTCAGCCGTCATGACAGGGGGCATGTGAGGAGATATCTTTCCTAGACTCTAACTGATTTTTACTGATATGCTTCTGTATAAACGGGCTAAAGATGTCTCTGCGTGTATCAACCGAGTCAACAATGATCGATTCGATAGGGATGGCGTTCGTTTGGGTCCAGTATTGTGATTTTTTGTAAGTTCAAATGTTGCTTATGTATTCTTATGCGGGCAAATCCACCAATTTTTGAAATAAAAACACATATCTAACCAAATATTAACTAATTTAAATTATTTCCAAATTCAGTTTCATTGAGCTTCGAGCGGGAGAGTGGCGAATGATATCGGCGAACGCAGTCCCCGAGATCCGGATGACATCAAGTGCCACGGCTCTGAAAATCCTGAATGACGTGATCGCGACAGCGGCGCCGGCCAAGGCCGCGAAGGCTTGGCCGGCCTTCGATGCAACGTCCCAGGCGGCCAAGGCCCTCTCAAACCGGGTCCTGGACGCGATGACGACCCTGAAGACGCTCGATAACCGCCTATCGCCGTCCGCACTGGCGTCCCTCAGCCCCGCGGAGCGGAACGCCATGAGGTTCGTGGCGCCAGCCCCCTACATCAAGTTGCCGGACAAGATGCTGCACGAGCCGATCCCAAAGAGCGACGAGGCGTTCATGCGTGGATTGGGTGCCGATGGCTGGGTCGCCCATTACGCCCCAAGATTGTCAACCGCCGCCTTCGAAGAGGAGGCCAGACGGAGCATTAGCTTGACGCTGGAGAACTATAAACAAAAATATAAAGAAATGTATCAATATTACAAAAACGCCTTTGAAGACGAAAATACACAATATGCGCTATCCCATGTCGACGGAATGACGCCCGTCAGTCGGAAGTCTCTCGAAAGCGCCATGATGGGCTATCGAATTCAAATGTCGCTGGATGCGGCGTTGAAAAACGGAAATATTACATTCAGCCGCCCAGAGGATGAAGCGGGCCTGGACTACATCGGAGTTTCATACGACATGTACAAAGACGGAGAGTTTCACGGCAATTTGCTTAATTATAAAAGCAATCCTGATTATCATGAAAAGCTGATGTCGGAGGGTACGGTCCCGTACACGTGGGGAATCGGCCTGCTCGGGTTCCTGGCCAAGTTCAAGCTCCTTAGCATGAGCGAGATCGAAGGGGCGGCGTAGCATTTTCCGACGAAGCAGGGACCGCCTGTCGCGGAATGTGCCGCAAAATAAATATCTAGAGCATCGTCCGACTGCATTGCGATCGGGCGATGCCCTTGTACGATTGACAACAATGCCATCGAACCGACTATCGCATAGGGTAATAATGTTATTTTAATGGTCAATAATTGAGAGGTCCGCAAGATAATCGAGTAGCCGGCGGTATTCCGCGGGCTGCAATCCGGTTTCCCCGTTCGCCGCGCTCCGCCCCTCAGCGTCATTCGCCATTGCCTGTCGGATCGCTCTTCCTTCTGGTGACGCTTCTCGGGTGCCCGGATCCGGGCGAGGGCCCTCGTCGCGGAACCCTCGTCTGTCCCGGCAGCCCCGCGATCCGGGGCGAGGCTGCGTGTTTTCCCGTGCCTGGACCCACCAACGTTCTTCCGCGATTCGGTGGGACCCTCAAACGGCTCACGCCGCCCGCACGCGCTCCAGGAAGCGGGAGACGCCCTGGCGCAGGTCCTCGGACTGGTGCGACAGGGCCGAGGCCGCGGCGAGCACGTGGTCGGCGGCCGTGCCGGTCTCGCCCGCCGTGGCGGCGACGCCGTCGATGGTCTGCGTCACCACCCGGGCGCCGTTCGCGGCATGCGAGGCGTTGTGGACGATGTCGCGGGTGGCGGCGCCCTGCTCCTCGACCGCGACGGCGATCGAGCGCGTCACGCTGCTGATCTCGCGGATGCGCGTGCCGAAGCCGCCGATCGCCGACACCGCCTGAGCGGTCGAATCCTGGATCCGGGCGATCTGCGAGGAGATCTCGTCGGTGGCCTTGGCGGTCTGGTGGGCGAGTTCCTTGACCTCGGCGGCGACGACCGAGAAGCCGCGCCCCGCCTCGCCGGCACGGGCCGCCTCGATGGTGGCGTTGAGCGCCAGCAGGTTGGTCTGGCCGGCGATGGAGGCGATGATGCCGACCACGTCGCCGATCTTGGCGACCGCGCCGTCCAGCGCCTGCACCAGGGCGGCGGTGCGGCCCGCCTCGTCGGTCGCGGTCCGGGCGAGATCCGCCGAGGCCGAGGCGCGCCGCCCGATCTCGGCGACGGATTGGCCGAGCCGCCCGGCGGCGTCGGCGACGCTGTCGATGCGGCCGGACACTGCCTGGGCGCCGCCCGAGGCCGCGCCGGATTCGTCCGTCGTGCGGGCCGCGACCGCGGTCATCGAGCGGGCCGTCGCCTGGAGCTGGGTCGCCGAGGCGGACACCGTGTCGACCACCTCGCCGACCGTGGCCTCGAGGCGGTCGGCCAGCTCGCGCATCCCGGCGAGGCGCTGCGCCTCCGCCGAGAGACGCGCCTGGGCGGTCTCGGCCTCCAGGCGGCGGGACTGGATCATCGTGGTCTTGAACACCTGCACCGCCGCGGCCATCGCGCCGATCTCGTCGCGACGATCGATCCCCGGGACCACGGCGTCGAGCCGGCCCGCGGCGAGGTCGCCCATGCTGCGGGTCATCGCCCGGATCGGCCGCAGCACGCCGCGGACGATGCAGAGAAGGCCGAGGACCGCCAGGAGCAGGGCGGCGGCGAGGATCGCGCCGTTGCGGATCACCGTCCGCTTCGCGTCGTCCGAGAGGATCCGGGCCCGGTCCACCATCGCGTCGAGGGCGACGTTGGCGAGGTCGACGATGGTGGCCTGGTTGTCGGTGTCGCGCCGGCGCAGGTCCTGGATCGCGATCCCGACCGGCCGCCCGGCGCCCAGGGCCTCGGCGAGGGCGCGGCGCTCCTCCTTGGCGGCGGCGGAGAAGTTGCGCGCCTGCGCGGTCTCGAAGGCGGCCCGGATCGGTCCATCGGGGACACGGGCGACGGCATCGACGGCGCCGGCCCAGGTCTGGTCGACCCGCCCGCGATCCTCGGCGGCCGCGAGCGTGCCGGCGGGCGACCACGAGGCCGGGTTCGCCACGCCGGTCTGGAGGCGCAGGGCGGCCCCGCCGGCCGCCACCCGGGTCGCCCAGGCCGACCGCTTGACCAGCCGGGCCGCTCGCATCGCCGGATCGGAGGAGCTGATCGCCGTATCGACCGCGTCCGTCGTCGCCGACAGGCCGTCGAGGAGCGCGCCGTAGGCGGCCGTGGCGTCGGCGAGGATCGAGGCCTCCCGGTCGGTCCGGGCCCGGTCCAGGGCGGCGTCGATGCGCGGGCGCAGGGCGACGAGGGCGGCCTGCACCTCGCGCAGCCGGCCGAGGGTGGCGGCGACCGTCGGCTGGTCGGTGCCCTCCAGGGCCGCCACGGTGTCGGCAAAACCCTTGTCCGCCGCCGCGCGTCCCTTGGCGAGGGCGGCCCGCATGTCCGGGGCCGCCGCGGCCTCGGTACCGAGCGCCGTCAGCGCGGTACCGCGCTCGAGCCGGTTCGCCAGCAGCGTGCCCAGGAGGGCGCGGCTGCCGACCGACAGGGTGACCACCTTGCCCGCCTCCGCCTGCTCGCGGGCGGCCCCGACGAGCGCGCCGGTGGCCTGGGCGAGCAGCAGCACACCCATCAGCCCGACGACGAGGCAGAGGACCCAGGATACCGACATCCTGGCGAGGGGCGGCCGGGCGGCCGAGGAGGAGGCCGAAATCTTCATGGCGGGGTCGCTGAGCAGGACGAGACTGTCGCGAAGCTTGGCCGCCTAAGCGTGAAGCTTCCCCTAAGGCACAAGTCCTTGAAGTTCTGACAGATACCGAAATCTCCGTACGCGACCATAACGACCGCGATCTCGGTCCCGCGGCGGCGTGACCGTCGCCGGCGGCGGCCTCGTCAGTCGAAGCCGGGCTTGCCGCCCCGCAACTTCTTCACGTCCCCGCGGCGGCCCTTGTCCTCCAGCCGGCGCTTCTTCGAGGCCAGGGTCGGACGGGTCGGGCGGCGCGGGGTCGGCGGCACGGCGGCCTCGCGGACGAGGTCGACGAGGCGCTCCCGCGCCTCGGCGCGGTTGCGCTCCTGGGTGCGGTGGTTCTGGGCGGTGATGACCAGGACGCCGTCCGCGGTGAGGCGGCGCCCCGCGAGCTTCATCAGGCGGATCGCCACGGCGTTGGGCAGCGAGGGCGAGCGGCGCACGTCGAAGCGCAGCTGCACCGCGGACGACACCTTGTTGACGTTCTGGCCGCCCGGGCCGGAGGCGCGCACGAAGCTCTCGTCGAGTTCGGACTCGTCGAGGGTGATCCAGGGCGTGCATTCGAGACCCACGACGGGCGCTCCCGAGAACCTGTGCGAACGATCGATCGCGCCGCCATCCCACGAAACCGCCCCGCGCGCTACATCCCGGGCGTGCCCAAGACCTCCTCCCCCGCCGCACCGGCCCGCAAGTCCCGCTCCCGCAAGGCGCCCTCCGGCGCGCCGCCCGCGACCGGGACGACTGCGCCCGGGCCGTCGCCCGCCTTGCCGGCCACCTTGCCGCCCGCCTTCGCGGATTGGTTCGCGGCGCGCGGCTGGGCCCCGCGGCCGCACCAGCTCGCCCTGCTGGCGGCGGCGCAGAGCCGGCGCTCGGCCCTGCTGGTGGCGCCGACCGGGGCCGGCAAGACGCTCGCCGGATTCCTGCCGACCCTGGTCGAACTGGCCGAGGGCAGCGGCAAGGGGGGCCTGCACACGCTCTACATCTCGCCCCTGAAGGCGCTCGCGGTCGACATCGCCCGCAACCTCGAAGCGCCGGTCGCGGGAATCGGGCTGGAGCAACGAATCCGGATCGAGACCCGCACCGGCGACACTCCATCGCACAAGCGCACGAGGCAGGTCGCGCGCCCGCCCCACATCCTGCTCACCACCCCCGAGCAGCTGGCTTTGCTGATCGCCCACCGCGAGGCGGCCGAGCTGTTTCGCGGCCTCAAGCGGGTGGTGCTCGACGAGCTGCACGCCCTCGTCACCTCGAAGCGCGGCGACCTCCTGAGCCTCGGGCTGGCCCGGCTGCATCGCCTCGCTCCGGGGCTCGCCATGACCGGCCTGTCGGCGACGGTGCGCGAGCCCGACGCGCTGCGGCGCTACCTGGTGCCGCAATACCCGGAAGCAGCGATGGCCGACCTCATCACCGTCGAGGGCGGGGCGCGCGCCGACCTGCACATGCTGGAGACCGGCCGCACCCTGCCGCTCGCCGGGCACACGGCGTGGCAGTCGATGCCGGCGGTGTACGATCTCATACGCCGCCACAAGCTGGTGCTGGTTTTCGTCAACACCCGGCTCCAGGCCGAGTACACCTTCCAGGAACTCTGGAACCTCAACGACGACGGACTGCCGATCGCGCTCCATCACGGCTCCCTCGACGCCACCCAGCGCCGGAAGGTCGAGGCCGCGATGGCGGCCGGCGTGCTCCGGGCCGTGGTCTGCACCGCGACCCTCGATCTCGGTATCGACTGGGGCGACGTCGACCTCGTGATCAATATCGGGGCGCCGAAGGGGGCGAGCCGGATCATGCAGCGGATCGGCCGGGCCAACCACCGGATGGACGAGCCGTCCAAGGCCTATCTGGTGCCCGCCAACCGCTTCGAGATGCTCGAATGCCGCGCTGCCCTCGACGCGGTCGAGGAGGCGGCGCAGGACACGCCCGATCCGCGCATCGGCGCCCTCGACGTGCTGGCCCAGCACGTGCTGGGCATGGCCTGCGCCGGGGCCTTCTCGGAGGACGACCTCTACGACGAGGTCCGGGCCGCCTCCCCCTATGCCGATCTGACCCGCGAGGATTTCGCCCTGGTCCTCGATTACGTCGCCACCGGCGGCTACGCCTTGCGGGCCTATGAGCGCTTCGCCAAGATCCTGCGCGGGCCGGACGGGCTGTGGCGGGTGCGCGACGCCCGGACCGCGCAACAGTACCGGATGAATGTCGGCACGATCATCGAATCGACCAAGGTCAAGGTGCGGCTCGCCCGGCGCAACCGGACCAAGCCCGGCGCCGTGCTGCCGGCGGGGGGCCGGGTGCTCGGCGAGATCGAGGAGGATTTCGCCGAGACGCTGACGGTGGGCGACACCTTCCTGTTCGCGGGCGAGATCCTGCGCTTCGAGGGCCTGCACGAGGACGAGGCGCTGGTCACCCGCGGCGCGCCCGGCACCGACCCGGCGATCCCGAGCTATGCCGGCTCGAAATTCCCGCTCTCGACCTTCCTCGCCGCCCGGGTGCGGGCGCTGATCGCCGATCCGTTCGAGTGGGACCGGCTGCCGGCGCAGGTCGCCGACTACCTGGTGCAGCAGCGCCGCCGCTCGGTGCTGCCGGGCCCCCGCGACCTCCTGGTGGAGACCTTTCCGCGGGCGAACCGCTATTACCTCGCCTGCTTCCCGTTCGAGGGGCGGCTCGCCCACCAGACCCTCGGCATGCTGCTGACGCGGCGTCTGGAGCGGTCCGGGATGCGGCCGCTGGGCTTTGCCGCCAACGATTACGGCCTCGCGGTGTTTTGCACCCGCGACCTGTCGGAGCGCATCGCCCGCGAGCCCGGCTTCCTCGACGGGTTGTTTGCCGAGGACATGCTCGGCGACGACCTGGAGGAATGGCTCGACGAATCGGCGATGATGAAGCGCACCTTCCGGCAATGCGCGGTGATCGCCGGGCTGATCGAGCGCCGGCATCCGGGCCTGCGCAAGACCGGGCGGCAGGTCACGATCTCGACCGACCTGATCTACGACGTGCTGCGCAAGCACCAGCCCGGCCACCTGCTCTTGCGGGCCGCCCGCCAGGATGCGGCAACCGGACTCCTCGACGTGACCCGCCTCGGTATGATGCTTGCGCGCATCCAGGGGCGAATCATCCACAAGGCCCTCGACCGGGTTTCTCCGCTCGCCGTCAACGTCATGCTCGAGATCGGGCGTGAGCGGGTCTACGGCGAGGGAGCGGACGAGATCCTGGCCGAAGCCGAGGCGGCTCTGCTCGGCGAGGCGCTGGCGTGACAGAACAGAGACCGGAGGGCGCCCCGCTCCGGCACAGGAAGACGATCACCGTGGCCGTGTCGCTGAAGCTCGAGAAGACCCACAAGACCCCCGGCGCGACGCTCGCCGGAGAGACCCTGATCCTCGACCTCAGCGGCGCCCTGTGGCTGCCGGAGCATCGGACCCTCGTCGTCTCCGACCTGCACCTCGAGAAGGGCTCGGCCTTCGCCGCCCGCTCGGGCCAGTTCCTGCCGCCCTACGACACCCGCGAGACCCTGGCGAACCTGCACGAGGCGGTGGCCCGCCTCGACCCGGCCTGCGTGGTGTGCTTGGGCGATTCCTTCCACGACGCGCAGGGGCCGGCCCGCCTCGACGTCGCCGACCGGGCGCTCATCGCCGCCCTGCAGGAGGGCCGCGACTGGATCTGGATCTCCGGCAACCACGACCGGGCGGTGCAGGACGGCGTCGGCGGCCGCTTCGCCGACACCCTCACGGTCGGCGGATTGATGCTCCGGCACGAGCCGGCGGACAAGCCCGAGATCGGTGAGGTCGCGGGCCATTTCCACCCGATCGGCAAGGTGGCGATGCGCGGCCGCGCGGTGCGCCGGCGCTGCTTCGTCCTCGACGGCACCCGCCTGGTGATGCCGGCCTTCGGGGCGCTCACCGGCGGGCTCAACGTCCGCGACAAGGTGTTCGACGACCTCTTCCCCGGCGGGTTCACCGCCCACCTGATCGGCGACGGGCGGGTCTTCGCGATCAGCCGGACGATGCTGACGCGGGAGTGATCATCCGCTTTCCGCCTGATCGCGTCGCGAAGCGGATATCGAATCAGACCTGCGGCCGTTGAAAGCGGCTCTCTGTATGAATTGGCCGGAAAGCGTCCCATCGGCCTTGGAGCCCGCCATCATCGACGCAGACATCGCCGCGATCCGTGGCCAATGGATCCTCCTTGCTGCCGACGACCTGAACAGCGAGTATGCCGATGATCGTTGCGCCAATGGGCGAGCCCGTCGTCAGGAGGGGAGAATGGGCGTTATCGACTATCGATCAACCAAAGAGCTTCCCATTGTCGATATCGTCAATCTCTATAAGTCAAATGGATGGTCTTCGGCGCAAAAGCCGGAAATATTGCTGAAGGCTTTGAAAAACTCCGAAAACGTAATCTCCGCTTGGAGCGAGGATAGGTTGATCGGCTTAGGAAATGCGATTTCGGACGGCTGTCTCGTGGTATATTACCCTCATCTTCTCGTTTTGCCTGATTATCACGGCCGCGGCGTGGGAAGAGAGATCATTCGGCAGTTGAAGGAAATATATAAAGATTTTCATCAGCACATAATAGTTTCAGAGTTTAATGCAGTTAATTTCTATCAATCTGTGGGTTTTTCTAGGGCCGGAAACACCGTCCCCATGTGGATATACGAAGGAAACGACCACTAGAGCACTTCACGATTGCGTAGCAATCGCAAAGCTCTCCAGGCCTTCGATTTTGCCGCATTTCTTAGACGAACCAGTATCCACTTCGTCGGAAAATGCTCCAGCGATCATCTTCCAGCTTTGCCCAGGGCGCTTTGCTGGCCGATTGTCGACGCGATACTATGACGCACTTAGAAAGCCCGCCGCCAGCAACGCCAGCCCAGCCACGCCCGACAGCACCAGCCGCAAGCGTCCGAGCCAGGCCGGCACCAGCCCGCGCCGCGGCAGGTCCTGGTCGACGAGGCCCCAGGCGAGGACCAGGGCGCCGAGCGCCCTGAGGTCCCAGGGGGCCGGCGCGAACAACGCCGCCCAGGCGACGAGCGAGGGCACCACCGCGACGGCGTAGTCGGCGCCTCGCCCCTCCGGCGAGGCGGCGGCCGCGCCCCAGCGCAGGCCGCCGAGGAACGAGGCGATGACGGCGCCGTAGGCGGCGAGCAGCGGACGCGGCGCGACCCCGAACGGCGACTGGCCGAGGATCACCAGCGCGGAGAGGCCCAGGAAGGGGATCAGGCCCGCAGCCCCGAGGATCAGGGCGGCGGGGGACGAGGTGCGGGGCATCAATCTCTCCGGAAGATCACGCTGGCGAGCCAGCCGGAGATGAGCGCCAGCGCCCCGACGGCAAGCCCGTAGGCCAGCGACCAATCGCGGGCGAATGTCGCGATCCCCTGCTCGATCCCCGACTTGACGAGATCGAACCGCCCTTCGTGCCGGGCGAGCGGCACGCCGCCGGCCAGCAGCACCACCTCGACGTCGTAGGCGCCGACCGGCGCGGTGGCCGGCAGCGGCGCGGTGGCGCGAAACACCGTGGGCGACAGGAAGCGCACCCCGGACGCGGTCTCGGTGAACAGCCGCTCGCGCCGGCGCAGGCGCAGCAGCGCCTCGCGAAAGGGATCGTCCGGCACCGGCGCCGCCAGGGTCAGGTCGGGGGCGGCGACGATGGCCGAGAGGCCGAGCCGCAGGCGCCGGCGCGTCGCCGCGTCGGCGAGATCGGGCAGGGCCCGCGAGGACAGGACTGCCAGGAAGCTCGGCACCTCGGCGAATTTCTGCTGGGCCCGGTTGATCCAGACCGGCCCGAGCGCCTCCTTCTCGCGCACCGTGAGCGACTGGCGGGGCCCTCGGATCGTCACCACCACGTCGTAGCCGCCGGAGCGCGCCGCCGCCTGGCCGTCGCGCTCGACCGCGCCGAAGACCGCGACCGAGGTCCCCGTGTAGGTCGAGGTGACGGCGAGTCGATTGAACGACAGGCTCACCACCAGGGATTCGGCCTGCGCCGGGCCGATGGAGAGGAGGCCCAGAACCATCAGGGCCGCCCGGCAAACCACCCGTGGACGGTGCTGGGGCGGGTTTCCCCCTCTTACGACGAGGGTCGATCCGACGCGCATCAGCGCGCCTCCTGGACCACGATCGAGAACGGCTCCGCGGGCCGTAGCACCAGCTCGACCGCGAAGCGCAGACCCACCGCCAGGACCAGGATCGCGAGCAGGAACCGGAAATATTCCGAGCGCAGGTTGCGGCCGGCCCGCGCGCCGAACTGCGCGCCGAAGACCCCGCCGACGATCAGGATCACCGCCAGCACGATGTCGACCGCCTGGTTCTGGGTCGCATGCAGCACCAGGGCGACGAAGCTGGTGCACAGGATCTGGAACTGCGAGGTGCCCACCACCACGCCGGTCGGGACCCGCATGAGGTAGAGGAGCGCCGGCACCAGGATGAAGCCGCCGCCGATGCCCAGCACCGCGCCGGCAAAGCCCACGAACAGGGCAAGGCCCAGGATCGGGATCACGCTGGCGTAGAGCCGCGAGCGGGGAAACCTCATCCGCAGCGGCCAGGCCATGTAGGCGGCGTGATCGCCGCCGAGCCGTGCGGGCCGCGCCCGGCCGCGCCGCCTCGCCCAGAACCCGCGCACCGATTCGGCGAGCATCAGCCCACCCACCACCGTGAACAGCGTGACGTAGGCGACCGTGATGACGAGGTCGAGCTGGCCGGCCCGCCGCATGGCGGCGAAGAACCAGACGCCGAGGCTCGTCCCGGCAAAGCCCCCCAGCACCAGGACGAGGCCGAGGCGCAGATCCAGGGCGTTGCGGCGAAGCGCCGCCAGAACGCTGGTCGCCGACGAGGCGACGATCGGCGCGGTCTGGGTCGCGACGGCGATGGCCGGCGGGATGCCCATCACGATCAGGATCGGCGTCATCAGGAAACCGCCGCCGATGCCGAACAGCCCGGAAATGAACCCCACCGCCGCGCCGAGCCCGATGAGGACAAGGACGCTGACCGGCATCTCGGCGATCGGAAGGTAGATCTGCAACGCGGGAGCGGTCCGGGACGGCGCGGGATCCCGATCCTAGACCATGTTTTCGCCGCAGGGGAAACCGGACGAGGATCCGGGCCGGAAGCCCGGGATGCCGGAACGACGAAGGGCGCGGATTCCTCCGCGCCCTTCGTCGATCATTCGCCCAATCAGACCTTTCCGGTCCCCCGGCCCGTCGTGAGGGGCGGCGGTGCGCCGATCAGCGACATCCCGCCGGCCGGCGAGGCGGTCTCGACCCGCATCGGCGGCGGATCGTTCACCGCCGGGTCCGGGGTCTTCGCCTTCCAGGCCTCGGCCGCGGCACGGGCGGCCGTCAGGTCCTTCGGCGCCAGCTTGCCGGCGACCTCGTCGCGCTTGCGGCCGGCATCGTCGTCGCCCTGCGCCGCGGCGGCGGAGAACCAGCCATAGGCCTGGGCCAGATCCTGGTTGACGCCGAGGCCGCGGGCGAGGAGCACCGCGAGGTTGTACTGGCTGTCGCGCACGCCGTATTCGGCCGCCTTGCGGAACCAGTTCGACGCGGAGGCGTAATCGGGCTTGCCGCCGGCGGCACCCGATTCGGCCAGCATCACCGCGAGGTTGTGCATGGCCCGGACATGGCCCTGGATCGCCGCGCGGCCATACCACAGCCGGGCCTTGTCCTGGTCGCGGACGAGGCCGAGGCCCTTCTCGTACTGGCTGCCGAGGCGGTACTGCGCCGGAGCGTAGCCGGCGCTCGCCAGACGGTCGAACAGCTTGGCAGCGAGCGCCGCGTCCCGCGGCAGGCCGCGACCGTCGACGGCACGGCTGGCAAGCTCGTAGATCGCGGCCCCGTCGCCCTCCAGGGCGGCCTTGCGCAGGGGGGCGGCGCCGGCCGGGATGCCGGATAGGTCGCCGCTCAAGGACGCCATGTCGGCCACCCGCGGCAGGGCGGACTTCGCGGGCTCCATCGGTTTGCCGAGATCGGCCGCCTTACCAAGCTCCGCCGACTTACCAAGCTCCGCCGACTTACCAAGCTCCGCCGACTTACCAAGCTCCGCCGACTTGCCGAGATCCGCCGACTTGCCGAGATCCGCGGCCTTCGCCGCGTCGGCCGACTGGGCGACCTCGCCGGGCTTTGCCGGGTCACCGGATTTGGACGGGTCGGCGGATCTGGCGGCCTCGGCCCGGTCGTCGGGCTTGGCGGAGGAAGCTTTCGCATCCGCCACGTCTCCGTGGGCACCGAGAGCCTTCGGGGTGGCATGCGCCGCCACCGACTGGGTCGTGGCCGGATCGGACGGCGCCGCCGCCTCGCGGGAGACCGTCGCGCTCCCGAGCCGGGCGCCCGAGCCCTGGAGGGCCTGCAGCGTCCCGAGGGCGAGCACGATCGCCGCGATGCCGAGGAGGAGCGGCCGGCGGCGGCGCTCGATCCCGGCCCGGAGCCGCTCGACGAGGCTGCCGCGGGCCTCGCCCTGGCGCTCGGCGGCCGGGAAAGCCGCGTCGGTGCCGGCAGCCTCGGCGGCGGCGGCCTGGGCGGCGCGGCGAGCGGCGGCGATGAAGCTCGCCTTGATGTCGCCGGCCGGCGTCTCGAGGGGCGTGGCGGTCTCGGATTGGACCGGTTGGGATGGGGCCGGTTGCGGCTGGCGCGGGCGGGAAGCACCGGGCTCCAGCATCTCGTCGGCGGGGCTCGCCGGGCCGAGCCGCGGGGCCGGGCGCTCCGCCGGCGCGGCGCTCTCGCGCAGAGTCTCGCGGAGGTTTCGCCCGGTCCGGCGGGCGGGGGCGGCGAGAGCCGGCGCCGGCTCCTCGGTGCGGGTCTCGACCGGGGCGAACCGGGCGACCAGCTGCTCGAGGGCGGCGTGGACCCCCTCCATCGTCGCCTGCATGCGCTTGTCGGACGCGGCCTGCTGCATCCGCATGTCGGCGAGCGCAGCCTGCAGCCCGCCGAGACCTTCGGCCGCCGCCGCGCCCTGACGTTCGGCGCCGAGGGAATCGGCGACGCTGCGGGCGGCGCGCTCGGCCGCGGCCTGGATCGGCGCCTCGTCGCGCAGGAGCGCGACCTGGGCCAGGAGGTCGCCCATGGTGCGCTCGAGGCCGGCGAGAGCCGGGTCGCTGCCGCGGGTGTCGATGCGGCCGGCCAGGGCCAGGACCTGACGCTCGAGGCCGTCGAGGGTCTCGCCGCCGGTCCCGGGTCCGACCCGGTCGAGCTTCTCGGCGAGGCTGCGCAGCATGCCGTGGATGGACGCGAGATCGCCGCTCGGCAAGGCCGGCTGACGCAGGGTCTCGCCGATCTGCTCGAGCCGCTCCATCACGTCCCCGACGGTGTTCACCGCCGCGACCTGATCGACCTTCGCCGAGAGGGCGTCGATGCGCCCGAGGATGTCGCCGGCCGCATCCGGCTGCTCGCGGCGCTCGGCACGCAGGTCGTCGATCTTGCGGTCGAGGTCGGCGATGCCCTGGACCAGCGCCGGCGCATCGGCGGCCGGGGCGCGCACGCCCTCGCGGATCTCCTCCAAGAGGGGCCGCAGCTCGTTCATCAGGGCCGGGCTGTCGAGCATGCCGTTGCCGAGCCGGGTCACGGTCTCGGTCAGCTCGTCGACGGAGCGGGCCAGGTTCTGCACGCGGGCCGGCTCGGCCAGGATCGCGATCTGCGCGCGGATCTCGTCGAGCTCGCCGAAAAGCTTGGCCAGCGCGTCCCGGTCGGCGAGGCCGGCCCGGTCGGGATCGAGGGCACCGTCGGCTTGCCGGGCCAGACGCTCGACGTCCTGCGTCACCCGGGCATGCACGTCGGCGGCGACTTCCTCGGCGAGGCGGCCGACCTGGACGCGCATCAGGTCGATCGGGCCGGCGACCGCCACGAGATCGGCGGGGTCGCGGGCCCGCTGCACCTCGTCGGCGAGGGGGCGGACGGCCTGCTCCAGCGTGACGAGGTCGCCGCTCGTCGCGAGCGAACCGATCGATTCGCGCAGCCGCGACGTCTCGGCCTGCAGCCCCGCGATGGCCGGCGAGAGGGCGTCGGCGGCGGCCTCGGTGGTCTCCACGACCCAGGCGAGGTCGCGCCTCAGGCCGTCGACGAGGAGATCGCTCTCCTCCTCGGGCGAGCCCTCGTCGAGTTGCTGCTGGCGCTGGCGGATCTCCGCCACCGCGGCGGCGAGGCTGTCGGGCGCCGGGCGATTGCGCCGTCCGGCCGGACGCGGGGCCGGCCCATGGGGCGCAGCCTCGGTCAGGCGGGTCTCGATGCCCTTGACCGCCTTCGCGACCACCTCGTCGGTGGCCTCCCGGCTCTCGGTGATACGGCGGTCGATGGCATCGAGGCGCCGACCGATCGCCGCAACGGCCTCGATCAGGGCCGCGTCGCCCGCGATCGCCGCCGGGATCGCCGCGGCCGGGATGGCGGTGGCGGTAGCGGGAGCCGGCGCGGGGACGGGCTGGTGGCGGACCGGCTCGGCGACCGGGCCGCGCGCCGGGCGCGGGCGATGGCCGCGGGGCGGCTCATGGTGCCAGGATCGGTCGCCCCGAGGGTGCTCTCCGGTATCGGCCGGCATGAAGGCTTGAGCCGGAAACGCATCGCCGCGGCCGCGGCGGGATCCGGATGCGGCGCGGCGCGGTTGCTGCCGCACCCCCGCCCGGGCCGATCCTTCGCTGATCGCTTCCGCCAGCCACTCGTCCACCGACAGACCGGCGCGCCGAGCTGCCTCCCGGGCGGCGTCGCGCAGCTCCGGATCGAAGGCATCGAGGGTAGGAGCGGTCCGTCGCATGGCGGGCTCTGCGCAAGGGTGGCCGAAGGGTCTCGCGGATAGGCACCGGCCGGGGCCGGTCGAAACCCGGCACCCTGGTCGATCATGAAGATCCGGTCAGCGGCCGCGGCCTGAAAGGTTTCGTTCGGCACTTTCGATCGACACGGTAAACAAGTGGTTAAAGCCCGTGCGAAGCGCTGTCAGGGAGTGGGATCGCTGCCACTCAGTTGCGTGCGCAACCTGATTTTGGGCGATTTTTGCTCACAACTCTGACGCGTACCCGCATGAGGAAAACAGCCAAAAAGCCCGATTTTTGCCATCCATCCAGAATATAACGGTAAGCCGTTTTATCGCGTAAGCGACTGCTACATATAGCTTTTTACCGTAAGTAACACACGCTCAAGTTGACGTTACCTTTCCCTTAGGGAGGTCATTTGACCTTCTTTGTGTCATCACGGGTCCGAAGGGCACCGGTGGTTCGGGGCGCGACGTGTGGTTCAACGGGGGAAACGGCATGGCTTATGATCGGCAGACCGAGAGTGGCAGAGGAGCGTCGGTTCGCTCTGCCGGACCTGTGACCCGTCCTGGTCGCCCGGCGGGGCGCTCGGCGTCCCCGGCAACCTTGACCATCGGCGACCTCGCCGAGGAATTCGGCGTCACCCTGCGGGCCTTGCGCTTCTACGAGGCGAAGGGCTTGCTGCATCCGCAACGCCGCGGCACGACCAGGCTCTACACCGAGGACGACCGTTCGCGCCTGGCCACCATCCTGCGGGGCAAGGAACTCGGCTTCACGCTGCGCGAGATCGCCGCGATGGTCGACGGCGACGAGTTGGCCGAGACCGGGGCCGGCGGTGCGCTCGCCCTCAGCCCCGCCCAAGTCGCCGAGCAGATCACCCATCTCGAAAACCAGAAGGCGGAAATCGAGCGGGCGCTCGAGGCGCTGCGGGGCTACGGCAAGACCGCCGCCTGAGATCGGGTAATCTGGCGGCATCCAGCGGGGGCAGGTGCCGCCCGGACAGGAGCGCCGAACCGACCGTCGGAGGACGTACCGGATTCGGCGATCTCACGCGTGACTCCCGCGGCAGCCCCCCGCCCCTCTTCCGTTCTCGATCGAGATAGTTTAGATATGAACTATCTCGCCGCGGCCGACGCCGTGCGCGACGAGGGAACGGATCCTGGGAGCGGGGAAACATGCCGAGCTACAAGGCGCCGGTGGAGGACGTGCTGTTCCTCCTCAACGACGTGTTCGGATTCGCGCGCTACAGCAACCTGCCCGGCTTCGCCGAGGCGACGCCCGACGTGGTCGAGGCGGTGATCGCCGAGGGCGCGAAGCTGTGCGAGGAGGTGCTGGCCCCCCTCAACCGGGTCGGCGACAGCGAGGGTTGCACCCGCCACCCCGACGGCCGCGTGACGACGCCCAAGGGCTTCAAGGCCGGCTACGACGCCTATGCGGGCGGCGGCTGGATGGGCCTGTCGATGCCCGAGGAGTATGGCGGCCAGGGCCTGCCCCACACCCTCAACAGCGTGATGCAGGAATTCGTATCCGGCGCCAACACCGCGCTCGGCATGTATCCGGGCCTGACGCAGGGCGCGATGGCCGCGCTCCTGGTGCACGGCTCCGAGGAGCAGAAGCGTACCTACCTGCCCAAGATGGTCGAGGGCACCTGGACCGGGACGATGAACCTGACCGAGCCGCATTGCGGCACGGATCTCGGCCTCCTGAAGACCAAGGCGGTGCCGAACGGCGACGGTTCCTACGCGCTCACCGGCACCAAGATCTTCATCTCGGCCGGCGAGCACGACCTGTCGGAGAACATCATCCACCTGGTGATCGCCCGGATCGAGGGCGCGCCGGCCGGCACCAAGGGCATCTCGCTCTTCGTGGTGCCGAAGTTCCTGGTCGGGCCCGACGGGACTTTGGGTGCCCGCAACGGGGTGTCGTGCGGCGCCATCGAGCACAAGATGGGCATCCACGGCAACGCCACCTGCGTGATGAACTACGACGGCGCCACCGGCTGGCTCGTTGGCGAGGCCAATCGCGGCCTGAACGCCATGTTCGTGATGATGAACGAGGCCCGGCTCGCCGTCGGCATCCAGGGGCTCGGCCAGTCCGAGGTCGCCTACCAGAACGCCGTCGCCTACGCCCGCGACCGGCTCCAGGGCCGCGCGCTCACCGGAGCGGCCGCGCCCGAGAAGCCCGCCGACCCGATCATCGTCCATCCGGACGTGCGCCGGACGCTCATGACCATCCGGGCCTTCAACGAGGCCGCCCGGGCGCTCGTGATCTGGACCGCGCTCCAGGCCGACATCGCCCACCGCTCCGAGGATCCGGCCGCCCGTCAGGCGGCGGAGGACCACATGGGCCTGCTCACCCCGGTGGTGAAGGGCGTGCTGACCGACCGGGGCTTTTCCAACGCGGTCGATGCCCAGCAGATGTTCGGCGGCCACGGCTACATCGAGGAATGGGGGATGTCGCAATTCGTGCGCGACGCCCGCATCGCCCAGATCTACGAGGGCGCCAACGGCATCCAGGCGATGGACCTCGTCGGCCGCAAGCTGCCGCGCGACGGCGGTCGGGCGATGATGCGCTTCCTCGCCGAGGTCGAGGGCTTCTGCAAGGAGAACGGCGCGGACGAGAGCCTCAAGCCGTTCTGCGCCCCCCTGATGAAGAGCCTCGGCCACCTGCAGCAGGCCACGATGTGGCTGATGCAGAATGCGATGGCCAAGCCCGACAATGCGGGGGCCGCCGCGACCGACTACATGCACCTGATGGGCCTCGTCGCCCTCGGCTACATGTGGGGCCGCATCGCCAAGGCGACCGCCGAGAAGAAGAAGTCCGGCGAGGGCATCGCCGAGCGCCTCGACGCGCGGCTGGCCACCGGCCGGTTCTACGTCGAGCGCGTGCTGCCCGAGACCGGCACCCGGCTCGCCCGGATCTCGGCCGGGTCCGACGCCGTCATGGCGGTGCCGGCGGAGCTGTTCTAGGCGCTGCGGTCGACCATGGGTGCCTGGGGGCTGGGAGCTTTCGAGAACGACGGCGCTTTCGAGAGTTTCTGTCGTGTGCGGGACGGCAAGATCGACGCGATTGCGCAAGCTTTCGCGTCGGCCCTGGCGCAAGCGGACTATCTGGAGGTCGACGCAGGGCAAAATGCCGTTGCTGCAGCCGAGATGGTCGCGACCGCCTATGATCGACCGGATCGGAAACTGCCCGACGACATACGAGACATCATCGCGGCTCAAGCGGCGAGGATTCGCGACGTTCCTGAGCTGATCGGACAAGCCCGCGCCTCCCTCGCGCGGGTCTTGACGGACGGTTCGGAGATCGCGGAACTCTGGGACGAAGTGGGCGAAAGTGCCGAGTGGCGTGAACGAGTCACCGATCTCGATCGACGCCTGAACGACATCAAGGGTGCGTAGCACCATCGGGCACTCTCGAGTGCCCAACATTCGCGATATGCGGCGAAGCATGCCAGAGCCTCCCCCCAGAAGGGGCGGCCTGAGGAGGACGAGATGCCCGACGCCTACATCTACGACCACGTCCGCACGCCCCGCGGCCGCGGCAAGCCCGACGGCTCGCTGCACGAGGTGACGGCGCTCCGCCTCGCCGAAACCGCCTTGCGCGCCCTCAAGGACCGCAACTCCCTCGACACCACGCTCGTCGACGACGTGGTGCTCGGCTGCGTCGATCCGGTCGGCGAGGCCGGCGGCGACATCGCGCGGGCGGCCGCCCTGGTGGCCGATTACGGGATCCACGTCCCGGGCGTGCAGATCAACCGGTTCTGCGCCTCGGGCCTCGACGCGGTGAACTTCGCCGCCGCCCAGGTGATGAGCGGCCAGCACGACATGGCGGTCGGCGGCGGCGTCGAATCGATGAGCCGCATCGGCATCGGGGCGTCGGGCGGCGCCTGGCCGGTCGATCCGGCCATCGCCATCAAGTCGTACTTCATGCCGCAGGGCGTCTCGGCCGACCTGATCGCCACCAAGTACGGCTTCTCCCGCGACGAATGCGACGCCTACGCGGTCGAATCGCAAAAGCGCGCCGCCCGCTCCTGGGAGGACGGCCGGTTCAAGAACTCGGTCGTGCCGGTGCGCGACGTCAACGGCCTGACGCTGCTCGACCACGACGAGCACCGCCGCCCGAGCACCGACATGCAGTCGCTCGCCGCTCTCAAGCCCTCCTTCGTCCAGATGGGCCAGATGGGCGGGTTCGACGCCGTGGCCATCGACGCGCATCCGGATGTCGAGGCGGTCGAGCATGTCCACCATGCCGGCAATTCGTCGGGCATCGTCGACGGCGCCGCCGCGGTGCTGATCGGCTCGCAAGAGGCCGGTGCGAAGGCGGGCCTCAAGCCCCGCGGCCGCATCCGGGCCTTCGCCAATATCGGCTCGGACCCGGCCCTGATGCTGACCGGCCCGGTCGACGTGACCCGCAAGGTGCTGGCCCGCGCCGGCATGAGCATCGGTGACATCGACCTGTTCGAGGTGAACGAGGCCTTCGCGGCGGTGGTCCTGCGCTTCCTCCAGGCCTTCGACGTCGACCCGGCCAAGGTCAACGTCAATGGCGGGGCCATCGCGCTCGGCCATCCGCTCGGCGCCACCGGCGCGATGATCCTCGGCACCGTGCTCGACGAGCTGGAGCGGACGGGCAAGCAGACTGCGCTCGTCACCCTCTGCATCGGTGCCGGCATGGGCACCGCCACCATCATCGAGCGGGTGTGAGCCTGATGCGTCCCCTCCCCCCCCTCGCCGCCGGCCTCGCCCTCGCGCTGGTCCTCGCCGGTCCGGCCCGGGCCGACGACGACCGTCTGGCGCTCGCCCGCGACATCGTCACCAAGACGGTCGCCCGCAACCTGACGCAGGCGTTCAAGCAGGCCGAGGAGAAGACCCTCTCGGGAATGAGCGCCGAGCAGGCCGGCAAGCTGCGGCCCGAGCTGGAGAAGACCTTCGCGCAGGAGCGCGACGGCCTCGTCGACGGACTTGCCAAGGAATACGCCCAAAAATTCGATGCGGCCGAGCTGAAGCGGCTGGCGGCGATCTACGACGACCCGGTCTACCAGAAGTTCCAGGCCCTCAACGCCGACCCGACCTCGATGGTCACCACGATCACCAAGGACGCGGTGACCAAGATGATGAACCTGCTCTCGCTGGCGGCCCTGTCGCAGCAGGGCAACGGCCAGGCCCCCGCGCCCGGGGCGGCGCCCGCCCCCGCTCCGGTGCCTGCGCCTTCCCCGGCACCGGCCAAGCCGTAATCGCTCTCACGAGGCCTTCGCCATGAACCTCACGAATTTCCGCTTCGAGACCGATGCCGACGGCGTGGCGCTCGCCACCTGGGACATGCCCAGCCGCTCGATGAACGTCGTCACCCCGGAGGTGATGGACGAGCTCAACCAGATCGTCGACGCCGTGGTGGCGGATGCCGCCATCAAGGGCTGCGTGATCACCTCGGGCAAGGACACCTTCTCGGGCGGCGCCGACCTGACGATGCTCCAAGGCCTCGGCGTCGAGCACGCGCGGCTCGCGCGCGAGCGCGGCGAGGAGGAAGCGATGACCTTCTTCTTCGAGGAATCGCGCCGGCTGACGCTCCTCTACCGCAAGCTCGAGACCTGCGGGAAGCCGTTCGCGGCCGCCGTGCACGGCACCTGCCTCGGCGGCGCCTTCGAGCTGGCGCTCGCCTGCCACCACCGGGTGCTGTCGGATGACGACAAGACCCGGGTCGGCCTGCCGGAGATCAAGGTCGGGCTGTTTCCGGGTGCCGGCGGCACCCAGCGCGTCGCCCGCCTGATGCAGACCGGCGACGCCCTCCAGATGCTGTTCAAGGGCGAGCAGATCCGCCCGCTGATGGCCCGCAACATGGGCCTCGCCCACGCGGTGGCGCCGCGGGCCGAGATCGTCGCAAAGGCGAAGGAGTGGATCAAGGCCGGCGGCTCCGCCGTTGCGCCCTGGGACCAGCCCAAGTTCAAGGCGCCGTCGGGCAAGGTCTACTCGCCCGCCGGCATGATGACCTGGCCGCCGGCCAACGCCATCTACCGCCGCGAGACCCACGACAACTACCCCGCCGCGAAGGCGATCCTGCACGCCGTCTACGAGGGCCTGCAACTCCCGATGGATCTGGCGCTCAAGGTCGAGAGCCGGTACTTCGCCAAGATCCTGCGCTCGCCGGAAGCGGCGGCGATGATCCGCACCCTCTTTCTGTCGATGGGCGAGCTCAACAAGGGCGCCCGCCGGCCGAAGGGCGTCGGCGCGGTCTCGCTCAAGAAGGTCGGCGTCGTCGGCGCCGGCTTCATGGGGGCAGGCATCGCCTATGTCTCGGCCAATGCCGGGCTCGAGGTCGTGCTGGTCGACCAGTCGGCGGACGCCGCCGAGAAGGGCAAGGCTTACGCCCACAAGCTCGTCTCCGACCAGATCATGAAAGGCCGCGCCAAGACCGCCGACCGCGACGCGCTGCTGTCCCGCATCACCGCGACCGGCGACTATTCGGCGCTCGCCGGCTGCGATCTCGTGGTCGAGGCGGTGTTCGAGGATCCGAAGGTCAAGGCCGAGGTCATCGCCAAGGTCGAGGCGGTGATCGGGCCGGACGCGATCTTCGCCTCCAACACCTCGACCCTGCCGATCAGCGGGCTCGCCAAGGCCTCGTCGCGGCCTGAGCAGTTCATCGGCATCCACTTCTTCTCGCCGGTCGAGAAGATGATGCTGGTCGAGATCATCATGGGGAAGGCCACGGGCGAGCGGGCGCTGGCAGTGGCCCTCGACTACGTCCGGGCGATCAAGAAGACCCCGATCGTCGTCAACGACGCCCGCGGCTTCTTCGCCAATCGCTGCGTCGGCGCCTACATCCTCGAAGGGCACCTGATGCTGGCCGAGGGCGTGCCGGCGGCGATGATCGAGAATGCCGGGCGTCAAGCCGGCATGCCGGTGGGGCCCCTCTCGCTCAACGACGAGGTCGGCGTCGACCTCGCCCTCAAGATCGTCAAGGCGACGAAGGCGCAGGTCGGCGAGGCCGCCGTGAACCCGCATCAGGAGCGCCTGCTCACCGCCCTCGTCGAGGGCGAGGGCCGGCTCGGGCGCAAGAACCGCAAGGGCTTCTACGACTATCCCGAGCAGGGATCGAAGAAGCTCTGGCCGGGCCTTCGCGACCTTCAGGAGACGACACTCGATCCGGAGGCGGTGAATTTTTCGGAGCTGAGGCAGCGCCTCCTCGTCACCCAGGCCCTGGAGGCGGCCCGCACGTTCGGCGAGGGCGTCGTGACTGACCCGCGCGAGGCCGATGTCGGCTCGATCCTCGGCTTCGGCTTCGCGCCGTTCACCGGGGGCGCCCTGTCCTACATCGACTTCATGGGGGCGGCCCGGTTCGTGGACCTCTGCCGCACGCTGGAAGCCAAGCACGGCGCCCGCTTCACCCCACCGGCGACCCTGGTGGCGATGGCCGAGAAGGGCGGGACCTTCTACGGCGAGGCGGCGAAGAAGGCGGCCTAGAGCATCGTCCGACGAAGCGGGTCCCGGTTCGTCATAGAAAATGCTGTAAAATCAAAGACCTAGATCCGCGGCCGATCGCAACGTGATCGGGCGCGGATCTAGCAAGCAGAAGACGTGAGAATCGACCCTCTCACGTCATCCCGACCACGACGTCGTCTGAAATGCCGCATGGCAGCCTCGGAGGCCTCGAAGAGCGCGGAGACCTCTCGATCCCTCCTCCGGACGCCGGTCCGGCGTCAACGAAACCGCGATCCCCGATCGAGACAACCGCGGGATGAGGTTGTGGGCAAAATCGAATTGCCCGGTTTATTCTCAGCGTCGCGAAGCAGCTTGGCTCAGGCGATCGAGTTGCTTCCTTTTTCGTGACGTCTCGATCCGGCGATCTTGCATGTCGAGATTGCGGCGGCCGAAAATCGCACGCGGCCTTCGGTCGGCCGAACCTCCTGCGACGGCTCCCTGCAACCTCCCCCCGGAAGGGACACCGCATCGGAGGGACGGCCCTCGGTCGGCGTCGCTCCGAGCCTCCGATATGCCGCTCGACCCGCGATCTTGGCACGTCACCCGGCCCCGTCGAGCCACGCGGCAGCGCACCCCCGATGCGTTCGGCGGCTCTGGACAAGCCCCTCCCCGCCCGCCACTCTCCCGCGAAACAACATTTCGCAGGGTGGAAACGACATGATCAGTGCGGATCTGCACGGGCGCCGCGTGCTCGTCACCGGCGGCGCCTCGGGGATCGGGCTCGCCGCCGTCACGCTCTTCGCGCGCTGCGGCGCCGAGGTGATGCTCAACCACCTCGCCGAGGACGGGCGCGGGCCGGACGCCGCCGCGCGGCTCGCCGCCGAGGGGCTGAAGGTCCGGGCGCTCGTCGGTACCGTCTCGGTGCCGGGCGAGGCCGAGGCCATGGTCGCACGCGGGATCGACGATCTCGGCGGCCTCGACATCCTCATCAACAATGCCGGCACCCCGGCCTCGGCCACGCCGGTCGAGTTCGCCGACCTCGACGCGATGACCGAGGATTTCTGGCAGACCATCCTGTCGACGAACCTGATCGGGCCCTATCGCTGCGCTCACGCGGCGGCGCCGGCCCTGCGCCAATCGAAAGGCGCCATCGTCAACACCGCCTCGGTGGCCGGGCTCGGCCGGCGCGGCTCCAGCATCGCCTACTCGGCGAGCAAGGCGGGCCTCGTGAACCTCACCCGCAGCCTCGCCCGGGCGCTCGCCCCGGAGGTCCGGGTCAACGCCGTGGCGCCGGGCCTCGTCGAGACGCCCTGGACCCAGGGCTGGCCCGAGGCGCGCAAGGCCGACACCCTGTCGCGCACCCTGCTGGCGCGGCTCGCCAAGCCCGAGGATATCGCCGAGGCGATGCTCTTCCTGGCCGCCGGCGCCGCCTACGTCACCGGCGAGACCCTGGTGGTCGACGGCGGCATGCTCTGAGGGAGGACCGGATGTCCCGCAAGACCGTCATCACCTGCGCCCTCACCGGCTCGTTCGACACCGCCTCGAAGAACCCGGCGGTACCGGTGAGCCCGCAGGCCATCGCGCAATCGGCCCTTGAGGCGGCCGAGGCCGGCGCCGCGATCGTCCACATCCACGTCCGTGACCCCGCGACGGGCAAGCCCAGCATGGAGCTTGCCCTCTATCGCGAGGTGGTGGAGCGGATCCGGGAGCGGAACGCCGAGGTCGTCCTCAACCTGACCACCGGTGCCGGTGGGCGCTACGTCGCGGGCGATCCCGATCCGGCGGTGGCGGGGCCCGGGACGACGCTGGCCCCGCCCGAGGCGCGCACCCGCCACGTCACGGCGTTGCGCCCCGAGATCTGCACCCTCGACGTCGCGACGATGAATTTCGGCGAGCACGCCTTCATGAACACACCCGCGCACCTGCGGGCGATGGCGGCCATGATCCGCGAGGCGGGGGCGAAGCCCGAGATCGAGGTGTTCGACCTCGGCCAGATCGAGCTCGCCCGTCACCTCCTGGCGGAGGGGCACCTCGATTCGCCGCCCCTGTTCCAGATCTGCCTCGGCATCCCGTGGGGCGCACCGGCGACGCCCGAGACGCTGCTGCAGATGCGCGACCGTCTGCCCAAGGACGCGCTGTGGTCGGCCTTCGGCATCTCGCGGGCCGAGTTTCCGATGGTGGCGCTCGCCGCCACCGCGGGCGGCCACGTCCGGGTCGG